>NZ_BAAGTH010000014.1:0-159439 GCF_054782015.1 Salinifilum aidingensis | reverse complement strand
CGGCCGCCCACTCTTGACCCCTACCGGCAGCAACGGCTCCAGCTTCGCCCACTGCTGATCGGTCAGATCTCCACGTCCCACACCAAGATCATCTCACCCAGAGATCCACTTCTGAAACACGCCCTAGGCGCTCCACGCCATGCCCACCGTGAGGAACACGATGATCGAGGCGGCCACGGCGACCGCCGCGAAGAGCACGTGGGTGCGGCGCTTGCGGCGCTGCTTCTTGCGCTCCACGCGGGAGGTGCCGTCCTGGTCCTGGACGAAGTCGAACGGCATGTCCTTGCCGAGCTCGGGTTCGGAACCCTTGCGGCGCAGCCACTTGAACTTGTTGCGCCGGGCCTCCTCCTCCCGGGCGATCTCGTCGTGCACCGCGGAGAAGCGGGCCAGCGTCGCGTCGATCTCCTCGACCTCGCGCTCGTCGTCCTCCTCTGCGGAGTCGTCCTCCTCGTCGTCGAAAGCGTCGAAGTCCGGGACGTACTCGACCGAGTCCTCCAGCAGGGACTCGTCCTGCTCGGGCTCGTCATAGGGGTCGACGGCACCGGTGAGCGCCGTTTCCGCGCCGCCCAGCGCACCGTGCTGCGCCGTCGCCTCGGGGTCGGCCGCGGCCGGCCGCGGTGCCGCGGGGGCCGACGGGCGGGGAGGCGCGGCCGGTGCGGACCGGGCGTCCTCCGCCGCGGAGACCGGGGCGTGCTGCGTCGTCGGCGCGTCCGCGCCCGGAGCAGAGGCCGCGCTCGCACCGCTGCTCAGCGCCTGCGTGATCCGCGTGGCCGGTTCGGACCCGGCGGCGGGGCCGGCCGGGGGGCGGTTGCCGTTCTGCGGGGAACCTCCCGCCGGGGCGGCCGGCGGTGCGGCCGTCGTGCTCGGTCCCGCCTGCGGACCCGGCCCCGCCTGGGGAGCGGAGCCCGCGGGGGTTTGGGGGGCGGACTGCGGCGGGTGCCACCCGCGGTTGCCCCCGGGACGACCGGGCGGCTGCCCTTGGGGCTGTCCCGGGGGCTGCCCCTGCGGCGGCCGCGGAGGTGCTGCGGCCGCGCCCTGCGGCGGTTGCCCGGCGGCGGGGCCGGCCGGCGGTTGCGGATGCCCGTTGCTCTGGGGGGAGGACGCGGGCGGAGCCGGTGGTCGCTGCGGGAAGGCGCCTTCCGGCGCGGCGCCGTTGGACGCCGGGCCCTGCCCGGTGCTCCGGGGCGGCTGCGGGGCGTTCGGCGCGGCGCCCCCCTGCCCACCACTCGTCTGCGGGGCGCCGTTCTGCGCGGTGCCGTTCTGCGCGGCGCCGGGGGTGCTGGTGCCGGCCTGCGGGGCGCTGCCGCTCCGGGGCCCGCCGTTCGGCTGGGGGTTGTTGGGGGAGGGCGTGCCGCCGGCAGGTGGCGCCCCGTTCGCGCCCGGGGGCCTGCCGTTGGGTTCCGGGCGGGGGTGCGCCGGCGCTGCGGACCCGTTCGGGCCGGACCCGTTGCGCCCGGCCTCGGGTCGTGCCGGCCAGGCAGCGGAGGGATCGGCGGGAGCGGCGCCGTTCGGTCGGGCCGGGGGGTTCGCGCGCGACGGGGGCGGCGGCTCGCCGGGCGCGGCCTGCGGCGGTCGTGCGGGCTTCCGGCCGGCGGCCTCGGACCCGTTCGGGGCGGGCTGCTCCGGTTCGGCGCGGCGCCGGTGCGCGCTCGTCTCCTGCGGGGCCTTGCCGTGCTTGGACAGCAGGTCGATGACGTGGGTTCCGCTGGTTCCCTCCTCGCCCGCGGCGCGGCGGCGCCTGCGGCCGCCGTTCGCGTCGGCCTCGGAGCCGTTCTGGGCCTGAGGAGGGCCGTCATCACCGGTCGGGCGGGAGTCCCGGTGCCCGAGCTCGCCATGCCGGGGATCGTGCGGCACCAGATGTCCCTCCCAATGCGTACGTCTCGACTGCCATGTGACGTGCGTGCAACCGCAACGTTATCCGAACGCGGCCGCTATCCCCCGACAGATATCGACCGGCGCCATCGAAATAGTACGGCGGGTCGCCCAAACTGACGATACCGACGACAACTTATTCACAGCCAGTGCACGACATGGCTGCCTCGCTCGTCCAATTTGGTGCATCGCTTTCGGTTGAAAGCGGGTGAACAGCCGCCCGCCGTGGCGCGCTGCGATGTGTTGATCGCGTTCAGTAGTCGGCGGTCGGGCGCGGTGGAGCCGAGCGGCGTCCCGCGGCCATGCCCGCCAATCGCACCTCCTTGCCGCAGCGGTACGCCACCGCGTTCCGTCCGGCCTGCTTCGCCGCGTACAGCAAGGCATCGGCACTGATCAGCTGTTGCTCCGCGGACGGCGGCGCGGACTGGCCCGCGGTGCGCTCATGGGCCAATCCAACGCTGATCGTGACACGCAACCCCGCGGCCAACCGCGTCCAGGGGTGCTTCTCCACTCGCGCGCGGGCCTGTTCGCAGACCGACACGGCCGTCGTCGGTTCGATCTCCGGCAGGACCAGGACGAACTCCTCGCCGCCGTAGCGCGCGCAGAACCCCTCGGTGGGCAGGGCCTGGTGGAGCAGCTCGACGAGGTCCTGCAGCACGCGGTCGCCGAGCAGGTGCCCGTGCGTGTCGTTGACCTGCTTGAACCAGTCCAGGTCGACCAGGGCCAGGGCGAGCCCGGACCCGGACCCGCCGGTGTGCGCCGAGAGCATGTCGGCGAGCCGCTCGTGGAGGTAGCGGCGGTTGTAGCTCGCGGTGAGGCTGTCGCGCCTGCTCAGCTCGCGGGCTTCGGCGCGCTCCCTGCGCAGCCGGTTCACCTCGTGCCGGAGTTGCTCCGGCACCTGCACCGTCTCCGTCGTGGACATGAGGTCGAGCGCGGAGCGCAGGTGGTGGTAGGCCTGCCGCCACTGGCCCCGCGCCGCGAGTAACCGCGCTATCGACTCGTGCAGCTCGGCCATGCCGGTGCTCCCCGCGCCCTCGCGGCCGGAGCGGCTTCCGGGAGGTGGCGTCGCGGACGCGCCCTCGCGGACCGGTTCCGAACCGGCGAACCCGTTGCGCAGTCCGGCCATCGCGCTCACCTCCCGTCCGTGATGTCGTCGCCTGGGACGGATCGCTTGAGCCAGCAGATCCGAGTACGACTCGAATTCGCTCGTCCGGCTGAGCGAGTGTGCGCGCACGAGTGCACATCCGTCCAACTTCCCGGATGTGTACCGGCCTCCTGGCGTGCGCAAAACCGCTGTGCGCAAGCCCCACCCGCACGGGGGAGCGGTTCCGCTGTGTTGTTCGTCACTCGTCCCGGTTTCCGCGGTCGGACGCCGCGGGAGCCCGCGACGTGCGGCCGCCGTCCGGGGCGCCCCGCCGAAAGGGCTGGCACACCCGGTGATCCGTTGCCCCAGCAAGGAAACCGGTGCCTCGTCGGCCCGGGCGGTCGGTACCCGGCTCGTGCCCGCGGGGGCGGGTACCGCTCGCCGGAGGGGCCCGCCGCCGAGCGGCGCGCCCGCGAGCTCCCCCGCCGCGAGCCCGGCTCCTCACCGGGCGCACGGCGCGAACCCGTACAGCGAGCCGTTCAGCATCACCAGGTGCTGCGAACCGATCTGCCGGGACTGGACGACGCCGTCGCGGCGCGTGGTGACCTCGACCCCCACCACCCACACCGCGCCGCGCGGCTCGATCCCGTCCGAGGTGAACTGCGGATCGCGGCGCAGCGTCGACCACGCCGGGTCGAACTCCACGGTGGAGCCGCCGAGATCGCACTCCTGAGCGGGGAAGTCCGGGTGCTGGGTGCGGCGGAAGAAATCGCGCTGCGCGTCGGGGCCTTCGCGCGCCGCCGTGTTGTTCGCGGCGAAGTACCGCTGGGACAGCCGCAGCGGTTCGGCCTCGCGATCCGCCGCACACCCCGCCATCACGAGCACGAGCGGAACCAGACCACAGAGGACACCGCGGAATCCGCGGTGTCGCAGGCTGGTTCCGTCGAGCACCGCGATCAACCGCCGTTGTGGTCCATCTCGGCGCCCGCCGGGACGCTGGGGTCCTCGGGATCGTCCAGCCAGCCCTCCGGCAGCACGACGGTGCTCGCCGAGCCCTGGCGCCCCCGCGGGCCCTCCGCCTCCGGCGGGAAGGGGGTGCTCGGGTCCAACCGGGCCAGCAGGTCGTCGAGCTCCGGCAGCCGCGACACCAGGCCGAACTGCCGGCGCAGCTCCGAACCCACCGGGAACCCGCGCAGGTACTGCGACACGTGCTTGCGGAGGTCGCGCAGACCGGCGTCCTCGCCCATCTCCGCTGCCAGCAGCTCCGCGTGCCTGCGGATGACCCGGGTGATCTCCCCGAGCGCGGGCGGTTCCGGGACCGGCTCGCCGGCGAACGCCGCCTGCAGGTCGCGGAACAGCCAGGGGCGCCCCATGCAGCCGCGTCCGACGACCACCCCGGCGCAGCCCGTTTCCGACATCATCCGCAGCGCGTCGGAGGCGCGGAAGATGTCGCCGTTGCCCAGCACCGGGATGTCCGGCACGTGCTCGACCAGGCGGGCGATCGCCCGCCAGTCCGCGGTCCCCGAGTACCGCTGCGCCGCGGTCCGCCCGTGCAGGGTGACCGCAGCGGCACCGCTGTCAGCGGCGATCCGGCCCGCGTCGAGGTGCGTGACGTGCTCGTCGTCGATGCCGACCCGGAACTTCACCGTCACCGGGATGCCCGCGGGCTCGGCCGCGCGCACCGCCGCGCCCACGATGTCGCCGAACAGCCGGCGCTTGTACGGCAGCGCCGAGCCGCCGCCCCGGCGGGTGACCTTCGGCACCGGGCAGCCGAAGTTCATGTCCACGTGATCGGCCAAGTCCTCCTCGGCCACCATCCGCACCGCCTCGTGCATCGTGGCGGGGTCGACGCCGTAGAGCTGCAGCGACCGCGGGTGCTCCCGCTCGTCGAACCGGATCATCCGCATCGTCTTGGGGTGGCGCTCGACCAGCGCCCGCGAGGTGATCATCTCGCAGACGTACAGGCCTGCCCCGTACTCCCGGCACAACTGGCGGAACGGCGCGTTCGTGATCCCGGCCATCGGTGCGAGCACGACCGGCGTGTCGACGGTGTGCGCGCCGATGCGCAGCGGCGGGGCGACTCCCGGGGTCGCCGCTCGAAGGGTCGGATCGAGCACGGTCATCACCGGTGATTGTCCCCGACGCGGCCGCCGATCTCTCCCCAGGCCCGCCTTCCCGGGCTCTCCGTTCCGGGGACGTCCCCCGGGAGGCGTCCTCCCCGGGGTCGGCAGCACTACCCGGCGGGCGTCCGGACCGGGCTGGCGGACCGGTCCGCCGCGAGCTTCGCCACCAGCAGCGCGCCCAGCGCGGCGACCACCCCGCCGAGCAGGAACCCGGCGAGCACGTCGTGGGGGTAGTGCACCCCGAGGGAGATGCGCGTGAAGCCCTCGAGCACGGCGAGCAGGAGGGCGGGAACGGCTGCGGACCGCCAGGCGATGACCAGCGCGACCGCGGCAGCGGCGGCGATCGTTGAGTGGTTGCTGGGAAGCGACCAGTCGCCGACGGCGGGGCAGTCGACGAGGCTCGGTAACGCGTCCGGCACGGCGCGGCACGGGCGCCCCTGCTCGAGGACGCTCTTCAGCGCCTCGCTGATCCCGTAGGCCAGCGCGGTCACCGCGGGTGCGGCCACGCCCAGGGCGAGGGCCCGGCGACCGCTGCCCCGCACGCGCCACAGGTTCACCACCATCAGCAGTCCGAGCAGGAGGACCACCGCCGAGGTCGCCACCTCGAGCGAGGCCTGCAGCCAGCCCGGCGTGCTGTGCGCGAACCCGGTGATCGCGCGGTAACCGTCGACGCTGATGTCCGGAACGCCGTCCACCTCGCCCGCGGCCTCGGCGCTGCCCGCCCCGTGATCCATCCATTCCTCCTGCTGATGTTCACCGCCCTGTTGTTGACACTACGCATTGTCTGTGCAGTGCGGGGATGTCGATCATGCGGGTGGGTGGCCGCGCTCGGCGAGGGTGTTCGCGTGTGCGCGCACCGTGCTGGGCGGTAGTGTCGCCGCCGGTTCCTCCCGACGGACCCAGCTCCACCCGACGGACACGCCGAACGAGCCGACGGATTCCTCCGAGGAGGCCCAGTGCACGGGATGCGGGACGTGGCCCGAGCCGCCGAGGACGCCCTGCCGGAGGTCCTCGCCGACGTGCGGCGCCTGGTCGAGCGGGAAACCCCCAGTCACGACCGGGACGCGTTGGAGCGGGGGGTGGCCGAGCACGAAGCCCTGCTGGTCGAGCGCCTCGGGCGGCCGGAGACCCGCACCCTGTACGACGGGGGCCGGCGCGGCGACGTCCTCGACGTGACCTTCCCCGGAACCGCGCCGGGCCGGGTGCTGCTGCTGTGCCACTACGACACGGTGTGGCCGGTCGGCACGCTCGCGGAGTGGCCGTTCCGGGTGGACGGCGACCGGGCCACCGGCCCCGGCTGCCTGGACATGAAGATCGGCACCGTCCACGGGGTCCGCGCGCTGGTGCTGCTGCGCGAGCTGGGCATCCCGCACCCCTCCGTGCGGTTCCTGCTCACCGGGGACGAGGAGATCGGCAGCGACGCCTCGCGGGAGCACATCGAACGCGCCTGCGCGGCCGCGGACGGCACGCTCGTGCTCGAACCGGGGCGCGCCGGCACGGTGAAGACCCACCGCAAGGGGCTCGGCATGTTCGAGGTGACCACCCGCGGCGTCGAGGCGCACGCCGGACTGGACCCCACGGCCGGGGCCAGCGCGGTGCACGCCCTGGCCGAACTCGTCCCGCGGATCGCCGCCCTGGCCGCACCTGAGGCGGGCACGACCGTCAACATCGGCCGCATCGAGGGCGGAACCGGCCGCAACGTCGTGGCCGGGCGGGCGACCTGCGAGATCGACGTCCGCATCCAGGACCCGGACGAGCGGGCGCGCATCGACGCCGGACTGGCGGCCCTGCACGCGGCCGACCCGCGGGTGGAGGTGCGGGTCACCGGAGGCTGGAACCGTCCGCCGATGAACCCCAACCCGCCCTCGCAGGAGCTGTTCGCCACGGCCGGGGAGGTGGCCGCGGAACTCGGCCAGCCGCTGGAGGGCGTGGCGGTCGGCGGCGTCAGCGACGCCAACTTCGTCTCCGCGCTCGGCCGCCCCGTGCTGGACGGCCTCGGCGGTGCCGGGGCGGGGCCGCACTCGCGCGACGAGCACTTCGACCCCGGGCGGTCCCCGGGGCGGATCGCCCTGCTGGCCGGGATCCTCGCGCGGCTCGGCGCGACGAGCGGGCGCTGAGCCCCGGGCGCCGCGTCCCCCGGCCCGCGCAGAAGAACCGGCGCCGGTGCGGGACCGGCGCCGGTTCTCGTGCAGCGGGGTGGTTCAGGGCACCGAGCGGGTGGCCCTGGAGGAGATCTTCGCGACGAACTTCTCCAGCGGGCCCTGCCCGTACCAGCGCTGCCAGAGCACCGCGAACAGCACGCTGCCGGCGAGGAACAGCAGGGCGTTCGTCGCGGTCGAGTTCGGCTCACCGCCCCAGAGCAGCTGCATCACGACGAGGTGGCCGACGTAGCACGTCAGCGAGATCGCCCCCACCGCGGCGAACGGTTTCATGAAGCGGGCCGTGTAGGGCTGCAGCCACATGCACCCCCCGATCACGAGCAGCGAGAGCCCGACGCCGGCGGCACCGTTGAACGGGGTGCCCACGTGCGCGTAGGGCAGCAGCAGCCAGGCCGGCGTGTCGGTCGGTGGGGTGCCCTGGATCCGGAACAGGTTCAGGTGCAGGAAATCGTTGACCGCGACCCCGTCGGCATCGGCGTAGGACTGGATCGTCGCGTAGATGCGGTTGATCCCGCCGAACGCGTACAGCGTCAACCAGGAGGAGACGTAGGCGACGGCGGCGAGGGCGGCGCCGCCGAAGGTGAGCCGGCGCGCGACCGCGAGCGACGTGAGGTCGAGCCGGCCCAGGGCCATGCCGGCGAGGACGTAGCCGATCCAGATGAAGGTGGGGAACACGCCCGTCAGCATCAGCGTCACGGCGAACTCCCCGATCCCGCTCAGGGACGTGAGCATGGCGAAGTCCAGGTCGTTGAGCGGCGTGTCCATCAGCGTCTTCGGGAAGTAGGCGCTGCGGATCCACCACGAGACGACGGGCGCGAACGCGATCATGAACGCCGCCAGCAGCCCCAGGCTCCCCGCGCGCATGCGCAGGAACGGCAGCGAGAGCAGGAAGAACCCGCCGTAGTAGGCGAGGATGATCCACACCGGCACGATGAAGACCTGGTTCATGACCAGGCCGAGCGCGAGCATCAGCACGGCGCGGGTGCCGATGCGGACGAGCGCCTTGCGCCAGCTGCGGCCGACCGCCGGTTCCCTGCTGCCGGACATGATGGCGATCGAGATCCCCGCGAGCACGGCGAAGAGGATCGCCGCCCGCCCGTGGAACGGCAGGAACGCCCACGAGTGCGGGTGGTCGTAGTCGGTGGGACCGACGTGCGAGGCGAACATGCCGAGGATGGCGATCGCGCGCGCGAAGTCGATGCCGACCAGTCGGGCGGCCGATCCCGCCGCCGACTTGGCCTTCCCGCCGGTGCCGGACGATTCGCCCGAGCTGCTGCCGTTCGCCGGCGGCGGGTCCTGCGGCGGGGTGCGGGACCCGTCCGAGGCCGGGGACGAGCCGTCCCGCGCCGCGGCTTCCTGCGGAGCGCTCACTGGTTCAGTCGAACTCATATTCCCGTCTCATCCTGGCTGTGCGTTGCTGCTCGGCACATTCTCACCGATCGGCCTACATGCCCGTTGTCACGGTGGCTGTGCTGTCGACTCGGTGCTACTAGGCGTCGTCGAAGACACAGCTCATCTAATCCGGACGAGTGAGACGTCTCCGGGTTGCGCTGCGTTCCCGACACGCTGAGCGAATCAGATGCAGGAGACGTTCCGCTGTGCGGGGTGGTCGCGCGTGCGGTCCGCCGATGCCCTCCCCCACCGCCGACCGGCCCGGCCGCCGGTCGGTGCGGCCGCCGGTCGGCCCGGGACGGCGCACGACCGCACCGCCCGGGGGGCGGTGATCGTGCGGCCCGCTCGCCTCACCGTGATCAAGAGTACGCAGTGCGCGGCTCCGGTGCACTCCTCCGGACGGCAGGATCGACTCGGCGCGTGCGGATGAGCTCGGGGGCGGCCACCGCGCCGCCTGCGCCCGGCGCCGCCGTGCGGTTGGCCCTGCTGTACAGCCGGTCCGCTGTGCGGTTGGCCCTGCTGTTCGACCGGTCCCGCACGCAGCCGGCGACGTGAAACGACCCCGGCCGTCCGGCCGGGGTCGTAGCCGCGTGGTCCGCGGCGAGTCACATCACGCGGGCGCACGGGTGGTGCCGAGCACCGGCCCGTGCAGGCGCCGCGTTCCGCGAATCGTTCAGAGGGCGACGACGTTGACCGCCTGGGGCCCCTTCGGGGTCTGGCTGATCTCGAACTCGACCTGCTGGTTCTCCTCCAGGGTGCGGAAGCCCGTGCCCTGGATCTCCGAGTAGTGGACGAACACGTCCGGCTCGCCCTCGCGGGCGATGAAGCCGAAGCCCTTCTCCGAGCTGAACCACTTCACGGTGCCGGTAGTCATGATGCTTCCTCGATCTTTCGACAGCGGCTTGCTGTCCCGGCCGCACTGCACGACCGGGGGTTGGTCCATGCGACGACGAGGTCTCCGGCTTGCCCAGCAAGAAGAAACGCAACGGCGCCCGCAACGACGTTCTTTGCGAGCGTGGTGATACACGAACACAAAAACTTCAGACCTGGGGTCACTGTACGCCACGGAGCTCCACGAGGCGACCACCTCTGCCCCGATCGTGGTGATCAGCCGGTCCCGGCGCGTCGCGAGCGCGCGCCCCGGGCCGCGCGTGGGGCCGGTGGCCTGCTGGTTCGGCGCGTTCGGGTGGTCCTCCGCTGTTGCGCGCGGGATCTGTAGGCTGGCTCTCGAAAACGATTTTCATTGCAGATTAGCTGCCGGAGCCCCGGAGGTGTGCCGATGAAGGTGCGCAGCTCGCTGCGCTCGTTGAAGAGCAAGCCCGGAGCCCAGGTCGTGCGCCGGCACGGCAAGGTCTTCGTGATCAACAAGAGCGACCCGCGGTACAAGGCCCGGCAGGGCTGAGGGCTCGTTCCGCGCCCGGAGGTCGCTCACCGCGCGGCGCGCAGCAGGTCGTTGCACGAGCGCGCCGCGAGCTGGGCGGTTCGACGCCCGGCGACCGCGTGCGCCCCTCGCGCTGCTGCTGCGGGCGCCCGCGGTCGCCGTCGTGCTCGATCGCTCCGACCTCGACGAAGGTGCCGCGGCCGTCGACTTCGTCCAGTCGTCGACCGATTTCGTCCGGATCGGCGCAGCGCGCCTCGATCTCGACGTCGAGGTGCTCCACGTCCGCGCGATCGCAGCTTCGTTCGGCGCGGTACGTCCCGTTTCCGGCGGAAAGCGCGGACGGGGAGGAATACCTGTTTGGTCCGATTCCCGCGCGAAAGCGCGCTCCGCGCCCCAACCTACCGAATTGCGGTGGATCGTTGCTCCGGAACGGGCGGATCGGCGCCGCTCGGTGAGCGACTTCTCGTGCCGGTCTTGCTCCGGACGGGTGAAAATCGTGGGGATCGAAGGAATCGGTGGACACGGTCGGGTGATCCTGCGATCTTCATGCGCGCTGTGTTGGCAGAGCGCGATCGGGAAGTGGGGGAAACGCGTGCTTCTTTCTGGGGGCGATCGTTGGGTTCGCTTGCTCGGAGCGGTGCTGACGACCGCGGCCGTGGCCTCGGGGTGCGGATGGCAGCAGCCCGGATCCGGGTCATCGCCCGAGACCGTGACCGTGACCAAGCCCGCTCCGCGGAGCGGGGAGACCACATCGGACGAACCGGAGAGCGGGGAGGGCTCCGCTGCGGAGACGGCGACCGGATCCGAGTCGGGCGAGACCGCGGCGGAGTCCACACAGGACGAAACGGGGTCGGCGGCTGACGCGGGTAGCGCGCCGCCGTGCCGGACCGAGCAGCTGCGGGCGCGGTTCTACCCGAGCAAGGGGGCGCACGTCTCGACGGGACCGGACGGGAAGATGCACACCACGCTTCGGCTCGCCAACGTGGGTGCGGAGCCCTGCGTGGTGCAGGGGCGTGCGCGCGTGGTGTTCACCGATGGTCAGGGCGTCGAGCTGGGCGGGGACACGCTCGACACCCCGGCCGGCCCCGGTCCTGAGCTGACGCTGCCCACGCGCGGCGGCGCCCTGCAGGACATGTCGTGGGACATCCACAACGGGGGCTGCACGGATGCGCTGGGGGCGCTCATCTATCCGCCGGGGCAGGACGAACCGATCAGGCTGCCGTGGAACCTCGGAGCGATCTGCGACGACATGCGCGTCGAGCACAGCCAGCTGTACGCGGGCTGATCCCGGCCGCCGCAGAACTGTTGAGCCGGAGAGCGCACGGAAGAACGGGGGTTGAGCATGAACTGGCGATTGGCGCGAAGTCTCGAGGTGCTCAAGGAGCAGATCGACCGGGCCTTCCCGAACCGCAACGAGGCCAGCGACGGAACCATCGGCGACCGGAGCCACCAGAACAGCCGGAGCGATCACAACCCGCACTACGGGCCGGGAATCGTGACCGCGATGGACATCACGCACGATCCGCGGAACGGGGTCGACATCGACCGGCTCACCGATGAGCTCGCCGCCAGCAAGGACCCGCGGATCAAGTACCTCATCGCGAACGGCCTCATCCTGGACACGCGGCCGCAGTTCAACCCGTGGCAGTGGGTGCGGTACGACGGCAGCAACCCGCACACCAAGCACTTCCACATCTCCGTGGTGGCCTCTCCGGAGTGCGACGACCCGCGGCCGTGGAACCTGCCGAGCCTCGGCGGGCAGGGGAACCAGCACCCGCCGAAGCCGCCGCCGAACCAGCCCCAGCCCAACCAGCCGCAGCCCAACCAGCCGCAGCCCAACCAGCCGCAGCCCAACCAGCCGCAGCCCAACCAGCCGCAGCCCAACCAGCCGCCGCAGCAGGGCGAGCCGCGGCCGCCGGAACCGCAGTACCCGCCGGCCCCGCAGGGGCCGCCGCCGAGCGACGGGAACAACGTGCCGCGTCCCGACCCCGAGGTCGCCAAGACGGTCTTCCTCGTCGGCAAGGAGAGGAACGCCTCGCCGCGGGTCATGCTGGCGGCGTTCGAGACCGGCTTGGTCGAGTCGGAGATGACCAACCTCAACTACGGCCACGCCGACTCGCTCGGCGTGTTCCAGCAGCGGCCCAGCATGGACTGGGGGTCGCCGCAGGAGGTCATGAACGTCAACTACGCGGCGCACCAGTTCTTCGAGCGTGCGCTCGAAGAGGACCGGAAGCTGGGGCCGGACGTGAGCGCCGGCCAGCTCGCGCAGGAAGTGCAGAAGTCAGCGTTCGGGGAGCGCTACGACCAGCGCGAGGAGGACGCCGAGGCGCTGCTGGGCAAGACGCGCGAGCAGTTCGAGCAGCAGCCGCCACCGGGACCGCCGCCCGGCCAGGGTCAGCCGGGTCGGGGGCAGCCGGGGCGCCCACCGGGCAACCAGCAGCCGCCCCAGCCCGGTCATCCGGGGCAGCCCGGTCAGCCTGGAAATCAGCAGCCCGGCCACCCCGGGCAGCCCGGTCAGCCGGGCCAGCAACCGCCGCGCCAGCCCGGAAACCAGCCCCCCGGGCAGCCGGGGCGTCCTGGGCGGCCCGGCCAGCCTGGAAATCAGCAACCCGGCCAGCCCGGCCAACCGGGGCAACCGGGGCAACCGAGTCGTCCCGGACAGCCCGGGCGGCCACCGGCCCAGCGTCCGCCGCAGCCCGAACCGGCGCACCCGAAGGCCTTCGGTTCCTGGGTGATCGCGACCCCGGCCGGCACGCTGTCGGCGTTCGCGGGCAGTTCCAGCACGGGCGAAGTCGTCACGGCGTGGCAGGTCGCGCCGGGTGGTGACTGGGTCGGCTGGCTCGGGATCGGCGCGGAGCCGGAGGGCGCACCGGTCGTGGCGCGCGACCCGGAGGACGCGCTGTGGGTGTTCGCCCGCGCTCGCGACGGCCGGATCGCGGTGTCCAGCTGCCCCGCCCCGGGGGCTCCGTGGGGCGAGTGGGAGCACGTCGGCGAGCGGGTCGCCGGTGATCCGGCGGTCGTGCTGAACCCCGACGGTTCGCTGGCCGCGTACGCCATCGGCGAGGACGGCAAGCTGCACGGCTCCTCGCAGGCGGGCCGGGGCGGCCACTGGACCGGCTGGACGGACTTCGGTGGGGAGCAGCTGCAGGGCACGCCCGCGGTGGCGGTGCGTCCGGACGGCACCGCGTCCGTGTTCGCCCGCGGGCCGGAGGGCCAGGTGCTCACCAGCACGCAGGGCACGGCGGGTGCGGGCTGGTCGCCGTGGGAGGACCTCGGCGGCACGATGTCGGCCGATCCGGCCGCGTTCGCCCTGCCGGACGGAACCGTCGTGGTCCTCGCCGTCGGCGAGGACGAGGGCCTCTACGCGCAGCCGCAGCCGGGTGGTCGGTGGTCCGCCCTCGGCGGGGCGTGCGCCGGGGTCCCGGCGGCCCTGATCGAACCGGACGGGCGGCTCGAGGTGCTGGTCCGCGGTTCGGGAGGCGGGCTCATCGCGATCCGCCAGGAGGGCCCGCACGGCGGCTGGGAGGCCGCTCGCGAGGTGGACGGCGCGCTCTCCGGCGATCCGGTCGCGGTCGGACTGCCCGGTGGCTCGGCCGCGGCGTTCGCGATCGCCGAGGACGGCGACATGGTGACCACGACCCGTCCGGATCCCTCCGGGGACTGGGGGCCGTGGGAGCCGCTGCTCGACTCGTTGCGCGCCGGCTGAGGCCGCGCCGCCAGGGGTCGGGCGTTCGCGCGGGACGCCCGACCCCGCTCGCGCGGTCGGGGTCAGCGTGCTGGATCGGCCAGGAGGGCGTCGGCGTCGGTCTCCCAGTCCTCGACGTCGGCGAGCCCGCCGTCGACGGGGACGAAGCGGTCGTCGAGCGGTGCACCGGTGCGCACCCGCTCGGGCCAGTCGCGGTTGGCCAGCGCCGACTGGCCGAGGGCGACGAGGTCGGCGTGGCCCTGCTCGAGCAGGGCGTCCGCGTCCTCGGGGGTGTCGATGTGGCCGTTGGCGATGACGGCGGCACCGGTGAACTGGCCGGCCAGCGCCGCCAGCGACCGGGTGTCGTCCGCGAAGGCCGGTGCCGCGGCGATGTGCTCGGTCGTGTGGACGTAGTCGACGCCGGTGCCGGCCAGTTCGGTGAAGACGGCCTCGGCCTCGTCCGCGCCGCCGGCCCACTTGTGGGCGGGGTCGCCGACCTTGCCCTGGGAGATGCGCACACCGACGAGGAAGTCCTCGCCCGCGGCCGCGCGGACGGCGCCCGCGACCTCGGCGGTGAGCCGCGCGCGGTTCTGCGGGGAGCCGCCGTAGCGGTCGTCGCGGTCGTTGAGGTAGTCGGTGAGGAACGCGTCCAGCAGGTAACCGTTGGCGCCGTGGATCTCCACGCCGTCGAAGCCGGCCTCGCGGGCGCGCAGCGCGGAGTCGGCGAAGGCCTGGCGGATCGCGCCGATGTCCTCGACCGCGAGCGGCGTCGGCGCGGGGTAGGGCCCGGAGCCGCCGTAGATGCTCAGCTGCTGCCCGCGCGCGGGCTCGTCGGTGGGGCCGACCGGTCCCAGGCCGTACGGGTTGCCCTGCACCTGCGGCCCGGCGTGCATGAGCTGGGCGATGATGGCCGAGCCCGCACCGTGGACGGCGTCGGTGACCGCGCGCCACGACTGGACGTGCGCGTCGGTGGCGATGCCGGGCTGGTTGAAGTAGCCGGGGCTGTGGGCCGTGTCGACGTGGAGGCCCTCGGTGATCAGCGCGGCGAACCCGCCGGCGGCGAAGATGCGGTAGTACTCCGCGATGCGGTCGGAGACCGTGCCGTCCGGTTCGGCGCTCACGCGCGTCATGGGGGCGAGCACGGTGCGGTTGCGCAGCGCGGTGGGGCCGAGCTGGTAGGGCTCGAACAACCGCGCGCGGGCGTTGCTCTGCACGTTGCCTGCTGTTTCCGCCATGCCGCCACGGTAGAATCTGACACATGTGTCAGGTTCAACTCGGAAGGGCGTGAGGTGCGCCATGCGGATCGGCGAACTGGCGCGGCGCACCGGCGTCAGCGAGCGCTCGCTGCGGTACTACGAGCAGCAGGGGATGCTGGCGGCTCAGCGCACGTCGGGCGGGCACCGCGAGTACTCCGAGAGCGCCGTGGACCGCGTCGCCCGCATCCAGGAGCTGTACGCGGCCGGTCTGTGCAGCTCCAAGATCGCACAGCTGCTGCCCTGCATGCGCGACACCGACGGCGGCCCGTCCGAGGCCGCCACGCCCCAGCTGGTCGCCGAGCTCTCCGCCGAGCGCGACCGCATCGACCGGATGATCAGCGACCTGCAGCGCTCCCGCGACGTCATGGACCGGGTGATCGAGACGGCCGCGGACGGCGGCGAGCGCACCTGCCGCGACGGCGGGCCGCAGCGGCCGGAGCCGCGCGGGACGACGGGTTCAGCGGGGTGACGAGGAGATGATGAGCTCCCGCAGCCGTTCCACGGCGCGGGCGCGGGCACCCGCCATTTCCGGCTCGGCCACCTGAGCCGGGGTGACCGGCACGGGACGCGGGGATCCGGCGCACTCCTCGGTGATCGCCCGGACCACCGCCGGCTCGGTCCCCCACGACCCCCCGAGGACGACGAGCTGGGGATCGGCGAAGGCCACGGCCGCCGACAACACCCCGCACACGGCGCGTGCGAGCGCCGCGCACGAGCGCTCCGCCGCCGCGTCGCCCGCGCGGATCGCGCGCCGCAGCGCCTCGACGTCGATGGCGGTCGCCCCCTCGTGGCGGAGTCCGAGAGCACCGAACACCTCGGTCAGCGGCAGCGCCGCGCCGTCCGGCCCCCCGGTGCAGACGTGGGCGATCTCGCCGACCAGGCCGCGGTGCCCGCGGCGCACTTCTCCGTCGTTGACCACTGCGCAGCCGAGGCCCTCGCCGAGGTGCACGTACACGAAGTCGTCGACGCCTTCCGCGCACCCCCCGCTGCGCTCGGCGGAGGCCGCCCAGTTCACGTCGTTGTCGACCAGCACCGCCCCGTCGACGCACGGGGCCAGGGCGGCGACCGGGTCCAGATCACCGACGAGGAACGGCACGTCCGGCAACTGCTCCAGGCGCCCGGTCGCGCGGTCGACCGGGTCCGCCGCGCTCACCACGGCGCAGCGCAGACCGCCGGGTGCCTCGCCGCGCAGCTCGCCGGCCACCTCCGCGAGCGCCTCGGCGGCCAGCTCCGGGCCGGCCGCTCTGCCCAGTTCCGCCCGGCTGCGGGCGACGACCCGGCCGAAGGCGTCCACCGCTTCGGCGGTCACGCCGGACGGGGCGATACCGGCGACCAGCGCGGTCCCGCAGTCCGCGGTCAACGAGTAGTAGGAACCGGCCCGCCCGCGGCCGGTCGTCCGCTCGCCCGTGTCCACCAGCACGCCCGCCTCGCTCAGCCGCCGCACGCTCTCGGAGATCGTCGGCTTGGAGATCCCCGTGGACGTCGCGATCTCCGCGCGGGTCGACCGCCCCCGCTCCATGACCACCCGCAGCACGTGCTCGTCGGTCAGCGAGCGCAGCAGCCCCAGCGATGGCTTGGCGGAAGACATGGCACCAGTTTAGTCAGGAGTCTTGCCCAAAGTGCGCGTGAGAGTTAGCTTGCCCACAAGTTAGGAGACCTGACCAAAGGAGTTCGACATGAGCACCACCTCCGGTCCCGCGCGAGTCCTGCCGCCGCTGCCCCACTGGGAGACCGAACCCGAGGACCTGTCCGCAGCGGTCCGGGAGATCAAGCCCGCGCTGCGGGCGCGCATCGAGGCCTCCGGGCGCACCGTCGAGGAGGTCTTCGCCGTCGTGGAGCGGCGCATCGCCGCCCGGGTGGCCGAGATCGAGGCGGAGAAGGAACGCGGGGAGGACGTCTGGCCGATCATCGACTACGACGACATCGCCGACGGCACCGCGAGCGCGGAGCAGCGCGACAAGGTCGCCCGGCGCGGCTGCCTCGTCGTGCGCGGGCACTTCGACCGCGACCAGGCCCAGGCGTGGGACGACGACATCGTCGACTACGTCGAGCGGAACAACTTCTTCGAGAACTACCGCGGGCCCGGCGACGACTTCTTCGGCAGCGTCGGCTCCACCCCCGAGATCTACCCGATCTACTGGTCGTCGGCCCAGATGCAGGCCCGCCAGAGCGACCGGATGGCGCGCGTGCAGGCCTTCCTCAACTCCTTCTGGAAGCACGAGTCCGGAGGAGTGCAGTGGTTCGACCCGAACCGCGACGCGATGTACCCCGACCGCATCCGCCGCCGCCCGGAAGGGGCCGACTCGGCGGGTCTGGGCACCCACTCCGACCCCGGCACCCTCGACCTGTGGATGACGCAGGCCTACCAGCGGGCCTTCCGCCACCTCTTCGACGGCACCGTCGAGCAGTACGACCCCTGGGACGCCGCGCACCGCACCGCCGGTCCCCAGTACCCCGGAACCACCATGTGCTCGGCGTTCCGCACCTTCCAGGGCTGGACGGCGCTGTCGGACATGGCGCACGACCAGGGCGTGCTGCACGCCGTGCCCGTCCCGGAGGCCATGGCCTACCTCATGCTGCGCCCCCTGCTGCCGGACGTGCCCGAGGACGACATGTGCGGGGTGACCACCAACCAGGTCTTCCCCGCCAGCAACAAGTGGCACACCGACGTGCTGGAAGCACTCACCGGCATCCCCGACATCCGGGCCGGCGACTCCGTCTGGTGGCACTGCGACGTGATCCACAGCGTCGCGCCGGTCACCGACCAGAAGGGGTGGGGCAACGTCATGTACATCCCCGCCGCCCCGTGGTGCCCCCGCAACGAGGAGTACGCGGCCAGCGTCCGCGAAGCCTTCCGCACCGGTTCCAGCCCCGACGACTTCCCGGCGGAGCACTACGAGCGCGACTGGACCGGCCGCTTCACCTACGACCAGCTCAACGAGATCGGGCGACGCGGCCTCGGATTCGAGTGACCGGATCCGGCTGACCGGCAGCGCTCGGGCAGTTCCTCGCGCGCGGGCGCTCCGACGTCGGCGGCGCTGGCCGAAGAGGTCATCGCGATGGGAACGCCGCGCTGCCGGCACTCGCGCGCTACCGCGATGTGCTCCGGACTCGCCCAGCGGTCCGGTCGCTCGAAGCCTCGGTCGTGCTGCAGGAGTGGAGCAAGGCCTGGGGTGACCTTGATGCGGCACGTGGGGATGTGACGGATGCGCAGTGGGCGACGCTGGAGCCGTTGCTGCCGGTGGGAAGAGTGCCGCACCGGGGACGCAGAGCCGTCAGAGTGGGTTGAGGCGGGCCTTGAGCAGGCAGAACGCGTTGCCTTCGGGGTCGGCGAGGACGTTCCACTGCTCCTCGCCGGTCTGGCCGATGTCGGCCGGGCGCGCCCCGAGCTTCAGGAGGCGTTCGAGTTCGGCGTCCTGATCGCGGTCGGTGGGGTTGACGTCGATGTGCAGCCGGGACTTCCCCTGCTCCGGCTCGTCCCCGCTTCTGAGGATGATCGTCGGCTGCGGCCCGCCGAACCCTTCGCGCGGCCCGATCTCGATGGCGTAACCCCCTTGGCCCTCTTCGCGACCGAGCTCCACGAAGTCCAGGACCTCGCACCAGAACCGCGCCAGCACCTCGGGATCGCGGCAATCGAGCACGAGCTCACCGATACGACATGCCATCAACGAACCTGCTTTCATCCTGGGAACGGCCAAGGCGGCCGCGCGCGGAGCCCTCGGGCTCTCCGAAGTGCGAACGGCTCGAAACCGTACCGGGCGCGGCGAGCAGGCGCGACGGATTTTCGGGTCCTCGCCCGGCCGGGCCGCCCACGTGGTCGTAGCGCTCGAGAAGCTCCTGCTGTCTGGGGTGAGCTCCCACCTCATCGTGGGTTGGCGGTCCCGGGGCCGCCCCTGATGCGGTGGAGGAATTCCGAACACACGCACTCTGGGACTGTGCGCTGCGGGAGTTGCTCAGACTCGGTGTGAATGCGTAGTTCCGCATCGATGAAGGAGGTGATCACGGTGCGGAAGGTCGTCTCCACGGCGTCGGGATCGGCGCCGGTGTCGGCCGCGATCGCACATGGGCCGCAAGGCGCCGACCCGCGATGCCGCGGATGCGCTGGAAGGGGTGCTGCTCGACGAGTAGCGCGACGAAAAGTGCACCAAAACTGCACCAGTCGGACCACCCCGCACGAAACCCCAGGTCGTCTGACCTGGGGATTTGGTGGGCCGCCGGGGGATCGAACCCCGAACCCGCGGATTAAAAGTCCGCTGCTCTGCCAGTTGAGCTAACGGCCCGCACCGGTAGTGGACAACTTTAACCGCTCACTCAGCACAATCCGCACAGGGTCCCGGACGGGGCGGCGCGTCGGGAAGCCCCGCGCCCACCGCGTTCCGCGCCGGCCCGCCGAGCGGAGGTGCGGTCCTCAGCGCGGCTGCACCTCCGGTTCGGTCCGGATGCTCGTGCGCTCGCTGATCCGCTCGTGCCAGCCGAGCCCGGTGACCATGGCGACGACGAGCGCGAACCCGAGCCACTGGCTGGCCGTCATCGGTTCGCCGAGCAGGACGACTCCGATGAGCGCCGCCGTGGCGGGGAAGGCCAGCTCGGCCAGGGTGGCGCGCGCCGCCGGCGTCGTGCTCATGCCGAAGTAGTACAGCAGCAGCGCGATCAGGCCGGGGATGAGCGCGAGCAGCAGCAGTCCCCAGGCGTTGCCCCAGCCCACGGCCACCGGCGAACCGGTGGCGAGCGCGATGACCGCAGCTGCGGGCAGTCCGGTGGAGAAGCGCAGCGCGGTCACGTCGCGGTAGGACAGCTTCGCCGACACGGCACGTCCCAGCACCGTTCCCGAGGCCCACAGCGCCGCGGCGCCCAGGGCCAGCAGGGCGGGCAGCAGCTGCTCCACGCGCACGTGCCACGGATCGGGGAACGCCAGCAGCCACGCGCCGAGCAGCGCGGGCGCGGCGAAGAGGAAGTACCGCGGCTGCGGTCGTTCGCGCAGCACGAGGAACGCCGCGACCGCGGCGAAGATGGGCTGCATCTTCTGCAGGACCAGCGGGGTCACCGGATCACCCGCCTGGAAGGCCATCGTGAACAGCGAGGTGGCCAGGGCCGAGGCGCCGACCCCGAGCGCGAGCACGGCGATGCGGTCGCGCCACGCGCACGCCGCCCAGGCGCGCCACGCGCGGGGGAGGAACGGCGACAGCAGGGCGACGATGATGACGTGCTCGGCCAGCACGACCGAGGGGGACGGCAGGCTCGTGGCCAGCGGCATCCGCCAGAGCGCGTCGGTTCCCCACATCGCCGTCGCCAGGGCGACCACCCACGTGCGATCAGGCCCTGCACTCACCCGTTCGGAGGTCATCCGGGCACTTTAGAACGGGATTCGGCGGTGTTCTCGCGCGGGACGTTCCGGTCGAGCCCGGCGCGACGCGCCGGGGTCCTCCGTTGGCGTGATTCCTTGGACGAGTCGATCACGGTGCGGGAGGCTTCGGGCATGACACGCGCAATCACGACAATCGCGGCGGCGTCCGCCCTGTGCGCCCTGGGCGCGGCAGCCCCCGCCGCCGCTGCTCCCACCCATCCCGGAGATCTGACCCCCCGGTTTTCCCACGGCGTGTACCAGCCGTACGCGGAGGGGGCGAACGCCATCACCTACGACGACCGCGTTCCGGAAGGCGCCACGAGCCACCTCGGTTCGCAGCCCCTGCCCGACGGTTCGACCAAGATCGTCGTGACGCTCACCGGGCTCGAACCCAACCGCGAGTACGGCGCGCACGTGCACACCAAACCCTGCGGCCCGTCCGGCTCGGACGCGGGCCCGCACTTCCAGGACGTCCCCGACCCGGAGCAGCCCTCGACGAACCCCGAGTACGCCAACCCGGACAACGAGGTGTGGCTCGACTTCACCACGGACGCCGCGGGCAACGCGACGGTCGTCGAGCACGGCGACTGGCAGCTCCGCGGCCGGATGGCCAACTCGTTCGTGATCCACGAGCACCACACGCTCACCGCCCCCGGCGAAGCAGGTGAAGCTGGTGACCGGTTGGCCTGCATGAACGCCGACTTCTGAGGCGGCGCCGCGCCTGCCCGCCCCGGTTGCCGGGAGGCTCCGCCCCGCCGTCCGGGCGCGCCCCGGCGGCGGGCGCTCGCGGCTCACACCTCCGCGAACAGCACCTCGCCGAGCTCGACCTCGGCCGCGCCCGCCGTCACCTCGCCGAGCCACGAGCGCAGCTCGTCCACCGATTCCTCCGGCACGTGGACGTGGAACCGCGCCCGGTCGCCGTACTCGACCCCGGCGACGTGGTGGCCCGCGGAGTGCAGCTCGTTGTCCAGCTTGCCCGCGGTGGCGTAGTCGGCGGTGACGAACACCACCCGGACCGGGCGGCGCTGCACCGTCCCCACGACCTCCAGGGCCTCCGAGACCGCCCCGCCGTAGGCGCGGATGAGCCCGCCGGCGCCGAGCAGGACGCCGCCGAAGTACCGGGTGACCACGGCGACCGCGTTGGTGATCTCGTTGCGCCGCAGCACCTCCAGCATCGGCACGCCGGCCGTGCCGGCCGGTTCCCCGTCGTCGCTGGACTTCTGGACCTCGCCGCGGTCGCCCAGCACGAACGCCGAGCAGTTGTGCCGCGCCTCGTGGTGCGCGCGCTTGCGCTGCGCGATCACCTCGCGGGCCTCCTGCTCGCTGGTGACCGGGGTGAGGGAGCAGAGGAACCGGGACTTCTTGATCTCGGTCTCGTGCTCTCCGGTCTGCCTGAGCGTGCGCATGTGGCTCCCTGTCGGCGGCGACGTCGACAGGGATCCTCTCACCGGCGGTTTCGCGGCAGGGCAGCGCGTTCGCAGGTCACCGTGGTGCAGTCAACATCTCGTGGACGCGGCTACCACCCCTCCCGCGGAGGCACGTACGGTCGATTCCCATGGAGCAGGCAGCGAGTCCGTTCGAGCCCGGTGCGCGGGTACGTGCCACGTTCGGTCGCTTTCGGGACCAGGTGGGCACGGTGACGGAAGCGGCCACGGGGCTTCCGGAGGTCTTCGACGACCCCGTTCTGTGGGTGCGGTTCGACGGGGACTCCGAGCCGGGTCTGGTGGCCAGCCAGTTCCTGGAAACGGCGGCCTGAGCGGCGGTGGCCGCGCCCGCCGGCGCTCGCGCCGGGACCTGCCGGTGGCGAGCGCCCGCCCGGTCCGCGCGGCCCCGCTCGGGCGCACCGCGCTCGTGCTCGACTCCCAGGACCCGCGTTCAGCCCCACACCTCGGCGGCCGTTTCGACGACGAGCCGGAGCTTGGCGGCCTGCTGCTCGCGGGTCAGCTCGTTGCCTTCGGAGGTGGAGGAGAAGCCGCACTGCGGCGACAGGCACAGCTGGTCCAGGTCGATGTAGCGGGCGGCCTCCTCGATCCGGCGCTTGAGCCGGTCCTTCGACTCCAGCTCACCGGTCTTGGTGGTGACCAGGCCGAGCACGACGACCTTGTCCCGCGGGACGAAGCGCAGCGGTGCGAACCCGCCGGAGCGCTCGTCGTCGAACTCGAGGAAGAACCCGTCGACGTCCAGCTCGTTGAACAGCTGCTCGGCGACGAAGTCGTAGCCGCCCGTGGCGGCCCACGAGGAGCGGTAGTTGCCGCGGCACATGTGGGTCGTCACCGCCATCGTCCGCGGCCTCTCGCGCAGCGCCTCGTTGATGAGCTCGATCGTGCGCTCGTGCTCGTGCTCGGCCTCACCGCCGCGGGCGGCGAGCTGTTCGCGCTGCCGCGGGTCGTTGAGGTAGGCCAGGCTCGTGTCGTCGAGCTGGAGGTAGTGGCAGCCCAGGTCCGCCAGCGCGCGGACCTGGCGCCGGTAGGCCGCGGCGAGGTCCGCGCGGAACTGCGCGGGGTCGGGGTAGACGTCCTCGTCCAGGGCGGTCTTGCCGGCGCGGAAGGTCAACATCCCGGGTGAGGGGATCGTCAGCTTCGGCGTCGCCGTCGTCGCCTGCTCGCGCAGGTAGGTGAAGGCCTCGCCGAAGATCGTGCGCTCCAGTCCGACCTCGCCGTCCACCCGCAGGTCCGGCGTGGTGAACTCGACGTCCCCCTCGGCGTTGTGGAAGCGGACCTGCAGCTCCGAGTCCGCCGCCTTCGACACACCGGAGAGCTGGTAGAGGAAGTCCATGTGCCACGAGGTGCGGCGGAACTCGCCGTCGGTGGCGCTGAACAGCCCCACGTCCTCCTGCGCGGCGACGGCTTCGGCGATCGCCTCGTCCTCGATCTCGGCCAGGCGCGCGTCGGACAGCCGGCCTGCCGCGTGCTCGGAACGCGCGTCGAGCAGGCGCTGCGGCCGGAGCAGGCTGCCGACGTGATCGGCCCGGAACGGAGGTGTGATGCGTGGACTCATGTCCGGCAACCTAATGGCCGCGTGCGCACCTGACCAGGGTGCTGATCAACGGAGCGGAAAGGTGACTTGCAGCACGCTTCGTGGTGGAGCAGCCGGGGAGGAACCTCGAAAGGTGGATAACATGACAGCAACGACGTGCTACTGACCCACGGATGGAGACGATGCGTGTTCTCGTAATCGGGGGCGGAATCGGAGGACTCGCCATCGCGAACGGGCTGCTCGCCCGGGGGCACGAGGTCGAGGTCTTCGAACACGCCGAGAGCTACCGCACCGGCGGGGCCGGCATCACGATGTGGAGCAACGGTACCGCTGCGCTGCGGGAGCTGGGCGTCGACATCGAACGGGCCGGTCGGCGCCTGCACAGCCTCCGTTCGCTCACCGACTCCGGCCGCCTGCTGTGGGAGGCCGACCTCGACGCCGTCACCGAGCAGCTCGGCGCTCCCACCGTGCAGATCCCGCGCCGGGTGCTGATGCGCAAGCTCGGCGAGCAGCTGCCCGCCGGCGCGGTGCACTTCGGGCGCCGCTGCGTGGGCATCGCGGAGCACCCCGACCGGGTGGTCGCGACGTTCGCCAACGGCAGCCAGGCCACCGGCGACGTGCTCATCGGTGCGGACGGCCAGCGCTCCGCGGTGCGCCGCTCGGTCGTCGGCGGCCGCCTCGCCCGCCCCACCGGCTGGGCCAGCTGGCAGGGGCTCACCGCCACCGACCTGCCCGTCACCCGCGGGAACCGCACCCTGAACATCGCGGGGCGCGCCGCGCACGCCGGGCTCATCCCCAGCGGCTCCGGCCTGCTGCACTGGTGGTTCGACATGCCCTGGAAGGACGGCGACCCGGTCGCCTCGGTCACCGACCTGCGGCGCGTGTTCCGCGGCTGGCCGGAACCCGTCGAGGAGCTGCTCGCCAGCGTCACCGACGAGGACCTGAGCTTCTTCCCGCACATCCGCCACGACGTGCCCCGGGTGTGGGGCGGTGAGCGCACCACGCTGCTCGGCGATGCCGTGCACGCCATGCCGCCGGCCGTGGCGCAGGCCGCCAACCAGACCATCGAGGACGCGTGGGTGCTCGCCGAGTGCCTCACCCGCGGCGAGGGCGAGCCCGCACCGCTGCTGCGGGCCTACGAGCAGGAGCGCCTGCCGCTGGTGCGCAAGGTCTCCCGCACGGCGGCGCTCACCGCGGCGCAGCGCAACACGCCGCTGCAGCGCCTCGGCAAGCTCCCCCGCTGGATCGCCACCCGCAGCCAGGTCGTGTCGCTGCGCGCGGGCAGCAGCGTGCTGCGCGGTCTCACGCCGCCGCGCCCCCGGTTCCACCCGGCCTGAACGCGCAGCGCACCACGCGGAAGGAGCGGGGGACACCAGGTGCGTCCCCCGCTCCTCGCGTGTGCCGGTGCGCTCCGGTCAGCCGTTGAGCTCCTCCGGGTTCGGGCCGACGCGCTCACCGGTCTCCAGGCCGGTGATGGCCTGCATGTCGTCCTCGGCCAGTTCGAAGTCGAACACGTCGATGTTGGCCTCGATGCGCGCGGGCGTCACCGACTTCGGGATGGTGACGTTGCCCAGCTGGATGTGCCACCGCAGGACGATCTGCCCCGGGGTCTTGTCGTACTTCTCGGCCAGCGCGGTGACCGTCGAGCTGTCCAGCAGGCCGTTGTTCCGGCCGAGCGGGCTCCACGCCTCGGTGGCGATGCCGTGCTCGGCGTGGAACGCGCGCAGCTCCGGCTGCGGCAGGTTCGGGTGCAGCTCGATCTGGTTCAACGCCGGCACGACGTCGGTTTCCTCGAACAGCCGGCGCAGGTGCGGCACGTGGAAGTTGGACACGCCGATGGCCTTCGCGCGGCCCTCGTCGTGCAGCCGCTCGAACGCCTTCCAGGTGTCGACGAACCGGTCCTTGGCGGGCAGCGGCCAGTGGATCAGGTACAGGTCGACGTAGTCGAGCCCGAGCTTGTTGAGGCTCTCGTCGAACGCCTGCAGCGTGCTGTCGTAGCCCTGCCGGTCGTTCCACAGCTTGGTGGTGACGAACAGGTCCTCCCGCGACAGGCCGGAGTCGGCGATCGCCTTGCCGACGCCCTCCTCGTTGCCGTACACGGCGGCGGTGTCGATCTTGCGGTACCCCGCGCGCAGCGCGGTCAGGATGGGCTCGACGACCTCGTCGTCCGGAACCTGGAACACGCCGTACCCCAGCTGCGGCATGGACGCACCCGTGTTCAGCGTGATGTTCGGAACCTGAGCCATGTGTTGTCTCTCCTCAGCCAAAGTTGCGTCGTGCGGCCCGAGATGGTCGCGATGCGGCCTGCACGTCTCACCGTACCGGTGGACGGCGGGGGAGCGTTCCGTCCTCGGCCGCCCGCGCCGTGCGGCAGCGGCCCACCCAGGTGCCGCGCGGCGGGGGCGCGGTACCCGAGCGCCGGCGGGTCAGCCGCGCGTTCCGCCGCGCGCGTCGGCGAGCTCCGCCGCGTCCGCGGCAGCCTGCTCGCCACCGCCCTCCGTGCGGTGCGAGGCCACGACCTCCGGGGCGTGCTGCGGACGGCGGTCGGACCAGACGGAGACGACGGCGAACCCGAGCCCGGCCAGCGCGAGCACCGCACCGATCCAACTCGGCGACAGCAGGCCGAACCCGGCGCCGAGCACGACACCGCCGGCGGAGGCGCCCAGCGAGTTGGCGATGTTGAAGGTGGACTGGATGCTGGCCGAGCCCAGGGCGGGGGCGTCCTTGGCGAGGTCCAGGATGCGCCCCTGGATGCTCGGCATGGCGGTGAACGCGGTGGCGCCGATGAGGAACACGTTGACGGTGGCCAGCACCGCGTTGTGCGCGGTGACGGTGAACAGCGCCAGGCTCGCGGCCAGTCCGCCCAGCCCCGCGCACAGCGTCCACATCGGAGCGATGTCGCCGAGCCGGCCGCCGAGCGCGGTGCCGGCGGTCATGCCCACGCCGAACACCGCCAGCAGCACGGTCACCGCGGTCGGGGTGAAGCCGGTGATGCCGGTGAGGACCGGCTTGATGTAGCTGTAGAAGGAGAACGTCGCGGCGAAGCCGAAGACGACCACGCCGAACGCGAGCCACATCCGGCCGCGCAGGAACGTGCGCAGTTCCCCGCTGAGGCTGACGTTCTGCGGCTTGGGCTGCTGCGGGACGAGGGCGGCCACCGCGATCAGCGCGACCAGGCCGATGGCCGCGACGAGCCCGAAGGTCCAGCGCCAGCCGAGCTGCTGGCCGAGCAGCGTGCCGACCGGGACGCCGACGATGTTGGCCACGGTCAGGCCGATGAACATCATCGAGATCGCCTGCGTGCGCTTGTGGCTCGCCACCAGGCTGGCCGCGACCACCGCGCCGATGCCGAAGAACGTGCCGTGCGGCAGCCCGGAGACGAAGCGGGTGACCAGCAGCATGCCGTGGTTGGTCGCGAACGCCGAGCCGAGGTTGCCGATGGTGAACAGCACCAGCATGTTCAGCAGCATGGTCTTGCGGTGGGCGCGCATGCCGGCGATCGTCAACAGCGGTGCGCCGATCACCACGCCGAGCGCGTACAACGAGATGTAGCTGCCGGCGACCGGTTCGGACACGTGCATGGCCGAGGCCACTTCCGGCAGCAGCCCCATCATGACGAACTCGGTCGTGCCGATTCCGAATGCGGCGATGGCCAGTGCTAGCAGTGCAACGGGCACAGAAGTCTCCCCTGAACGAGTGCCGTACTGGTGCGTTCAGCTCCGCCCGGTGCGGTTCTCGCTGCGGCGGAGGCGGTGAAGAATCAGGAAGACGACGAACGGTGGCGCTCCCCGGACGTCCTCAACGATAGATCGTCCACGCCGTGTTCCCCCAGCGAATATGAACCGCGCCACGTCGCTGACCTGCGTGAAAACGGGAAAGATCCGCGCCCGGCGCGATCAGTGCCCATTGTGGACGAAATGTGGGACGGGCCTCGCGGCACCGTGCACAAACCCGTTCGGGGAGCATTGTGCGCATCGCCAAAACGGCGCGTCCGCGCTCTCGTTCCTGCGGAAGAACGGCTGAATTTTTGCCCGTTGCTCATTCCGGGCGAGTGCACCGCATCCGGGGCGCGGGTCCGGGGCGTTCGGGACCCGCGCGATCGGTGGGGCTACTCGCGCTCGGGGTTACGCCCGTAATCGGGTGTTTCGCCCGATTCCTCCGCCGCTCCCCGCTCCCGCGGGCCGAGCCCGGCGTGCGCCTCGCTCTCGAGGCGCTCGACCATGTGCGGGTAGTGCAGCTCGAACGCGGGTCGGATCGAGCGCACGCGCGGCAGCTCGGTGAAGTTGTGCCGCGGTGGCGGGCAGGAGGTGGCCCACTCCAGCGAGTTGCCGTGCCCCCACGGGTCGTCGACGTTCGCGATGGTGCCGTAGCGGTAGCTCTTGAACACGTTGTACAGGAACGGGAGCATCGAGGCGCCCAGGATGAACGCGCCGACCGTCGAGATCGCGTTCAGCGTGGTGAACCCGTCCGAGGGCAGGTAGTCGGCGTAGCGGCGGGGCATGCCCTCGTTGCCCAGCCAGTGCTGGATCAGGAACGTGGTGTGGAAGCCGATGAAGGTCAGCCAGAAGTGCAGCTTGGCCAGCCGCTCGTCCACCATCCGGCCGGTCATCTTCGGGAACCAGAAGTACATGCCCGCGAACACGGCGAACACGATCGTGCCGAACAGCACGTAGTGGAAGTGCGCCACGACGAAGTACGTGTCCGTGACGTGGAAGTCCAGCGGGGGCGAGGCCAGCAGGATGCCGGTCAGCCCCCCGAGCAGGAACGTGATGAGGAAGCCGACGGAGAACAGCATCGGCGACTCGAACGTCAGCTGCCCGCGCCACATCGTGCCGATCCAGTTGAAGAACTTGATGCCGGTCGGCACGGCGATGAGGAACGTGGTGAACGCGAAGAACGGCAGCAGCACCGCGCCGGTGGCGAACATGTGGTGCGCCCACACCACGGCCGAGAGCACGCCGATGAGCAGGGTCGCGAAGACGAGGCCGGTGTAGCCGAACAGCGGCTTGCGGCTGAACACCGGCAGGATCTCGGTGACGATGCCGAAGAACGGCAGCGCGACGATGTAGACCTCGGGGTGGCCGAAGAACCAGAACAGGTGCTGCCACAGGATCGCCCCGCCGTTGGCCGGGTCGAACACGTGCGCACCCAGGTGCCGGTCCGCGAGCAGCCCCATCAGCGCCGCGGTGAGGATGGGGAAGGCGAGCAGGATCAGGAAGCTCGTCACCAGGATGTTCCAGCAGAAGATCGGCAGCCGCCACATGGTCACCCCGGGGGCGCGCAGGCACACCAGCGTGGTGATCATGTTGACCGCGCCGAGGATGGTGCCGAGGCCGGAGACGAGCAGCCCCGCGATCCACACGTTGCCGCCCATCCCGGGACTCGCCTCCGGGCGGGACAGCGGTGCGTAGGCGGTCCAGCCGAAGTCGGCTGCGCCCCCGGGCATGAGCAGGCCGGACAGCACGATGAGGCCGCCGAGCAGGAACAGCCAGTAGGAGAAGGCGTTCAGCCGCGGGAACGCCACGTCCGGCGAGCCGATCTGCAGCGGCAGGATCACGTTCGCGAAGCCGAACACGATGGGGGTCGCGAACAGCAGCAGCATGATCGTGCCGTGCATGGTGAACAGCTGGTTGTACTGCTCCTGCGACAGGAACTGCAGGCGCGGGTAGGCCAGTTCGCCGCGCATCAGCAGCGCCATGAAGCCGCCGATGAGGAAGAACCCGAACGAGGTCGCCAGGTAGAGCATCCCGATGCGCTTCGGGTCCGTCGTGTAGATCCACGACAGGAACGCGCCCTTGTTCCCGCGCGGCATCGCGTGCGGCCGGGTCGGGGCCGGTGTCGTCGTAGGAGTGGTGGTCAACACGCACCTCCGGAACCTGGGACGCGGGGCCGACACCGGACGGGGATCGGCGGGGCCGATCCGGGTGCGGTCGACACCGCGCGTGCTCGCCCGGTAGCGGTCGGCGTCCACCCAGTCTCCTCGGGCAGCGATCGCACGCAACCGAGCGCGCCGGGCTGATGCATGTCGAACTGGAGTTCGCACGATGGTGTGCAACGCGGTCGACGTGCTGGCGAACTGCTGTTCGCTCCGCACATCCTGGGGCCATGACGAGCGGAGGAGTGCACGTGATCACAGGTGCTGCGGTGGTCGCAGGTGCAGCAGGTGTTGTGGAGGTCGCTGCGGCCGGAGGGGTTGCTGCGGGCGGGGCAGCGGGGCGCGCGCCGGCGGCGGTGCGCCCGGTGGCGGTGCTGCGCAGGTCCGGCACCGCGGCCCGGGCGCCACCAGGTGCGTGCCGCGCCGCCCGTTCGCCGGGCGGAGTGGCCGGCCGCACCGCCCGGTGGTCGCCCGGTGCTGTGATCATCCGGCGCTGTGCTCGACCGTCCGGTGCGGTGGCCGCCGTGCGGTGGCGTGCTGTCGCACGGGTGTTGTGAAACGTGTTCGGCGGACCTTGACAACTCCACAGTGGAGGCGCAGCTCGCGGGCCCGTGGCGGGTCGGGCGTCCCGCTCGTCCGGGGAGGGCCCGCTCGTCTGCGCAGCGGCGTCCCGTCCCGGTGCGGCGGATGGCGGGCGGTCTCGCGTGGCGCGGTGCTCGGGCGGCCCGGGGCGCCTCCTCAGGCGCTCTCCGCGGCGGGAGGCGCCTGGCCGGCCCGCTCGAGGGCGGCCCACGCCATGCCGTGCAGCAGTCCCGTCATGGCCTCGGTGTCGAGCTGGGCGCTGTGCGGCGTGGAGTTGATCAGCCCGAACACCGCGTGCGCCGTCGCGCGCGCGGTGTCGGCCGGCATCCCGGGGTAGCGCGCGCGCATCGCGTCGGCCCACACCTCGACGTACTCGCGCTGGAGCTCGCGGACCTGCCGCCGGCTCGGTTCCGCGAGGCTGTCGAGGTCGCGGAACTGCACGGTGATCAGCGCCTGGTCGGTGAGGGCGAACTCCACGTGCCAGCGCAGCAGCCGGTCCAGCGCCTCGCCGCTGTCCGCGGCGAGGCCGACGCGTTCGCGCGCCCCGTGCAGCAGCCGTTCGCTGATGCCGGTGAGCATTTCGGCCAGCACCGCTTCCTTGCTGCGGAAGTGGCGGTACAGCGCGGGCCCGCTGATGCCGACGACGGCTCCGATGTCGTCGATGCCGACGCCGTGGAAACCGTACTGCGCGAAGCGCTCCGCGGCCGCGGCGAGGATCTGCGTGCGGCGGGATTCCTGCGCGGATGGGTCCATGGCTGCGATGCTAGACGAGTGAGTTAGTGCACGTTAACATAGCCGCGTTAACGCGTACTAACGCGCTTTGCGGAGGTAGCCGTATGGAGGCGCCCGTCCTGGGCACCGCGGTGGACGTCCACGCGGAGGACTTCCAGCGCAACGCCGAGCACCACGCGCGGCTCGCCGCGGATCTGCGCGCGCGGCTCGACGCCGTGCGCGCGGGAGGTTCGCAGAAGGCGCGGGCGCGCCACGTCGAGCGCGGCAAACTGCTGCCGCGCGACCGGGTGGACGGGCTGCTCGACCGGGGAGCTCCCTTCCTGGAGCTCTCGCCGATGGCCGCGCACGGCATGTACGACGACGAAGCGCCCGGCGCCGGCATCATCACCGGCATCGGGCGGGTCGCCGGACGGGAGTGCGTCATCGTCGCCAACGACCCCACCGTCAAGGGCGGCACGTACTACCCCATGACGGTCAAGAAGCACCTCCGCGCGCAGGAGGTCGCGCTGCAGAACGCCCTGCCCTGCCTGTACCTGGTGGACTCCGGCGGGGCGTTCCTGCCGCGGCAGGACGAGGTGTTCCCGGACGCGGACCACTTCGGCCGCATCTTCTACAACCAGGCGACGATGTCGGCCCGCGGGATTCCGCAGCTCGCGGCGGTCCTCGGGTCGTGCACCGCGGGTGGGGCCTACGTGCCGGCGATGAGCGACCAGGCCGTCATCGTGCGCGACCAGGGCACGATCTTCCTCGGCGGGCCGCCGCTGGTGAAGGCGGCCACGGGCGAGGAGGTCAGCGCGGAGGAGCTCGGCGGCGGGCGGCTGCACACGCACACCTCCGGCGTGGCCGACCAGCTCGCCGCCGACGACGCCGACGCCCTGCGCCAGCTGCGCACGATCGTGAGCACCCTCGGGCCGCCCGCCGAGGCGCCGTGGCAGGTGCACGCGGCCGAGGAGCCCGCGGTCGACCCCGGGGACCTGTACGGCGTGGTGCCACCGGACACGCGCACTCCCTACGAGGTCCGCGAGATCATCGCGCGGCTGGTGGACGGCAGCCGCTTCGCCGAGTTCAAACCGGACTACGGCACGACGTTGGTGACCGGTTTCGCGCGCCTGCACGGGCACCCCGTGGGCGTCATCGCGAACAACGGGATCCTGTTCGGGGAGTCCGCGCAGAAGGGGGCGCACTTCATCGAGCTGTGCGACCAGCGCAGGACTCCGCTGGTGTTCCTGCAGAACATCTCCGGGTTCATGGTCGGCAAGGAGTACGAGGCCGGCGGTATCGCCAAGCACGGCGCGAAGATGGTCACCGCGGTGTCGTGCGCCCGCGTCCCCAAGTTCACGGTCGTGATCGGCGGCTCGTTCGGCGCGGGCAACTACTCGATGTGCGGGCGGGCCTACGAGCCGCGGATGCTCTGGATGTGGCCGAACGCGCGCATCTCGGTGATGGGCGGTGAGCAGGCGGCTTCGGTGCTGGCCACGGTGCGGCGCGAGCAGATGGAGCAGCGCGGCGAGGACTGGCCGGCCGCGGACGAGGAGGAGTTCAAGCAGCCCATCCGGGAGCAGTACGAGCACCAGGGGCACCCGTACTACTCGACCGCCCGCCTCTGGGACGACGGGGTGATCGACCCCCGCCAGACCCGGGACGTGCTCGGGCTGTCCCTGTCGGTGGCGGCGAACGCGCCGCTGGACCCCGCCTCGTACGGGGTCTTCCGGATGTGACGCCCTCGCACGTGATGCGAGCGCAGGTGTGACGTGGGGGCATCGGCAGTACCGGAACGCAGTGCCGGGAGGAGTGGACCAGTGGGCTTGTTCGACACCGTCCTCGTCGCCAACCGCGGGGAGATCGCCGTGCGCGTGATGCGCACGCTGCGCCGGCTCGGCATCCGCTCGGTGGGCGTGTACAGCGATGCCGATCGCGACGCGGCCCACGTGCGGGAGGCCGATGTCGCCGTGCACCTCGGGCCGAGCGTTGCCGAGAAGAGCTACTTGGACATCGCACGGCTCGTGGACGCGGCGCAGCGCACCGGTGCGGCGGCGGTGCACCCGGGGTACGGGTTCCTCTCGGAGAACGCGGAGTTCGCACGTGCGTGCGAGGCGGCGGGCCTGGTGTTCATCGGGCCGCCGGCCGAGGCGATCGACGCGATGGGGAACAAGATCCGGGCGAGGGAGACCGTTTCCGCGGCAGGTGTGCCCGTGGTGCCCGGGTACTCCGGCGCGGCTCAGGACGATGACCACCTCCTCGCCGCCGCCCGCGACATCGGTTTCCCCGTGCTGCTGAAACCCGCGGCGGGCGGTGGCGGCAAGGGCATGCGCGTGGTCACCGGGGAGGGCGAGTGGCCCGAGCTCATCGCCGCTGCACGCCGCGAGTCCGAAGCCGCGTTCGGGGACGCGACGATGCTGCTCGAGCGCTACGTCGCCCGGCCGCGGCACATCGAGGTCCAGGTGCTCGCCGACGCGCACGGCACGGTGCTGCACCTGGGCGAGCGCGAGTGCAGCCTGCAGCGGCGCCACCAGAAGATCGTCGAGGAGAGTCCCTCGGTGCTGCTGGGGCCGGAGGAGCGTGAGCGCATCGGGCGATCCGCCGCGGAGGTGGCCCGTGCGGTCGACTACGTCGGTGCGGGCACGGTCGAGTTCGTCGTCTCCGCGCAGCGGCCGGAGGAGTTCTTCTTCCTGGAGATGAACACTCGCCTGCAGGTCGAGCATCCGGTGACGGAGATGGTGGCCCGCTTCGACGGGGACGGGGGCATCGACCTCGTGGAGCAGCAGGTCCGCATCGCCGCGGGTGAGCAGCTGCCCTGGTGGCAGGAGCAGCTGCACCTGCACGGGCACGCCGTGGAGGCCCGGGTGTACGCCGAAGTCCCCGAACAGGACTTCGTGCCCGCGAGCGGGCGGGTGCACGCGCTGCACGAGCCGCACGGTCCGGGGGTCCGCGTGGACTCGGGGATCCGGGAGGGCAGCGTCGTCGGCACCGACTACGACCCGATGGTGGCCAAGATCGCCGGGTGGGGCGCGGACCGCGGTGAAGCCCTGCTGCGGCTCGACTCCGCGTTGGCCGAGACCGCCCTCCTGGGGGTGCGCACCAACATCGCGTTCCTGCGGACGCTGCTCGCCGACGCGGACGTGCGCTCCGGCGACATCGACACCGGCCTGGTCGAACGGGTGCGGGAGCGGTCCTCGCCTCCGGAGGCGCCCGAAGCGGTCTACGTCGCCGCTGCACTGGAACGGCGCCACGCGGCGGAACCGGCGGGGAGCGTGACCGACCCCTGGTCCGTCCCGAGCGGATGGCGTCTCGGCGAGCCCGCGTGGAGCCTGTGGCGCCTCTCCGCAGGTGAGGGCGAGCGCCGCGTGTACGTGCGCGGACGGGCGCACGACGCGCAGGTCGCCGTGGAGACGGCCGAGTACCGCGAGGCGGGGGCGGATGCGTCCGCGAACGCGCCCGCGACGGGCAGCGAGGTCGTTCCCGTCAGCCTCGCGGTGCGTGGTTCCGAGCTCCTGCTGTCGCTGCGCGGCCGCACCTGGCGGTACCGCTGGGCCCGGACCGAGGACGCGACGTGGCTCGCCGCCGACGGCCGGCAGTGGGAGATCGCCGAGCGGGACCTGCTCACCGATGCGAGCGCGGAGGTGGGCGCGTCCGAGGGCTCGGTGGTCAGCCCCATGCCGGGAACCGTGCTGACCGTGGACGTGTCCCCGGGGGAGCAGGTGCGCGCCGGCCAGCGGCTGTGCGTCGTCGAGGCGATGAAGATGGAGCACACGATCTCCGCGCCGTTCGACGGACTCGTCGCCGACGTCAGCGTCCGCGCAGGTGACTCGGTGCGGCTCGAGCAGGTTCTGGGGACCGTGAAACCCGTCGAGGAGGCTTGAATGGTGGATCACCGGCTCGATGCGGAGCACCGGCAGCTGTGCGAAACCGTGCGGGAGTTCGCGCGCAGCGAGGTCGCGCCCGTGATCGGGGACTACTACGAGCGCTGCGCGTTCCCCTACCCTCTGGTGCGTTCGATGGGGGAGATGGGGTTGTTCGGCCTGCCGCTGCCCGAGGAGTACGGGGGCATGGGCGGCGACTACTTCGCGCTGTGCCTGGCGCTCGAGGAGATCGCGCGTGTGGACTCCTCACTGGCGGTGACGCTGGAGGCGGGGGTGTCGCTCGGGGCGATGCCGGTGTACCGCTTCGGCGATGAGGAGCAGAAGGCCACCTGGCTGCCCCGGTTGAGCACGGGCGCCATCCTCGGCGCGTTCGGGCTGACCGAGCCGGACGGGGGGTCCGACGCGGGGGCAACGCGGACGACCGCGAAACTCGACGGCGCTGAGTGGGTGCTCAACGGGTCCAAGGAGTTCATCACGAACTCGGGAACCGAGATCACCGGGCTGATCACGGTGACGGCGGTGACCGGGCAGAAGGAGGACGGCGGCAAGGAGATCTCCACGATCATCGTGCCTGCGGGAACACCGGGGCTGACGGTGGCGGAGAAGTACTCCAAGGTCGGGTGGAACGCTTCCGACACGCACGCGCTGTCGTTCTCCGACTGCCGCGTTCCGTCGGAGAACCTCCTGGGAACGCGTGGGAAGGGGTACGCCCAGTTCCTGTCGATCCTGGAGGAGGGGCGTGTTGCGATCGCCGCGCTGGGGGTTGGTCTGGCGCAGGGCTGCGTCGACGAGTGCCGCCGCTACGCCGGCGAGCGCACTGCTTTCGGACGACCGATCGGGAAGAACCAGGCGATCCAGTTCAAGATCGCGGACATGGAGGCGCGGGCGCACACGGCTCGCCTGGCCTACTACGACGCCGCCTCCCGCATGGTCGGCGGTGACCCCTTCGGGCGGCAGGCGGCGATCGCCAAGCTCACCTCGTCGAACGCGGCGATGGACAACGCGCGGGACGCGACCCAGATCTTCGGCGGGTACGGGTTCATGAACGAAACCCCGGTGGGGCGGTTCTACAGGGACGCGAAGATCCTCGAAATCGGTGAGGGCACCAGCGAGGTGCAGCGGATGCTCATCGCGCGGGACCTCGGCGTCGAGGGGTGACCGGGCCGCCGCGGCCGCTCCACCATCGCGGGAGGTCCGCCCGGTGCGGGTGGAGGGCGGTGTCGCGCGGCAGGTTGCCGCCGCTCGGGTGAGCTGCAGCAGGTGCGCGTCCTGCGCCGATGCAGCCACCGCAGCAGCCGGGCGGACCGGTGTCTCAGCGGCCGAGCTGGCCGTGCGGGATCGTGATTTCCTCGGTCTGCTCGGGATCGGGCAGGCGGTTCCCGCTCCACGTCCTGGTGTGGGCGCCGTCGGGATTCACCGGCGGTTGGGCGGGTCTCGTTTCCACGCCGAAGTCCTGCTCCGGCCAGGCGTGCTCTTCGGGCATCGCCCCGGGGGCGTCGGTGGTGCGCACCGTGGCGGTCCTCGTGGGTTGCTCCGAATGCGCCGAGCGGGGCGCTGCTTCGTTCGTGGGTTCCTGGAGTGAGCCGTCGGGTTCGGCGAGGTGCTGCAGCACCCAGTCCCGCGCGAGCGCGGCTGGGGAAGTGCCCTGCTTGGCGGCGAGCTCCTTGAGGCGCTCGTTCGCGAGCAGCGGCAGGCGCAGCTGGTAGACCTGGGAGTTTCCGAACCTGCGCCCGGAGCCGGTGCTCTCCACGTCTTCTTCGGGAGTCAGCGCCGCGAGGTACGAGTCCAGCTCATGGTCGGCTTCAGCCACCTGTTCGTCCTGCCAGTCCGTGTCCTTCTGGCGGCGGTTGCTCTTCGCGCGTCCGAGTGCCACGCGCACACGATAACGGTTCGATTGCGGGACACGAGTCCGTGTGCGGCGAGTCACCCCGTCGTGGTGCAGGAAGACCCCCGCGCCAGGGGGAGGAGCGCGGGGGTGTGGAGGACATCCTCACTGAGGCTGACCGCGTCAGCAGGGTGGAGTCTCGCACGCGTGGGCGCGTTCGCACAGGGTGCGCGGGTGCGGCCCGACGTCCGCGCCGGGCGGAGAGCTTCCGACGTGTCGTGCATCACCGGGACTCACGCGGCGAGCTCGGTGCTGCTCTGCTTCGATGGGGCGTATCGCGGTGCTGGCAGCGGGGCTGCCGAGGAGGTCCAGTGTGGACTCCCCACCCGGGAAGGTCCAGCAAGATCCATTCCGGGTGCGTGGAACCGTTTGATTACTTTCCGTTTATAGTAAATCACTCTCTGGGGGGCTGCGGGGCTTCGCAACCTGTGGATAGCCTGCGGCCGACACCCGAGCCGGGGAGGCATCATGTACGGGTCGCTCGACGTGCGGAAATTCTTGTTGCAGCAGGGCGAGAGCCTCTCGCGGTCGTCCGCGGTGCCCGGTCCGCGCGAGGGGGATTCCCCGCGGATTTCGCAGGAGAAGATCCACCGCGCGCGCATTGCCGTGGCGCGGGGCGCGCACGACGCCGAAGACTGCCGGATGCTGTTGGACATGCTCGGCCTCACCCCGGACGAGGACGGCACTCCGCCGGCTGCGCGCTGAGTCGGTGGAGTTGCGATTTCCCGGGTGGTGCGCGGCGCCAGCGTGATCAGTGCTGCGCACGCGTCTTCTCGCGCGCCCGCGTGTGCGTGGCGTCCGTGTGCACCGGTTGTGCGGGCACGATGCTGACGCGGTAACTTCACGTGACGTAGTTGATCACTCTTTCGTGGGTTATGTCGTCCACGAGCGGGAACTCGCACGGGAGCCGCGCATGCCCCAGCAGCGCCGTGCTCGGGTGACGCGAGGTGCCATCCTCCTGGCTGCTGCCGAGGAGTTCGAGCGCATCGGCTACCCGGGGGCCACGCTCGGGGCGATCCTGCGGCGCAGCGGGGTGACCAAAGGTGCCTTCTACTTCCACTTCGATTCGAAGGAAGCCGTGGCCGGTGCGCTGGTCGGTGAGTACGAGGAAGTCTGCGCGCGGCTGTGGCGGTACTGGGCCGCGCGGCGTGTCGACCCCCTGTCGACGGCCGTGGGGCTGACCCGGGACGCCGCGGAAGCGCTCGAACGTGATGTGCGGGTCTGCGCAGGGCTGTACCTGGCCTGCGTGTGCGATGTCGCCCCTGCCGAGTCCGCTGCCCCCGAAGGGGTTGTCCGGCTGCCCCTCGTGTCGGCTGCGGAGAGCAGCGTGGTCTCCCGATTGCTGCGTCGGTCCGCGGAGCGGGGGCAGTTGCGCGCGGAGGTGGATCCGCTCGTGGTGGCGCGCCTCGTCCACGATGTGCTGCTCGGTCTCTGGTTCGACGGGGCGCCGCGAGAGGGGGGCGTCGCGCGCGTGACGGAGACGTGGCGTGCTCTCCTGCGCGGAGTGGCCGCCCCCGGTGTGCGAGCCGAGCTCTGCGGCTAGACGTGCTTGTTCGCGGGGGCGGCCCGCAGTGCTCCGCGGTGGGCGCTTCCGCGGCGCGGGGTGGTCGCCGAGCAGCGGGCATGCCGCAGCGACGACCGGGATGAGTTGCGGATCACAGTGTCGCCAACGAGCCCGACACGTCGCGACGAAGGGCCCGCGAGGCGGCTCGGTGAGCCCCAGCGGGTTCCGCGCGAGCGGAAAAGTGCAGGTCATCATGCTTTCTCGGGGTATCTCGCGGGAAAGGGGGACCCCCTGTGCGAGTCCGCCTTCGCGGTGTCGTAAGCTTTTACTGCTCCCAACGGAAGGCAGCCCGAGCGGGAAGCCGGTTGGAGGCAAGGTCGAGACGGCCAAGCCCCCATCGTCTAGTGGCCTAGGACGCCGCCCTTTCAAGGCGGTAACGCGGGTTCGAATCCCGTTGGGGGTACGATATAACTGAAGAGTTCGATGAACATGGCCCAGTGGCGCAGTCGGTTAGCGCGCCGCCCTGTCACGGCGGAGGTCGCGGGTTCGAGTCCCGTCTGGGTCGCCATAGCGGGCGGTGCGTCCGCCCCCGCACGGCCAGGTAGCTCAGTTGGTACGAGCGTCCGCCTGAAAAGCGGAAGGTCGGCGGTTCGACCCCGCCCCTGGCCACCGCGATGAGCTGCGAAAACGGCCTCCACGGAATCCCGTGGGGGCCGTTTCTCGCTCGTTGGTCTCAGTTCGAGGGCCAGAACTCCTGGTTCACAACCGCTACGGCCCGGTCGGCCTTCCAGGAACGTGCGCGCAGCGCAGTCATGCGCGCGGAGCGCTGCTCCGCGGTCCCCGAGTGGCCTGTGATCTCCCGCGCGTCCCGTTCAGGACCTGCGGGAATCACCAGGGCGGGGTCGTCGGGGCGACGTGGCGGTGAGACCGCGCACCCTCCGCCGCAGGTGCGCTCTTCCCCGCTCGGTTCGGTGCTGCAACGGCCTCCGGTTCGTTTCCCGTCACAAGCCGCAGCGCTGTCTCGTCTCGGTGTCGAGGGCCGTACCGGGGAGAGGAGCGTGGCACGATGCGGGTGTTCGTGGCAGGCGGTGCCGGGGTCATCGGGCGGAGCCTGGTGCCGCAGCTGGTGGCCCGAGGGCACCAGGTGACGGCGACGACGACGAGCGCGGGCAAACTGGGGCAGCTGGAGCAACTGGGCGCCGAGGGCGTCGTGATGGACGGGCTGGACGGCGGTGCTGTCGGTGAGGCCGTGGCCGCGGCCCGGCCGGACGTGATCGTGAACCAGATGACGGGACTGTCCACCGAGCACGCCGGCAAGCCGAACCTCAGCAGGCCCGAGCGCTTCTTCGCCGCCACCAACCGGCTGCGCGCGGAGGGGACCGATCACCTGCTGGCAGCTGCCGATGCGGCCGGCGTCTCCCACGTCGTCGCGCAGGGGCACGCGAGCATGAACGGTCTCCGCCAGGGCGGGCGAATCAAGACCGAGGAGGAGCCCCTGGAGGTGATCGAGGGGACGAAGGCGATCCGCCACCTCGAGGACGCGGTCGTCGGGGCCGGCGGCGCGGTGCTGCGTTACGGCGGGTTCTACGGCGCGGGTGCCAACGACGACCAGGTCAAGTTCGTGCGCAAGCGGATGTTCCCCCTGGTCGGGGCAGGAACGGGTTACTTCTCGTGGGTGCACGTCGACGACGCCGCCAGCGCGACCGTCCTGGCCGTGGAGCAGAAGGCGGCAGGTCTGTTCAACATCGTCGATGACGAGCCGGCGCCGGTCAGCGAGTGGCTCCCCCACCTGGCGCGGTGCGCCGGCGCCAAGCCGCCGCGGCGGCTCCCGGTGTGGCTGGCCCGCCTGCTGGCCGGCGAGATGGTGGTGGGCATGATGACCGAGGGACGCGGCTTCTCCAACGCCAAGGCCAGGCGGGAGCTCGGCTGGGAGCCGAAGTACCCGTCGTGGCGGCGGGGTTTCGAGGCAGAACTGGCATGACCCGGGCGAGGAGTTCGCGCAGTTGCGACCGCTCCCGCCTGGAGGGCCTCCGGCCGCGACCCCTGGCCACCGGTCGGAGCGGCGGGCCTCCGGGACTCGCGTCCGCTCAGTCGGCCTGCTCCGCGGAGCGGGGAGGCGCGGTCACCGCGGGGTGCCACCCCGTGAAGGTGAGATCGGCGGGTCCCCACTCGCCGGTGTTGGCCACGAGTCTGCCGTTGGCGCCGAGCCCGATGAGCGTGATGTCGCCGTTGGGCTCGGTGACCGCTGCGGGGTGATCGGTGACCACGCCGCCCAGGTCGGTCCAGCCTCCCCGCGGTCCGGGCCGCTCGGCCACGTGCACCGCGCCCGCGGCGTCCCGGGCGATCCGGATCAGGTCCGCGCGCCCCGGTCCCGCCTCGGCCAGTACCGGTTCGCCGATCCCGCCGGGACTGGGCAGCGCGCCCTGCTCGTCCCACCGGCCCTGCGGGGTGAGTGCGCGCTCGACCAGCTCACCACCGCGGTTCGTGCGCACCAGCAGCCGGATCCGACCGTCGCGGCCCCGCTCGGCCGCCGGTGCTCCCGCGGGGCTGACGGGGCCGATCGGCACCGCCTCGCTGCGTGCGGCCCCGTCCCGCGGAACCTCCCAGTGCAGCACCTGTTCCCGGGTAGCGGCGAACACGTGCACCGCACCTCCCCGGCCGGGGACCACCGAGAGGCCGTCCTGGACGTCGGCTCCGCCGAGGTCGGTCCACGGCTGCCACCGCAGGCTCCCGGGGGCGGTCTCCCGGCGGATGCTGACCCCGCCCGCGGCGTTCTTCAGCGCCAGCACGACCCGGCCTTCCGAGTCCACGGTGCCGGCGGGCTGTCCGTTCTGGGAGGGATCGGTCCCGCCGGGGGTGTCCAGGACCTGCCACCGCCGGGGCCAGGTTCCCTTCCGGTCCTGCCGCTTGACCAGGAGGCGCGCCCCGTCCTCGCGCTGCGCGACCAGCGTCAGCCGTCCCCGCCCCTCGCCCAGCACCGAGATCTGCGGGCGGAGGGGCCCGGGCAGCGGCCGCAGCTGCGGACCTCGCCAGGTGCCTCCCGCGGTGCGCGTCCAGTGCGCGAGGCCGCGCGCCTGCACGGAGAACGCCTGCACCCTGCCGTGCACGCCCCGCCCCGCCCACGTGCCGCGGCGCGGCCACCGGTAGGCGCTGCGGTCGCTCCACGTCTCGTAGATGCCTCCTTCGGTGAGCACGTCGTGCGCGGAGTACGCGGCGAACGCCTCCCGCGTCGTGCGCTTGTCCTGCTCGGACAGACCGCCCGGTGCGTCGGCGACGTTGTAGTCGCGGTAGGTCAGCACCGTCGGCGGGAAGGAGTCGGACCGATGCGCGGCGAGGGCCTCTTCGGCCAGCACCGCCCCCGCGACGTGGTCCGGGTGGTTGTGGAACCCGTCCCAGCTGGGCTGGTAGCGCTCGTCCGGCTGGTCGTCCTGCAGGCGCACCACGGTGGGCCGGAACCTGTCGAACAGGGTGGTGAGCGCGTTGACCACCGCCCTCCGGTCGTACGCCTGGGGACGCTGCGCTGCGGCACCGGCCGGAACCGTCGTGTTGACGGTGACCGACCCCTCCCGGTCCTGCATCAGCCGGGTCAGCGCGTGCTCACCGCGCTGCGTGTTCGCGTCCTCGGGCAGGTTCAGGAACACCAGCTTGACGTCTGGGGCTGCGCGCAGCGTGTTGAGCTCGGCGACACGTCCCTGCCCCACCGGGATCGTGCTGCGCTTCCAGTCGTTCGGCTTCCGGGCCATTTGCGCGTAGCTGGCCCGGGTGCCCTCCTGGCGCTCGGCGCTGTAGCGGGCCGGTTCGGCCACGTCGCTCTCGCCGGCGGTGAGGTAGATCCCGGTGGTGGGACGTCCGGCGCGCAGCCCTTCGGCCAGGTCGGGGTTCATGAACAGGACGTCGTCGTCGGGATGGGCCACGACCTGCACGTAGCGGGCCTGCGGGGGCGGGTGCGGTGTGGTCTCGCGCTGCGGGGGTGCCTGGCACGAGGCCAGGAGCGCGAGCACAGCCGCGATGGCGAGTCCGGCGGTCCTGCTCATCGGGGCACCCCGGCAGCCGCGGCACCGTCCCGGCGACGCGCACGGATCTGGTGGAGGCCGGCGCCGGCGGCCAGCAACGCCCCACCCGCGGCCGCCGTCAGCCCCAGGCGCATGTTCGGCGGGGTCCAGGTCAGCTCGAGGTGTCCCGGCCCGTGCTGCCCGGCGGGCAGCACGACTTCCAGCAAACCGGCCGGCCCGGCGCGCGCGGGGACCTCGACCCCGTTCCAGGTCGCGGTGTAGCCGGGCCAGGCGATCTTGGCGAAGACCAGCCGTCCGGTCCCGTCCCCGGTGCGGTCGACATCGGCGACTTCGCGGGTCGCGGTCTCGGAGACGTCCGAGCCCACGCGCAGGTTCGGTGAGCTCCAGCTGAGGTAACCCGTGCCGGCGGAGGCGACTTCGTCGCGCCGCAGCACGCTGACCCGTTCGTTGCGCTCGGCGAGGTGCCATCCCTCCGGCACGGCGGGCTGCGGGATGAGCTTGTGCTGGACGACGACCGTGTCGAGCAGCAGCAGGTCCGCGAGCTGGGCGTGCGCTCCCTCCGGTGGGCGCCACAGCGCGTCGTAGGCCTCCGGGCACGACGAGCCCTCGTAGCGCATGCACAGGAGGTCGGCGAACTCCCTGAAACCGATCCCGGTGTACGAGCCGAGGTTGTTAACCCCGGACGGGAGGTAGGAGTTGCCGACGGCCATGTCGCGCCACATCTCCCGCGGCCCGTCCGGTGGTTCCTCCTCGTTCAGCGCGGTGTCGGCGATCTGCAGCACGCGGCCCTCGTAGCGGTCCGCGTAGTTCTCCCGCATCTGCTGCGGGGAGCTCGGGAAGAAGTGGTGCAGGTCGGTGCTGCCACCGACGAACCAGAAGACCTGCGCGGAGAAGGTGAGCACCGTGCCGATCTGCAGCACCGCGCCCAGCCGCCGGGTCCCGCGCGTCCGGGAGGCCAGCACCGCAGCGGCGACCAGGATGCCGATCAGGAGCGCGAGGAAGACGGCGCGGCGCAGTGCTACGGGGTCGGGACTGCGCGCGGTGGTGAAGTACGTGGTCAGCAGCAGCACGATCGCCGTGCCGGCGGCACGGTAGCGCCAGCGGTCCAGCCGCAGCCCGGCGGTGAGCACCACGGCCAGCAGGACGGCCGCGGCGAGGTATCCGTAGTGCACCACCCGCAGCGGCCAGCGGAACATCCACACCTCGGAGGGCCCGAGGATCGCCAGCAGGTACCCGGCCGCGATCACGAACACCCCGGACAGCTCGCGCCAGCGCCTGCGCAGCACGGTCCAGTCGCACCAGAACGCCAGCGGGACGGCGAACCAGCAGAAGTACACCGCGGGTACGCCCACGTCGGGGACGTCCGGGACGTAGGTCGGCATGCTGAGGTTGAGCAGGTCGCCGAGGTGCGGCGCCAGCTCCCCCGTGTTGCTCACCCCCGCGGAGGTACGCCAGGTCATGTGGCTGGTGCGCACCAGCGGCAGGTAGACGAGGGGCACGACCGCCCCGATCGCCGCGGACACCAGCAACAACCGCCGGACCCCGGCCCAGCTCCGCTGCAGCCCGGCCTCGAGCAGCGCAGCGCCGAGCACCGCGCAGACGCCGAGCAGGCCGTAGGGGTTGCCGGCGGTCACGGCGAGCGCACCGAGCAGGAACACCCAGAAGGCGTTGGTGCGGCCGCGCATCGTGCGGCGAGCGGCCAGCCAGACGAACGGCACCCACACGAACGCCAGCAGCGCCGCGGGCCACTTCGCCACGTCGTAGTAGAGCAGGGAACCGGCGAACGGCAGCGCTGTGGCGAGCGCGCTCGCCGGCCAGCGGGCCGCCCCGTACTCGCGGCACACCAGGTAGCAGCCCAGTCCCAGCGCTGCGAGAGCGATGGTCCGCACGACGATGCCGGCGACCCCCAGGTCCGAGGCGAACGAAACCCCCACCCACACCAGGGCGTGGACCGGGTTCCAGATGCCGAACAGCGTTTCGGCGGCGAGGTTTCCGCCCATCAGCAGGTCCGGTTCCAGCAGCGGCGGCCAGACACCGTCCCGGACCTGGTGGCCCAGGTGGTACCACATGGGCAGGATCTGGTTGGCCGCGTCGTCGGCGAAGTAGAACCAGCCCGGGCGCAGGACGGGCAGCTGCGCGAGGGCGGCGATGAGCAGGCAGGTGATCACCGGTGCTGCCAGGCATCCGCGGTCGCGGGTGCGACCGCGGCTGCGGTCGACGGCGGGCGGCCGGGTGGTGGCCTTCTCAGCGGGGTCGACTGCGACGCTGCGCGTCACCATGATTTCCCAATCGTCAGCGAATCTTCGGGGGCTGCGCTGGGCGCGCGGTTCGGGGAGGTCAGGATCAACCGGCTCACCAGGTAGGTGGCCGGGGTGGCGAGCAGTCCGCCCAGCACGGTCGAGAGCAGGGGGTGGATGCCGGCCACTTCGACCAGCAGCCACATCGCGGTGGCGCTGACGGCGAGGTTGGTGGCGTTCGACGCCGGGTACAGCAGGAAGGTGCGCAGTCGTGGCCGGACATGGAAGGTGAAGCGGCAGTTGAGCAGGTAGGACGCCGACATCGCCACGGTCGTGGCGAGCACGTGCGCGAGCAGGTACGGGACCAGCAGCCAGGCCGCCAGGTAGACCAGGTAGTGCACGGCCGTGTTCACGGCTCCCACCACGACGAAGCGTCCGAACTTGCCGGTTTCGCTCACTCCGCGCACGAGCGTCCCCCGGTTCCCGTGGCGGGATCGGCGACCAGCGGGTCCTCCTCGGCGGGGCGGCGCGGCGCGATCAGGCGGGGGAAGGAGCTGACGCCCTTCGGCAAGGCCGGCTGCTGGCTCACCGAGCCGCCGGACTCCTCGACGAAGTAGTGCGGCCGGTTCTTCGTCTCGAAGTAGATGCGCCCCACGTACTCGCCGATCACGCCCAGGAACAGCAACTGCATCCCGCCGAACCCGGCGATGCCGACCATCAGGGTGGCGTATCCCGGGACTCCCGGTTCGCCGGTCAGCCCGGAGATGACCACGTACACGGCGTAGACGAAGGCCAGCAGCGTGACCGCGCTGCCGAGGTATATCGCGGCGCGGAGCGGTTTGCTGTTGAACGAGATCACGCCGTCGATCCCGTAGTTGACGAGCTTGCCGAAGCTGAAACCGGATTCGTCGTACTTCCGGGTGACGTTGCGGTAGGGCAGGGTTGTGGTGCGAAAGCCCGCCCACGCGAACAGGCCCTTGGAGAACCGGTTGCTCTCGGGCATGGACAGCACGGCATCGGCGGCCCGGCGGGAGAGCACGCGGAAGTCGCCCGCACCGTCCTCGAGCGGGACGTCGGCGAGCTTGTTGACCCCGAGGTAGTACATCTTGGACAGCAGTGATCTGGTCCGCGGTTCCCCGTGCCGGTCTCGGCGCGCGACGACCTGGTCGTAACCGGACTCCAGCAGCACGAGCATGTCGTTGATCAGCCGCGGCGGGTGCTGCAGGTCCGCGTCCATGAGCAGCACCCGGTCGCCGGTGGCTTCGCGGATTCCGGCGAGCAGCGCGGCCTCCTTGCCGAAGTTGCGGCTCAGCGACAGGTACCTGTAGTGCCGGTCCAGAGAGCTCAGCCGCCGGGCTTCCTCGAGCGTGCCGTCGGAACTGCCGTCGTCGACGAGCACGACCTCGTACTGCCCCACGAGCTCAGGCAGCACGGTGTTGAGCTCGTCGCGGAGCTCCTTCAGGCCGCGTTCTTCGTTGAAGCACGGAACCACAACAGAAAGATCCATGATCGCTCTCGCGCAAGATCGGTAAATCCGGAAATCAACTCTGCTGAAATCGATCACTCGGCAGGCGCTGCTAAACCCCCGAGGGGCGGTTCGGCGGAGCCGGGTCGAGTTGCGCGCGAAAATGATCTGCCGCAGCTTTCTCGGTGCGCGCGCCCCGTTTTCCGGAAATTGATCTCCACGTTCGCTCCGGTGTGCGTGTTTTCCGCGGATCCGTTGCTGCGGTGGTGTTTCCGCGTGTCGAGGCGTAGCATTCGCCACCTCCGAGATCGTCGCGGCCGGACCGGGTGATGGCAGGGCGGAACGGTTCGTGCATCTGCCGGGCGCGCCGGTCACCGAATTCCCGTTCGCCTATCGATCAGGTCCCGATTGACGGTAATCGAGGCGCATCCCGGCCGCACACCGACATCATTCCGGCCACTCCATAGCGTGATCTGTGCACGCGGGACGAGCCGGACGCGTTCGGGGGCTCGGCGGGTGTTGCCGCCGACGACTCGGCGCGCTGCGCCGCAGGCGGTCCCCTTTTCGCCCGCGCCAGCACGTTTCGCGCCCGCAGCGAGGGGCGCGGAGGCGGGGTTCGCGAGGAGGGGCTCGCGAAGAAGGCGCCCCCGCGCTCAACCGGCCTGGGGGGCACCGGGAGTGCGGGGGCGCCGAAGGTCCACCTCTGGGGGTCAGGTGGACTGATCACAACACTACGCGGAAGTAGGGTGCCTGTCGTCTTCCGCGCGACATTTTGAAGGTTGGACATCTCACGCTGCAGAGGGTTGCGGCTCCCGAGTGGCGCGGTTCACTCCAGCGCACGCTGTGATCAGCAGTTCCGCCGCCGGCGAGGGCGACGCGCGGTGGCGGTTCCACCGGTGGTTTGGGGCGGTCCTGCCCGCCGGCGCGGCCCCTCGTCGCGTCGGCAGGCGCCCCTCGTGCCCGGTGGCGCGGGGCAGCGGCACCGGGTCGGATGCCGGACCGGGAGCACCCGGTCCCGGGTGGGCCGGCGCGGTGGCCCGTCCGGGACTCGTCGGGGCGCTTCGATGGTGCCGCGACTCGCGGCAGATCACCGGATGGGACCTCCGCGTCGCGCGGCCGGAGGGCGCTCCTCCGCCGCGCGGGCGGCACCGGGTGGCGGGAGAGCTCCGGTCGGGTCGCGGAGAGCGGTGCGCGGGACGGGTCGGGCGCGGGACCGGTTGCGCACGGGGTGGGTTGCGCGCCTTCCCGGGCCCGGAGCCGTCCGCTCGTGCGGTTTCGGTGCAGCGCGTGCGGCGTCCGAGGCGTCGGGGTGGTGATGAGCACGCCGACGCGCCGCGCAGCAACAGGATCCGAGCGATATGACCCGTTCGGAGGGAAATGCTTCATGATCGAATCCAAACGCCTCCTCCGTCCCTCTAAGAAGAAGACGAACGTTGACTGGGGAGTGGAGGTGTCCCATGGCCGAGACGGCTCGGTCGACGAGGAGCACGTGCACGGGGAGCTACACGAGCACTGGGGCTGAGACGAGCACTGGGGTTCAGGCGAGCACTGGGGTTGAGACGAGCACTGGGGTTGAGACGAGCACTGGGGTTCAGGCGAGCACTGGGGTTCAGGCGAGCACTGGGGTTGAGACGAGCACTGGGGTTGAGACGAGCACTGGGGTTGAGACGAGCACTGGGGTCGAGGAACGTGCTGGGGCAGGCGCGGAGACCGGAGGAGGTGGCGGTGCCGTCGGTGGGGAGTGCGCCGGATCCGCGGGGCCGAAGCGGCTCGACGGGGAGAGCGTTGAGGACAGCGGTGCTCTCGTCCGGCGTGCCGTGCGCGGCGATGAGGAGGCGTGGCGTCGGCTGGTGAATCGGCACGGCCCCGCCGTGTGGAACCTGGTCAGGACGCGGACCGACAGCCGCGCCGATGCCGAGGACGTGTACCAGGCGACGTGGTTGCTGCTCGCGGAGAACCTGGAGCGGCTGCGGGACCCGGATGCCGTGCTGGCGTGGCTGGTCACCACGGCCCGTCGGGAGTCCGGGCGAGCGCGGCGCAGCCGGCGGCACGAATCGCCGGTCGGTCATTTCGGGGTGGACTTCGACCGGGCGCAGTCCGAGGACCCGCAGCAGGCACTGCTGAGCAAGATCGCGAATTCGCGGTTGGGCGCGGCCTTCGCGCGCCTGCAGCCGGGGTGCCAACGCCTGCTCCGCGTGCTCGCGGTGACGCCGGAGGCGAGCTACGCGCAGATCAGCGATTCCCTCGGGATTCCACACGGGACGATCGGCCCGAAGAAGTCGCGGTGCCTGACCTACTTGCGGCAGCAGCTCGCGCTCGTGGAGGAGCAGACCGAGGAGGTGGCATGAGGGACATGACTTTCCACCGCGCCACCGACCGCAGGGGCGAGACCGCGCCACCCGGGCAGGTGCGCAAACCGCCGGAACTGCGCGAACTGGGGGAGCTGCTCGACTCCTGCGATCCGGTCCCACCGGAAGTGCTGCACACCGCCTACGCCGCGGTCCGGCGGCGGTGGAGCGGCCGGACTCGCGCGCTCTCGCTCGTCGGTGACGCCGTGCGGACCTCATCGGTGCGCTCGGGCGGCAGCGCTCGTGTGCTGACGTTCCGGATGGAGGCGCACGTGCTCGAGATGGACGTGTGCGAGACGTGCCCGGGCTGGTGCGCCGTCCGCGGCAGCGTCCTGCCCGCGGACGGTGCGGATGCCCCGGGTGGTGATGTGGTGCTGCGGCACGCCGCGGGCGACAGCGCTGCCGAGTTGGACGAGTTCGGGGGATTCCACCTCTCGTGGGTGGCACGAGGGCCGTTGAGCGTGGTGTTCCGGGCGGGCGGGGAGCTGCCCGCGGTCGCGGATTGGTTGGTCTGTTGAGCGCGTCGGCGGTGGTGGTGAGCGGAGAGCCCCCGCAGCGCGGCGTCCGGGGCCGGGGGGAGCACGTCATCGCCCCTCCTCGCCGCGCCGTCGAGCAGGTGCGCCCGGCGCCGGCGGGTCCCGCCGCTGACGCCGTCCCGCTGCTGCGCGCGCACCACGCCGCGGCGCTGTCCTGCGCGGAGCTCGGGGATCACCGTGCGGCCCGGTGGCACGTGCGGACCGGGTTGAGCCTGGCCAGCCAGGCCTGCTCGCCCGCGGGCGAGGCGCGGTTGCGGTTGGTGCTGGCCTGGATCGACACCGAAGCGGGGTGTCCGGAGCGGGCGCGGGCGGAACTGCGGCGGGCGGAGCCCGCGCTCGAGGGCGGCGATGCCGGGAGGGCTGCGTGCGTGCGCGGGCTGCTGTGGTCGCGCGAAGGGCGGCACCGCAGGGCTGCGGAGGCGTTCTCGGCGGCGCTGGCTCTGCTGGGGCAGGAGGATCGGCGCTGGGGGGCGCGGGCGTTGTCGCAACGCGGGGTGGAACTGCTCCACATCGGACGTTCCCGGGAGGCAGAGGCGGATTTCTCCGCGGCGGAGCGGTTGTTCGCGGCCGACGGGCAGCCCGGGAACGCGGCGGTCTGCCGGCACCGGCGGGGCTGTGCGGCCTACCGCGCGGGCGAGCTGCCGCGGGCGCTGCGCTTGTTCGACGAAGCCGTGGACGCGGGGCTCGACGCGGAATCCGCACCGGAATTCCACGTGGACCGGGCGCGGGCGCAGGCGGCCGCGGGCTTGCGCGCGGACGCGCACCGTTCGGTGGCCGAGGTGGTGGACCGGCTGGCTCGCTCGGCGTGCGGGACGCGCCTGGCGCGGACGCGGCTGAAGCTGGCCGAACTCGCCTTCCTCGACGGTGATGCGGCGTGCGCGGAACGGGAGGCGCTGCGTGCCCGGCGGCTCTTCCGGTCCGAGCGGCAGCACGCGTGGGCGCGGTTGGCCGCGGCGGTGGTGTGGGACGCGCGCCTGCGCACGGGCCGTTGTTCGTGGGGAGCGATCGTGCTCGCGCAGCGGGCTGCGCGCGCTTGTGCCCGTGCGGGCTGGGAGCGCGCGGCCGCCCGCGTCCGGCTCAGCGCCGGCCGCGCGGCACTGCGCTCCGGCTGGTGCGGGCGGGCGCGCGTTCTGCTGGGGCAGGCGGGGGTGCTGCGCGCGCTTCGGGAGGTGCCGGCCCGGGAGCGGGCGCAGGGGTGGTTGGCCCTGGCGCTGGTGGCGGAGTTGGACGGGGACGTGCGCGCGGTGCTGCGCGCCTGTCGCGCAGGTCTGCGGGAGGTGGAGCGGCACCTCGCCGGGATCGTCGCGCTCGAGATGCGCGTGCACGAGTGGTCGGCGGGGGCCGAACTCGCCGATGTCGCGATGCGCGCGGCGCTCTCCACCGGTGACCCGTGTGCGATGCTGCGCTGGACCGAGCGGCTGCGAGTCGGCGCCCTGCCCCGGCAGTGCGCCTCCGCCGCGCTGGACCGCGGCCTGGGCGAGGCGTTGGAGCGGCTGCGCGCGGCTTCCTCGGCGGTGGAACGCGCCGGTGGGCGGCGTGCGGTGGTGGCGGGGCGGCCGACGCCGGCGATCGCGGAGCTGGAGCAGCGCGTGCAGCACCGGGCGGTGCGCACCCCCGGTCGGACGCGGCCCTGGCCGGAGGTGCCGGGGCTCGCCGACGTGGGCTCCCACCTCGGTCGAACCGTGCTGCTGGCCCTGTTCGAGCACGGCGACACCCTGTTCGCCGTGTCCGGTGTGGACGGGAGGTTCTCCGCGCACGTGCTGGGGTCCCGAGCCGAGGTGGAAAAGCTCGTCGGCCGGTTGCGGCACGCGTTGGCGCGGCGCGCCTACGGGGCGAGCGCGGCGGTGGACGCCGCGCACGCCGCGCAGGCGCGGCACTGCGCGCAGCGGTTGCACGAGCTCCTGCTCGGGCCGGTGGAGGCCGAGCTGGGCGGCGAGCGTCCGCTGCTGGTGATGCCGTCGGGGAGCTTGCACGTGTTGCCGTGGGCCGCGCTGCCCGGCTGCCGGGGGCGTCGCGTCACCGTCACACCGTCGTTGCGGTGCTGGTTGCGGGGAGCGGACCGGGAGGCGCCCGCCGCCCGGACCGGAGGTTCCGGGCAGCCCGAACAGGTGTGGATCGCGGGCCCCGGGTTGGAGCACGCCGAGGACGAGGTGCGGGCGCTGCACGCCGCCGGCGGCGGGCGGTTGCTCACCGGGGAGCGGGCGACGGCGGAGGCGGCGCTGCGCGAGCTCGACGGTGCCGGGGTGGCGCACATCGCCGCGCACGGGACGTTCCGCGAGGACCGGCCGATGCTGTCCCAGCTGCGGCTGGCGGACGGCCCGCTGTACGCCTACGACTTGGAGCGGCTCTCCCGCGGGCCGCGCACCGCGGTGCTCGCGGCGTGCGAGGTGGGCGGCGCCGCGGTCGGTCCCGGCGAGCAGGTCAGCGGCGTCACCGCGACGCTGCTCGGCAAGGGCACGCGCACCGTGGTGGCCAGCGTGCTGCCGGTGCCCGACGGGCGGGCCGCGCGGGTGATGGCCTCGTTGCACGAGGGGATGCGGCGCGGGCTCGCCGCGGAGTCGGCCCTGGCCGAAGCGCAGCAGCGGTGGCGGGAGCCGGGCTTCGTCTGCTTCGGACACGGCGGGTGACGTGGTGAGGGGCCGGTTCCGCTCCCACGGCGGCGCCGGTCCCTCGCGGCACGGCGGAGCGGGGCCGGCCGCCGCCTCACGCCAGTTTGCGCAGGCGGCGGAGGCCTTCGTCGAGGACGTCGTCCTGCTTGCAGAAGGCGAACCGGACCAGGTGCCGGGTGGCATCGGGGTCGTCGCAGAAGACCTGCACCGGGATCGCCGCGACACCGACCCGTTCGGGCAGGCTGCGGCAGAACTCGGCGCCGTCGGTGAAGCCGAGCGGACGCACGTCGGTGCAGATGAAGTACGTGCCTTCGCTGCGCAGCACGTCGAATCCGGCCTCGGCGAGCCCCGCGGCCAGCCGGTCGCGCTTGCCCTGCAAGTTCTCGCGCAGCTGCCGCACCCATTCCTGCTCGGCGCGCAGCGCGTGCGCGACGGCCGGCTGGAACGGGGCGCCGCCGACGAAGGTGAGGAACTGCTTGGCGGCGCGGACGGCCGCGATGAGTTCGGCGGGGCCGCAGGCCCAGCCGATCTTCCACCCGGTGGCGTTGAACGTCTTGCCGGCGCTGGACAGCGACACCGTCCGCTCGGCCATGCCGGGCAGCGTGGCCAGGGGGGTGTGCTGGCGCTCGTCGTAGACGAGGTGTTCGTAAACCTCGTCGGTGATCGCGATGAGGTCGTTGTCCCGGCAGACCTCGGCGATCACGGCGAGCTCCTCGCCGGTGAACACGGTGCCGGTCGGGTTGTGCGGCGAGTTGAGGACCAGCGCGCGCGTGCGCGGTCCCACGGCGGCGCGCAGCGCGTCGGTGTCGAGGGCGAAGCGGCCGTCCGCCGCGGGGCGCAGCGGGACGGTGCGCCGCTGCGCGCCGGCGAGCGCGACCGCGGCCGGGTACGAGTCGTAGTACGGCTCGAGGAGGACGACCTCTTCGCCCGGTTCGACGAGCGCCTGCACGGTGGCGGTGAGCGCTTCGGTCGCGCCGACCGTGACCAGCACTTCCGTGTCCGGGTCGTGCTCGAGGCCGTAGCGCTGGCGGCGGTGCTCGGCCACGGCGGCGCGCAGCTCGGGTTCCCCGGCCCCGGGCGGGTACTGGTTCACGCCGTTGGCGATGGCGTCGCGCGCCGCCTCGAGCATGCCCGCGGGGCCGTCGGTGTCGGGGAATCCCTGACCGAGGTTGACCGCTTCGGTGCGCCGGGCCAGTTCGGTGATCTCCGCGAAGATCGTGGAGGTGAACGGGCGCAGCCGGGAGGTGAGAGCTGGGGTACGCACGTCGCGCGAGCCTAGTGCACGGCGGGGGCGGTGCAGTAGGTCCCGGCCCGCCGGTCCGCGTGGTGGGAAGCGGGCGCGTCGGAGCGGGCGGCCCGACCGTGGTGCTCGGGCCTCCTCGCGCGGTGCGGCTGGAAGAATCGAACCGTGCAGGCTTTGACGCGAGCGGAGCAGGACAAGCGGCGCGCCCTGTGGCGGATGAAGGGCATGGCCACCGGCCTGTTGGTGCTGGCCGCGGTGATCTACCTCCTCGCGCGGTGGCAGGAGCACGCGGGCGCGGGGGCGTGGGCGGGCTACGTCCGCGCGGCGGCGGAGGCGGGCATGGTCGGTGCGCTCGCGGACTGGTTCGCGGTGACCGCCCTGTTCCGGCATCCGCTGGGATTGCCGATCCCGCACACCGCGATCATCCCGACGCGCAAGGACGCGCTGGGGCGCAGCCTCGGCGACTTCGTGGGCACGAACTTCCTGTCCGAGGACGTCGTGCGGGACAAGCTGGGGCGCGCCGAGCTCGGCAGGCGGACCGGGCGGTGGTTGCAGTCCGCGGAGCACGCGGAGCGGGTGACCTCGGAACTGGCCGCTGCGCTGCGGGGTGCGGTGCGGGTGCTGCGCGACGAGGAGGTGCAGTCCTTCCTCGAGCACAACGTTCTCCGCCGGGTCGTGGACCAGCCGTGGTCGCCGACCCTGGGGCGGATCCTCGGGCAGGTGTTCGCCGACGGTGCGCACCACAAGCTCGTCGACCTCGTCTGCGACCGGGCCTACGACTGGGTGCGGGACCACCACGACACGGTGCTGCGTGTGGTCAGCGAGCGGTCCCCGTCCTGGTCGCCGCGGTTCTTCGATTCGATGGTCGCGGACAAGGTCTACGCGGAGGTGCTCTCGTTCGCCTGGGCGGTCAAAACGGATCCGGACCACCGCATGCGGCACGCGGTGGATGATTTCCTGGTGGAGTTCGCGGAGGACCTGCAGCACGATCCGCGCACGATGGCCAAGGCCGAGCAGATCAAGCACCAGATCGTCGAGCACCCGGAGGTGCGCGACATGGTCGGCGCCGTGTGGGCCACGGCGAAGCGGATGCTGCTGGAGGCGGCGGAGAACCCGGACAGCGAACTGCGCAGGAGGGTTCGCGAGGAGCTGCGCGCCTGGGGGCGCCGGTTGGACGAGGACCCCGCGGTGCGGGGGAAAGTGGACGGCTGGGTGGAGAGCGCAGCGGTGTACGTGGTGCGCAACTACCGCGCGGAGCTGACCACGTTGATCACCGACACGGTGGACCGGTGGAACGGCCGGGAGACCGCGCGCAAGGTGGAGTTGCAGGTGGGGCGCGATCTGCAGTTCATCCGCATCAACGGCACGGTCGTGGGGGCTCTGGCCGGGCTGGCCATCCACACCGTCGCGGGGCTGCTGCTGGAGTGATCCCCGCCCCCCGGAGGAACCGCCCCCGGAGGTACCGCCCCCGGAGGTACCGCCCCCGGAGGTGCCGCCCCTGGCCGGAGGCCCGTGCGCGGGAGGAGCTGGCACCGGGAGCACCGGCACCGGCGCGCTCGCAGCGGAGCGCCCTGGGAGGCCGGGTCTGAAGGCGTCCCCGGGGGCTCGGAGCGGTTGTCTGCGGCGTTCGGGGGCTTCCCGGGACGCGCCTCGGCGCCGGGGCGCAGGACGCGCGCGGGCGTGCGCCGCGCGGTGCCCGGCCCCGGCGTGCCGCGGTGCGCTGCGGGCGGCACCGCGGTCGGTGGACGGTCGTTGTCAGTCGCGGGTCTTGTCGCGGGCGAGGTCTCCCGTGTGCCGTTCGCGCCACAGGCGGGCTTTCTCCCGGTTTCCGCAGACCCGCATGGAGCACCAGGTGCGCGATCTGTTGCGCGATCGGTCGTAGAAGGCCGAGAGGCAGTCCTCCGCCGGGCAGATCTTGATGCGGTTCCAGTGGCCGGTGTGCACGAGCCGGATCGCGGCGACGAGCACCGTCCCGAGCGCATCGGTGCCGCTGAGCACGGGCAGGCCCTGCCGCAGCTCCACCCGCACCGGCCACGCGTGGGGCACGGCCGTGTCCGGCAGCGAACCGAGGGTGACGGCGGTGCGCATCGCCTCGCGGGCTTGCAGGGTCGGTTCGGTGCTGCTGGGGATGCCGAGTCCGCGTTCGAGGCACCAGTGTCGCCAGCGCACGTGGTCGCGGAGGAGTTCGGTCCCGGTTTCAGCGTCGTAGGTGTTCAGGAACGCCAGGACGAGTTCGAGGTCGTGTTCGACGGTGGGCCCTGCCGAGTCCACGACCGGGGGATTGTCCATCACTGGAGCGACAGCTCTGCTGTTCACATCCCTATCGTAAGTCACGGAACGGCGTGTACCGAGCCCCTGTAACCTGCGTTCACGCAGTGGTGGTTGCGATGTCGCCGCTGGTGGGCGGCTGCTGCGGGGCGGCCGCGGTGCCGGCGCGGGCGCCGGCTGCCCTCGGGGCGTCGCCCGCGTTCCGGGCTGAGCGGGGTGTCCGCGGGGCGGGTTCGGTGGTAACGGGAACGCGCGGAAGCGGAGCGAGGTGTGCGGATGGTCACCGCGGATTCGAGTGCGGTGCGGGTGGAAGCCGCGGAGCCGGAAGGTCCGCTGCGGTTGCTCGCGTTCGTGCTGGACTGTCCGAACCCCCGGGCGCTGGCCCAGTTCTACGGGCGCTTGCTCGGCTGGGAGATCGACGAGGGCGAGTCGGACCCGGAGTGGGTGGAGCTCGCGGACCCGTTCGGCGGGGCGCGGCTGGCCTTCCAGCAGGACCCGGAGTTCCGGCGACCCACGTGGCCGGACGCGGAGCTGCCGCAGATGGCGCACCTCGACGTCCGGGTGAGCAGTCTCGACGCCGCGCACGAGCGCGCGCTCGCGGCCGGGGCGCGGCAGTTGCCGCAGCCGCCCGATCGCCGCGAGGCGTCCTTCCGGGTGTACGCCGATCCGGTGGGGCACCCGTTCTGCCTGTGCGCCGGTGCCGGTTCCTGAGCCGCGGGCGCCGCCGCGGCCGAGCCGGGTGCAAGCAGGTTGCTTGCAAAAGTTAGCACTTGTGGGTAGGCTGCGGGCGCAGTCGGAGGTGGCAGCACATGGGTCGCGTGAACAAGTCCGTTTCCAGCGTCAACGACGCCGTGAACCAAGCTGTCACCGATCTCGGCGGCTACATCCGCGCCCAGCGCACCAACGCGCAGATCTCGGTGCGCCAGTTGGCCGAGCGCGCGGGCGTGTCCAACCCGTACCTGAGTCAGGTGGAGCGCGGGCTGCGCAAGCCCAGCGCGGAGATCCTCCAGCAGATCGCGAAAGCGCTGCGGATCTCCGCGGAAGCGCTCTACGTCCAAGCGGGCATCCTGCAACCGCGCGCAGGCGGCCCGGTGGTGGACGCGATTCTGGCCGACTCGGAGCTCACCGAGCGGCAGAAGCAAGTGTTGCTGGACATCTACGGCTCGTTCCGCAACGAGAACGACGGGACGACGTCCGACAGCGAGGAGTGATCGCATGCCCGCCGAAACGAAGACCACGACCGACGCGACCAGCGGCCCAGCCGGGGCGGCGCAGACCCTGGGCAGCGTGGCGCAGCAGGCGCGCACCCCGCTGCTCGCCGCCCTCGGGGCGGGCGACCTCGCCGCGCAGGCCCTGCTGGAGCGGCTGGAGAAGGTCCGCGCGCAGCTGAGCGAGCGGGCCGAATCCGCCCGCCAGGACCTGCCGAACGACCTGGACGAGCTGCGCGGGAAGCTGGAGCCGGCGGAACTGCGCAAGCTCGCCGACCAGTACGCGCAGTCGGCGCGGCAGCTGTACGGTTACCTCGCCGACCGGGGCGAGGAGGCCCTGGACCGGCTGCAGACCGAGCCCCGCGTGCAGCAGGTCCGCGAGCGCGTGGAAACCGCGCAGGGCAAGATCGACGACGCGGTCGGCGAGGTGCGCGAGCTCGCCGACGACGTGCTCGGCACGGTGACCCCCTCCCGCGCCGACTCCGGCGAGCAGGCGGACCAGGCCGCCGAGGAGGACTCCTCCGCGACGGGCGCCGCCGGTTCGAGCGGTGGGACCTCCAGCGGCGGGAGCTCCAGCGGCGGGTCCTCGTCGAAGAACGCCTCCGCCGCGCAGGGCGGCCAGAAGGGCGCGTCCCGGGGCGGCTCGGACAGCTGAGCTCCTCCGCGCCCGCACCGGTGCGCCCGCGCCCCGCGCTCCTCGCGGGGCGCAGGCGGGTGTGCCCTGGAACTTCGACCACGTAGGGTGGGCGCCGTGCTGTTGGCAAGTGTGATTCTGCTGGTCCTGTGGATCGCCAGTCTGCCCGTGGGCGTGTACGCGTTCATCCACGCGGCCATGCAGCGGGCCGATGCCTTCACCGCGGCGGACAAGCTGAGCAAGCCCGCCTGGCTCGGGATCACCGGTGGTGCGGTGCTGGTGCTCGCGCTGTCCCGGGGGCCCGGCGGTGGCGGCATGATCTTCTGGATCGCCGGTCTCGTGGCCGCGCTGGTGTACGTCGTGGACGTCGGGCCGAAGCTCAAGGAGGTCCAGGGGGGCAGCTACTGGTGACCCGCTGGGACGCGCACGGACGCGGTGAGCCGGTCACGCTGGTGGTGCACGGCCTGGGCGCCACACCGGGCGAGGCGCGCATCCCCGCCTCGGGCCTGCGCGGCACCCGGATCGTGGTCACGCTGCCGGGCCACGGTGCCGCGCCGGACCCCGCCCCGGACTACTGGGACTACGAGAACGTGGCGCACGACGTGCTCCGCGCGGCCGACGAGGTGGGGGCCGACCGCGCCGTCGGCGTGTCCCTCGGTGCGGGAGCGCTGACGCGGATCGCCGCGGACAAGCCGGAGCGCTTCACCCGCCTGGCGCTGATCCAACCGGCGGCGCTGGACAGCCCGCACCACCCGGAGCGCTCCCGGGTGTTCGGCGAGCTCACCGCCGCCGTCGAGCGCGCGGGCGAGGACGACGGCGCCGCGCTCCGCGAGGACATCCGCGCTTCGCTGCCGGAGGGCCTCGACGCCGGGGAGTACGTCGAGCAGCGCGCCGCAGCGCTGCGCCGGCTGGAACCCGCGCTGCGGGTGCTGCCCGAGCAGGCACCCCTGAGCGACGCGGGCGCGCTGGCCGCGGTCGCGAGCGAGGTGCTGGTGGTCGCCGCGGCGGGCGATCCGATGCACCCCGAGTCGGTGGCCCGCGACGTGGCGCGCGCGTTCCCGCGGGGCACGTGCGCGCAGCTGCCGTCGCGAGCGCCGATGACGACGCACCGGGCGCAGCTGCGCGGGCTCCTCCGGGACTTCTTGGCCCCGTAGGGCTTCGTTGCGTCGTCTGCTCGCCGAGGGGCGGCCGGGAGGGGCCTCCGGCACGTGCCGGCTGTCCGGCCGCCCGCCCCGAACAGCGGACGTCGAGTCACCACCGGTGGCCGCGATTGGTGAACGGAGAGGATTGTGGACTGGAACTCCGCAGCTGGGCACCTGCACCCCGAGCCGGCCCCGGCCCGCGGTGACGCGCTCGCCGAGCCCGCGGCGGCGGCGGTGCGGGCGCTGCCGGCCGAGGAGGCCGAGCGCATCGGCGTGGCCGACATCGACCCGGAGCTGGCCGACACCGCCGCCTTCTGCGAGCAGTACGCCTCGCCGCTGGAGCTCTCGGCGAACTGCGTGGTCGTCTCCGGCAAGCGCGCCGGCGAGGTCCGCCACGCCGGGTGCGTCGTGCTGGCCACGACCCGGTTGGACGTGAACGCGACCGTGCGCCGGCGGTTGGACGTGCGCAAGGCCTCCTTCACACCGATGGACGAGGCCGTCGAGCTGACCGGGATGGCCTACGGCGGCATCACCCCGCTGGGCCTGCCGCGGGAGTGGCCGCTGCTGGTGGACAAGCAGGTGGTGGACCAGCCGGTCGTGGTGATCGGCAGCGGCGCGCGGGCGAGCAAGCTGTTCGTGCCCGGTGAGCTGCTCGGGCGGCTGCCGAACGCCGAGGTGCTGGGCGGCCTGGCCAGCTGATCCCCGAGCGCCGGTTCAGGACGCCTCCGCGGGGGCGACGGCTGACCAGTCCACCGTGACCTCCCCGAGGCGCCACCGGCGGCGCCGGTCCCGCACGGGCCAGCCGCGGGCGGCGAACAGCTCGATCGCGCGAGTCCAGCGCGCACGCGGCCCGAACGGCACCATCGGCGCGGCCCGCTGCCAGCACCGGTCCAGCTCGGTGAACATGGCGTGCACCCGGTGGCCTCCGGTGTTGCGGTGGATGAGCGTTTTGGGCAGCCGCTCGGCGAGGTCCGAGGGCCGCTCCAGGTCCCCGGGCAGGCACGCGAGCGTCAGCGTGCGCGGCCCGGAGCGGTCGAGGGTGGCCCAGCAGCACCGGCGCCCGATCTCGTTGCAGGTGCCCTCGATGAGCAGGCCGTCCGGGGCGAGCCGCGCGCGCAGCGCGTCCCACGTGCGCCAGGCCTCCTGCTCGGTGTACTGCCGCAGCACGTTCAGCGCCCGCACCACGGTGGGTCCGCGGAACCCGCGGGCGCCTGCGGCGAGCCCGGCGAGCTCGAACCCCCCGCGGCGGAACTCCAGGTGCGGCGGTTCGGCGGCGCGCTCGCCCGCCGCCGCGCGGTCCTCGTCGATCTCCAGGCCGACGACGCGCGCCCGCGGGTGCTGCCGGTGCAGCCGGCGCGTCAGCTCGACCGTGGTGACCGGGTTCGCCCCGTAGCCGAGGTCGACGACGAGGGGTTCCCGGTCGCCGCGCAGGTGGCGGCTCGGCCACGGGTGGTCGAGCATCCACCGGTCCACGCGGCGGAGCCGGTTGGGGTTGGTGGTCCCGCGGGTGGGCGCGCCGAGCGGCCGGGCGCGTCCCGCGGCCAGGCGGGGGTTGCGCTTCTTCGGTGCGGTCGTCATCGAGCGGGCGGTGGGGACGGCGGTCACCCGCGGCGGGCCAGCCAGCGGGTGGTGAACTGCTCCTCCTCGGTGAGGAGCTTCTGGACCTGCTCGGCCGCGAGGTCTTCGAGCTTGCCGCCCACGAGCGGCACGCCGACGCGGACGGTTCCGGACACGACCAGCTCGGACGCCGGGGCGGCCCCTGGTCCGGGCAGGTCGTGCAGCCACATCGAGCCCGTGATCGAGCAGGGCACCCCGCGCACCTCCGCGGCGAGCTCGCCCGCGTACCCCTCACCGGTGGGGCGCCAGGACTCGCTGCGGTCGAGGGTGAGGTCGTCGTGGATCACGCTGCGCGCGGCCGACGGCAGCGCGTTCAGCGCGATGCTGTGCCGCACCTGGTAGCGCGCGCCCTCCTCGTCGGGGGTCGGTTCGTGCGCCACGAGCGCGGCGCGTTGGCCGCTGAGCGCGTCGAGGCGTTCCCGCAGGCACTCCACGTCGATCAGCGCTGCGAAGACGCGAGCCGCAGGCCAGTCGTTGGTGCTGCGGTGCTCGATGCGGCGGGTCATGGGGAGGAGGTTACCGTTGGCGGACGTGCCCCCTTCGACCTCCGGTGCCGAGAACTTGTCCCGTACCACAGCCCCGCCCGACGCGGCGGCCGAGAAGCGGCCGCTGGCGGAGTTCACCACGCTGCGCCTGGGGGGTCCGGCGCGCTCGCTGCTGTCCGCGGACTCGGCCGAGGCGCTGGTCGAGGCGGTGCGCGCCGCCGACGCGGCGGGTTCGCCGCTGCTGGTGCTCGGCGGCGGATCCAACGTGGTGGTCGCCGACGCCGGCTTCGACGGCCGCGTGGTGCGCATCGCCACCCGCGGGCGCGAGTGCACCGAGCTGGGCGATGGCCGGGTGCTGCTGACCGTCGAGGCGGGTGAGGACTGGGACGACGTGGTCGCCGACGCGGTCCGGCGCGGGCTGGGCGGTGTCGAGTGCCTGTCGGGGATCCCGGGCCTGACCGGGGCGACACCGGTGCAGAACGTCGGTGCCTACGGGGTGGAGATCGCCGACGTGCTGGAGTCGGTGGACCTGTTCGACCGCACCACCGGCCAGGTGCGCACGGTGCCGGCCGGCGAGCTGGGGCTGGCCTACCGGTCGAGCTCGTTGAAGCCGGGCGCGGGTGAGCGCGGCGGCAGGGCCGTGGTGCTGCGGGTGCGTCTCGTGCTCACCGCCGACGGGCTGTCCGCGCCGATCCGGTATCCGGAGCTGGCGCGCGCGGTGGAGGCGGAGCCGGGGCAGCGGGTCCCGGTGGCCGAGGTGCGGGAGGCGGTGCTGGCTCTGCGCCGCGGCAAGGGGATGGTGCTGGACCCGGGCGATCACGACACCTGGAGCGCGGGCTCGTTCTTCACCAACCCGATCGTGGCGGAGGCGGAGCTGCCCGCGGTCCTCGCCCGGATCGAGCGGACGGTGGACGGCCAGCGGGTGCCGCAGTTCCCGGCGGGCGCGGCGACGAAGCTCTCGGCCGCGTGGCTGATCGAGCACGCCGGGTTCGGCAAGGGCCACGCGGGGCCGGGCGAGCGCGTTCGGCTGTCGACGAAGCACACGTTGGCGTTGACCAACCGGGGGGCGGCGACGACGGACGATCTGCTGCGGCTGGCCCGCGAGGTCCGGGACGGCGTGACCGCGGCCTTCGGCGTGTCCTTGGCGCCGGAGCCGGTGCTCGTGGGGTGCTCGTTGTGACGTCCGTTCAGAACGGCCAGCTGTGTGACTCTTCGTGACTGATCGATAACCGTCAGTGTTTAATGGGGGATCGGTTTCGGAAACCGGCTCACCGCCCCGCGGAGCCTCCCGCGGCGGTCCCGGTGCCGAACCGGCGGCGTGCGTGGAGGGGGTGCCATGCTGACGATCAGCGAACTGCGCGATCGGGCCGTCATCCGCCCGATCAAGCGGGCCGCCGAGGACGACCTGCTGGACCTTCCCGGGGTGACCGCGGTGGACATCGGCGAGAAGCGCAGGGCCGGGCGCGGCACGGGCGCGCAGGCGGTCGTCGTCTCGGTCGCGCGCAAGCGGGACCTGTCCGACGTTCCGGTCGGCGAGCGCGTTCCCGCCGAGATCTCCGGTGTCGTCACCGACGTGATCGAGGAGGAACCGGTGCTGTGGCACATCCACTGCACCCGCGACCAGGCCCTGACCTGGCCACCGGCGCAGCGGCCCGACTCGCTCGGCGCGCTGTCCGGGCGCGGCGTCACCCCCGCGCGCACGGCGCGGCTGTTCATGCCGCAGGTTCCGGTGGCCGACGAGTACCACCGCATCGGCACGCTCGGGCCGCTCGTGCTCTCCGAGGGGAGTGCGCTGGGGCTGACCACGTTCGACGTGGCCTGCCTCGACGACGCCTGGAGCGTCGGCGACGCCATGGTCGACCCGCTGCACGGGCGCACCTGCGGTGAGCTGGACCGCGCCGCCCTGTCCGGGCGGGTGGACGCCGCCGCGGTCGGCCTGGCCGGGGCGGAGGCCGACGCGCTCCTGCCCGACCCCGGCGCGGCCGACGGCGGGCAGGCGGGACCCGCTCGCGCGGAGCGCGGTGCGACGACCGCGTTCCCCGGGGGGCGGGTGTGCAAGGTGGGGTTCGGAACCGGGCTCACCCACGGCGTCGTGACCTCGGTGGACGCGAGCGTGCGCGTGGACCACGGGGATGCCCTGGGGGTGCGCGTGCTGCGGGAGCAGCTGCGCATCACCGGCACCGGCCGGTTGTACTGCGGCGCAGGTGACGCGGGTGCCGCGGTGCTCGACCCGCTCGGCCGCGTCGCCGGCCTGCACGTGGCCGGCAGCTGCACCGGCCGGGTGGGGTTCGCCAGCCCGATCTCCGAGGTGCTCGCGGAGCTCGACGTGCGGTTGTTCCTGGCCGGAGCGCGCGTCGGCGCGTGAGCCGGGGGCTCACTCCCGCCGGTGCGCCCGGGCCGCCGAGTGCTGATCGCGCGGCTTGAGCTCGATGAAGTCGAGGTTGACGTGCTCCGGGCGGGTGACGGCGAATCCGATGACGTCGGCGACGTCCTCGGCCGCCAGCGGGGTCAGTCCGCGGTAGACGGCGGCGGCCCGTTCGGTGTCCCCGCCGAAGCGAGCCTCGGAGAACTCGGTTTCCACCAGGCCCGGCGCGATCTCGGTGAACCGCACCGGCTCGCCGAGGTGCTCACCGCGCAGGGTGCGGTGCAGCGCCGATTCCGCGTGCTTGGCGGAGGTGTAACCGCCGCCGTTGTCGTAGACCTCGCGCGCGGCCACCGACGTCACCGTGACCACGTGCCCCGAACCGGAGGCGATCACCTTCGGCAGCAGGGACCTGGTTACCCGCAGCGTGCCGAGCACGTTCGTCTCCCACATCCAGCGCCATTCCTCCTCGTCAGCGGAGGCGATCGAGGCGGTTCCCCGGGCCCCGCCGGCGTTGTTCACCAGAACGTGGCACGCGGAGATCCGGTCGACGAAGGCCTGCACCGATTCGGCATCGGTCACGTCGAGCGGAACCGCGGTGCCGCCGATCTCCGCGGCGAGGTCCTCGATGCGTTCTTTTCGCCGCGCACCGACGGTCACCTGATATCCCTCCGAGGCCAGGCGCCGTGCCGTGGCCGCCCCGATCCCGGAGCTCGCGCCTGTCACGACCGCGTGATGTTTCAACTCGTTCACGTTCACGTCCTCCCCCGCCGTGTCGATCTTCGCGCACCCGTGCGGACGCCGGTGCCGATGGGGCTCGAGCAGCGGTTCGCGCCGCCTCCGAGATCGTGTCCTAGCAGCGCAACCGGTGCCCGCCGAGGGTGACGATACGCACGACATCCACATGCGAAACCCCAGATCTTGCGGCGTCATGTGGGATGCGGGGTTCGATTCGAGCAGTGGGTAGGGCGGTAGTCGTGTGGCGGAAACAGTTTCCACGAGCGCTCACCGCGATGCTGGGGCTCATCGCGGTCGCGGCCGTCGCCGCCGGGTGCGGCGAGTCCGGTGACGAGGTCTCCCAGCCCGCCGCGCAGGTGTCCGTCAATCCCGGAGACGGTGCGCAGGCGGTCAATCCGCGCGCGCCGATCAGCGCGGAGGTGCAGCACGGCCGGCTCGACCACGTCACGCTGACCGGTTCGGACGGCTCGGTGATCCCGGGGAAGCTCTCCCCGGACCAGAGCACGTGGCGCCCCTCGCAGCAGTTGCACTACGACGTGCGCTACACCTGGGCGGGCAAGGCCCTCAACTCCGAGGGCGAGCTCGCCCCCGTGGGCGGGCAGTTCCACACCCTGGCCCCGGAGAGCACCATCGGTGCGACGATCAGCCCCACCGACGGCCAGGAGGTCGGCGTGGGGATGCCGATCAGCATCCGCTTCGACGAGGCCGTGCAGGACAAGGCCGCCGTCGAGCGTGCGCTGGAGGTGCAGCCGTCCCGGCCGGTGGAGGGCTCGTGGGCGTGGCTCACCGACGAGAAGGTGCACTGGCGCCCGAAGGAGTACTGGCCCGCGCACACGCACGTGCAGGTGGAGGCGAACCTGCGCGGCGTCGCGTTCGGCGGCGGGGCGTTCGGCGAGGACAACGTGGGAGCGGAATTCGACGTCGGGCGGCAGCAGATCGTCAAGGCCGACGTGCAGAGCCACCAGATCGTCGTGGAGCGCGACGGGGAGCCCGTGGCGACCTATCCCGCTGCCTTCGGCGCCGAGTTCGACCCGGGCCGGCGCACCATGAACGGCACCTACATCGTGATGGCGCGCGTGCGGGTGCAGTACATGACCAATCCGGAGTACGGCTACTTCAACGAGCCGTACCCGTGGGCCGTGCGGTTCTCCAACCACGGCGAGTTCATCCACGCGCACGACGGGAACGCGTCCGCGATCGGCAACACGAACAACTCGCACGGATGCGTCAACCTGACCTCCGGAAACGCCCAGGAGTACTACCAGTCGGCGATGATCGGGGACCCGGTGGAGGTGACGGGTTCGGCCAGCGACATGCCCCCCGGCTACGACGTCTACGACTGGCTCATCCCCTGGGAGGAGTGGCAGGCGAAGTCCGCGCTGCACAAGCAGAGCTGATCCGGCCGGATGCCCGCCGCTGACCTGCGGCGGACGTGCTCCTCCGCAGGTCAGTCGCGCTCAGCCCGGCCCCGGCCCAGCTCAGCCCAGCCCGGCGCAGCCGAGCTCAGCGCAGCGCTGGGCGGGCGCGCCGACCGCGGCACGTCCGCGGGGCGGGCGCGTCACGCGGGGGAGGCCGCGGCGTCGGTGCGCAGCACCGCCCCGAGCAGGCCGGGGAAGCGGGCCTCGAGGTCCGCGCGGCGCAGGGTCGAGACGATCTCGCGGCCCTCGTGGCGCTGGTGGATCACGCCGGCCTCGCGCAGCACCCGCCAGTGGTAGGTCATGGTCGACTTGGAGACGGGAGCGGTCAGGGCGCCGCAGGGCATCTCCGCGCCTTCCGCGAGGACCCGCACGATGTGCAGGCGCACCGGGTGTCCCAGCGCGTGCAGGACCTCGGTGATCTCGATGCGGTCGCGGTTCGGGTGGGGCAGCGACACGCGCCCGATCGTACGGGTGGCGGCTGCTGCGGCAAGGCCGAGCCGGGCGGGCCGCGCGGGAGAGTTCCCGGACCCCGGCAGCGGGTTCCCCGCGGCGGGCGGACTCCGGCGGTGCGCGAGCACCCGGTGGACAGCTCCGGTTCACCGCCCGGTGTGGGGGCGGTCACGTGCCCGCCGCTGGCCGTGCGGTGCTCCCCCGCTCGAGCGGTAGCGTCTGCCCCGCTCACCTCGGCACGTGCGCGTGGAGCCCGGGTGGAATGCGCGAGGCAGCACCGCCGCGGGGAATGTTTCGGCCGCTGCTGGTGTCGGGGTGGACGGCGCCCGAAGATCTCGGGCTGCCGAACGCGCTGACGATGGGCAGCAGATGACCACGAACACAGTACGTTTCCGGCCGCGCCGTGTCGCTGTTCTCTCCCTGCACACGTCGCCGCTGGAGCAGCCCGGCACGGGCGATGCGGGCGGGATGAACGTCTACGTCGCGCAGACGGCCAAGCGCATGGCCGCGCAGGGCACCGAGGTCGAGATCTTCACCCGCGCCACCTCCTCGGAGGTGCCTCCCGTCGTGGAACTGGCCGACGGGGTGCTGGTGCGCAACGTGGTGGCCGGTCCGTTCGAGGGGCTGGGCAAGGAGGACCTGCCCTCGCAGCTGTGCGCGTTCGCCGCGGGCGCGCTGCGCGTGGAGGCCCGCAACGATCCCGGCTACTTCGATCTCGTGCACTCGCACTACTGGCTGTCCGGCCAGGTCGGCTGGCTCGCGCGGGAGCGGTGGGGTGTGCCGCTGGTGCACACGGCGCACACGCTGGCGAAGGTGAAGAACGCGGCCCTGGCCGAGGGGGACGCGCCCGAACCGCGCATCCGCGTGCTCGGCGAGGAGCAGGTGGTGCGCGAGTCCGACCTGCTCGTGGCGAACACGGACGCCGAGGCCGGTGAGCTCGTCGAGCGCTACGAGGCCGAACCGGACCGGGTGCGCACCATCCAGCCGGGGGTGGACCTGGACCGCTTCACCCCGGGTGACCAGGCAGCGGCCCGCGAGGAGCTGGGGTTGCCCCAGGACGCCGTGATCCTCGGGTTCGTGGGTCGGATCCAGCCGTTGAAGGCCCCGGACGTGCTGCTGCGGGCCACGGCGGAGCTGCTGCGGCAGCACCCCGAGTTGCGCAGCCGCCTGGTCGTGCTCGTCGTGGGGGGTCCGTCGGGCAGCGGCCTGGAGCGCCCGGAGGCGTTGCAGCAGCTCGCCGCGGAGCTGGACATCACCGACGTGGTGCGGTTCCTCCCGCCGCAGCAGGAGGCCTTACCGCAGGTGTACCGGGCGGCGGACGTGATCACCGTGCCGAGCTACAACGAGTCCTTCGGGCTCGTGGCCCTGGAGGCCCAGGCGTGCGGGACGCCGGTCGTGGCCGCCGCGGTGGGCGGGCTGCCGGTGGCCGTCCCGCACGGGGAGTCGGGGCTGCTCGTGGACGGCCACGACACCCGGCGCTGGGCCGCGGCCCTGGCCGAGGTGACCACGGCGCCCGAGTACCGGCGGCGGTTGGCCTCGGCGACGACCGCGCACGCGGAGAGGTTCTCCTGGGAGCGCACCACGGACGCGTTGGTGGACACTTACGCCCGGGCCAAGTGGGCGTTCCACGCGCGACTGCGTGTTCAGGAGGTGACGGCGTGAGTTCTGCGACGGGCTCCGGTGGCGAGGAGGACGCCGGCGGAGCGGCGGTTCCGGGCGATGCGGCTGCGGTCGTGGAGTCCGCGCTGGTCGACAGCGAATTGGACTACCGCGTGCACGGGCGGGGGCGGTTCTTCGTCACGTTGCCGGGCACGAAGAAGCTGCAGACGAACTGCTGGGTGGTGCTCGACGGGCACGCCCTGGTGATCGAGGCCTTCGTGTGCCGCCGGCCGGACGAGGCCCACGAGGAGGTCTACCGGTTCCTGCTGCGGCGCAACGCCCGGTTGTACGGGGTGCACTACACGATCGACGGCGACGGCGACGTCTACCTCGTGGGGCGGCTCGGCCGGCGGTCCGTGGAGCCGGAGGAGCTGGACCGGCTGCTCGGTCAGGTCCTGGAGGCCGCCGACGGCGATTTCAACACGCTGCTGGAGCTGGGGTTCCGCACGGCGATCCGGCGCGAGTGGGGTTGGCGCGAGGCGCGGGGCGAGTCGCTGGCGAACCTGCGCCCGTTCCAGCACCTGGTGGAGCGCGAGGGGGCGCTGCCGCCTGCGGAGGACTCCGGCTGAGGTGGTGCGCCGGCACCAGGCGCAGCGGGCGCGGGACGGGGTGCGCGGGGCGGGTGCCCCGTCGGTGCTGGTCCCGCCGAGCGGGCGGTGACCGCGGGGCGGCTCGGGAGAGAGGGGGGAGTCGCGAGCTCGAACCGCCCCGCGAACATGTCCCGCCGTGCCGACTTGCACGCGGTCCGCGCTCAAGCCGGGCGGGGCGCGGTCCGTTGGGGGAGAACGAACCGCACTGAACTCTCGCAAGACCGGGGAGTGCGTGGGAGCCGATCAAGGAGAGCTCTGCCAACTTCGCAGAGTCCGAAGCCAGCCACAAGGCCGGCATATTACTCCGTTCGTGTGATGTTTGACTGGAAATGTAACACAGAGCAATCGCGTGGCCGGCGCTTTGTCAGCAGAAGTGATGTCGGACACGCCGCTGTCACGAACGCACAGTGATCGGGTAACCGTCCGATGACGTGCACAACCCCGCGCGCTCTTCGGCGCACGCGCGCAGCGGCTGGCATGGTGAAGCCGTCCGAGCACCCGGCGTGCCCGTCCGGGCGCGTGCCGCGTCCGGACGGGCACGCCCCCCGGAGGTGCACGTCCGCAGGCAGGCACCTCCGAGGCGCGTCCGCAGACAAGGAGGAGCGTGATGGCCACGACCCGCACCGCCAGGACCGAATGGCGCGGCGCGCTCGCCGACGGTTCCGGCAGCGTCAGCCTCGTCTCGTCCGGCACCGGTGACTTCCCCGTCACCTGGGCCTCGCGAAGCGAGGAGCCGAACGGTCGCACCAGCCCGGAGGAGCTCATCGCCGCGGCGCACTCCTCGTGCTTCTCCATGCAGCTGTCGGGGCTGCTCACCTCCGCGGGCACCCCGCCCGAGCGGCTCGACACCAGCGCGGAGGTCGGTTTCGGGCCGAGCGGCGACGGGTTCGCCATCACCGGCATCACCCTCCGCGTGCGCGCCTCCGTTCCCGGCGCCGACGAGTCCGGGTTCCAGCGGACCGCGCAGCAGGCGAAGGAGATCTGCCCCGTCTCGGGGGCCCTCAAGGGCGTGGAGATCGACCTCGACGCCGCGCTGCAGTAGCGGGAAGCAGCCGCCGGGCGCTCGTCCGGGGCACCCGTGCGGCGGTTCCTCCCGCCGGGCCTTCGGCGCTGCCGGACCGCGTTCGCGAGCAGGGCGCGCCCGCGCATGCGGGCGCCGCGGCGCGCAGCCCCCGACCGGCACCTCCCGGCCGGGGGCGCGGCCCGGCGCGTGCGCGGACGTGACCGCGCCGGGCCGAGCGGTCACCGCTCAACCATTAGCCTGGTTGTATGACTGGGACTGTGGTGCTGCTCAGGCACGGCGAAAGCACGTGGAACGCGGAGAACCTGTTCACCGGGTGGGTCGACGTTCCGCTGTCGGAGAAGGGGGAGAGCGAGGTCCGCCGCGGCGGCGAGCTGCTGGCCGAGACCGGCGTCCTGCCGGACGTGGTGCACACGTCGCTGCTGCGGCGCGCGATCTCGACGGCGAACATCGCGCTGGACGTGGCCGACCGGCACTGGATCCCGGTGCGCCGGGACTGGCGGCTCAACGAGCGCCACTACGGCGCGCTGCAGGGCAAGAACAAGAAGCAGATCGCCGAGACCCACGGTGAGGAGCAGTTCATGCTCTGGCGCCGTTCCTACGACACGCCGCCGCCGGAGATCGACCCCGGCGACGAGTACAGCCAGGAGGGCGACCCGCGCTACGCCGACCTCGGATCGGACATGCCGCGGACCGAGTGCCTCAAGGACGTCGTGGCCCGGCTGGTGCCGTACTGGGAGCAGGCGATCGTGCCCGACCTGCGCGCCGGGCGCACCGTGCTGCTCGCCGCGCACGGCAATTCGCTGCGGGCGCTGGTCAAGCACCTCGACGGCATCTCGGACGAGGAGATCTCCGGGTTGAACATCCCCACGGGGATCCCGCTGCGCTACGACCTGGACGAGCAGCTGGCACCCACCAACCCGGGCGGGACCTACCTCGACCCGGAGGCGGCGCAGGAGGCCGCCGCCGCGGTGGCGAAGCAGGGCCGCTGATCCCGCGGCCGGACACGCTGCGTTCATCGGCGGGGCGTCCTCGGTTCGCGAGGGCGCCCCGCGGCCGTCCCGCGGTGAACACTTGATTGCTCGTTCGGGTGATGGCGGTGCTCCTGCGTCGAAATCCATCCGATCAGCAGTTGATCGACTGGTAACGAACGGGTGAAATCCGCCCGTTCACGTGTCACGGGTGTCACGGATGGGCCTCGCGGGGTGGCCTTGCCCGGTGGCCCCTTGCTTACGATGCGGACGTGACCGCATTGGGCTCGACCGCCCTGATCGTGGCCGCGTTGGTGCTCGGCGCGGTCGGCGGAATAGTTGCTACCAGTCTCGTGCACCGCCACCGGCGGCGCTCATCGGACGGACCGACCGTCGCGGAGCTCCTCCAACGCCTCGTGCACACGAGCGACGACGGGATCGTGATCCTCAACCGGTTCGGCGACGTGGTGCTGCACAACCCCCGTGCTGACGAACTCGGGCTGCTGCGCAGCCAGCAGGCCGACCCGCGGGCGCAGCGAGCCGCCGAGCAGGCGCGGGAAACCGGCGAACGCGTGTCCGCGGACCTGACCCCGCCGCGCCGCGGAGTGGTCTCCTCCGGGCGGGATCCGGCCTCCGTGCTCGGTGAGGTGCGCAGCATCGGCGACGAGTTCACCGTCATCGACGCGGCGGACGAGTCGGAGGCCGTGCGCCTGGAGGCCACGCGCCGCGACTTCGTCGCCAACGTCAGCCACGAGCTCAAGACCCCGGTCGGGGGAATGAGCGTGCTGGCCGACGCGGTGCTCGACGCCTCCGACGACCCGGAGGCCGTCCAGCACTTCGCGGAGAAGATCCGCCACGAGTCCAACCGCCTGGGCACGCTCGTGTCCGAGCTCATCTCGCTGTCCCGGCTGCAGGGCGCCGAGGCGCTGCCCGAGCTCACCACCGTGGACGTGGACGCGGTGGTGGACGAGGCGCTCGAGCGCAGCGGGATCGCCGCCGGGTCCGCCGGCGTCGAGGTCCACGCGGACCAGCCCAGCGGGTACCTGCTCGACGGGGACCGCACGCTGCTGGTCACCGCGCTGAGCAACCTCATCGACAACGCGATCTCCTACTCCCCGGAAGCCACCCCGGTCTCCGTCAGCCGTCGCCTGACCGAGGGCTACGTGGAGATCGCGGTGACCGACCGCGGCATCGGCATCTCGCCGGAGAACCAGGGGCGCGTGTTCGAGCGCTTCTTCCGCGTCGACCCGGCCCGGTCGCGCGCGACCGGCGGAACGGGTCTGGGGCTGGCGATCGTCAAGCACGTCGCGGCCAACCACGGCGGCGAGGTCCGGTTGTGGAGCCAGCCCGGAACGGGCTCCACGTTCACCCTGCGCGTGCCGCAGCACGGCGCGGGGGCGCCGCGTTCCGGCTCGGGCGGCGGCGTGTCGTGGGAGACCGGTGCCCAGTCGGCGGCCGCCGCGCAGCCGACCGCCGCGCAGCCGGCGGACGAGTCCGACAGGACCGATCAGGTCACGACGGCGAATACAGGAGGAGTTCGGTGACCAGGGTGTTGATCGTGGAGGACGAGGAGTCCTTCAGCGACCCGCTGGCCTACATGCTCCGCAAGGAGGGGTTCACCGCGGCGGTCGCCACGGATGGTTCCGAGGCGCTCGAGGAGTTCGACCGCAGCGGCGCGGACATCGTGCTGCTGGACCTGATGCTGCCGGGGATGAGCGGCACGGACGTGTGCAAGCAGCTGCGGCAGCGCTCCGCCGTTCCGGTGATCATGGTGACCGCGCGGGACGCGGAGATCGACAAGGTGCTCGGCCTGGAGCTCGGCGCGGACGACTACGTGACCAAGCCGTACTCCTCCCGGGAGCTCATCGCCCGGGTGCGCGCCGTGCTGCGCAGGCGCGGCGAGGTGGAGGACCCCGAGCAGCAGGTCCTGGTCGGCGGTCCGGTCCGGATGGACGTGGAGCGGCACGTGGTGACGGTCTCCGGCGAGGAGGTCACGCTGCCGCTGAAGGAGTTCGACCTGCTGGAGTACCTGCTGCGCAACACCGGCCGCGTGCTCACCCGGGCGCAGCTGATCGACCGCGTGTGGGGCGCTGACTACGTCGGTGACACGAAGACGCTCGACGTCCACGTGAAGCGCCTGCGCGCCAAGCTCGAGGAGAACCCGGCGGAACCGCGCTACTTGATCACCGTGCGTGGCTTGGGGTACAAGTTCGAGACGTGAGATTGCCCGCGTAACACGGAGCGCGAACACCGCCCGGCAGGGGTGGCCGGTTCCGCTGAGCTGCGTCGATTCCCCGCTGCGGGGGTGTGCTCAGCAGGGGCGGTCGGGGTGCGGCCCCGCCCCGGCGTGTCGGAATGTGACCACCTGCCCCGAATCCCCGGTCGCGGGCGGTAACTTGTCCAGGTGCACTCCCGCCAGCGGCAGCACCGGCGGTGCAGCGGTGGGCCGGGGGCGCGTGCGGGTGGACCGCGAGCGCTCCTCCGGTCGTCCTGCCGCGGGCTCGGGGTGCGCATCCCGCGTCGGGACGTGTCGCGGCACTGGCGCGGCACGTGGTCGACCGGTGGACGGAAGGCTCAGCACGGGGCACGGTGAATGCGATGAACCGGGACAGCGGGGCGGAACAACCTACCCAGCGCACCGTTGCGGAGCTGTTGGCGGAGTACGGCAACAGCCCGGACGGCGGAGGCGGTGGGGAACGCGGTAGCTCCCGACGGCGCCGGCGCCGTGCCGAGGACCCGACCGAGACCGCGCCGCAGGCGATCATCGACCGCGTCCTCTCGGACAGCGGCAAGATGCGCCCGATCGACCCGGAGCAGGACGAGCCGCAGCGCCGCGGCCACCGGGCGCGGTCGGACGAGGAGCCGGACGCGGATGCGGGTGAGGCCTCCGCGCAGGCCGAGGCGGGCGCCCCCGCCCCGGACGCCCCCGCCCCGGAGGGGGGTGCCCAGGAGGGAGGCGCTCCGGAAGCCCCCGCGGACGGCGGACCGGCAGCGCAGGCGCACCCGCCCGCCGGTCAGGCTCCGTCCGGTGCCCAGGAGCAGTCCGGTCGCGCCGGCAAGCAGTCGGGCAAGTCCGGCAAGGCCAACTACTGGGCCCGCCGGTTGTCCGGCAAGAAGTCGCAGGCGCGGCAGGAGCAGGCACCCGCTGAGGCCCAGGCCCCCGCGGAGTTCCCGTCCAACGAGGACACCAACCGGATGATCGCGCCGGTGGGGCAGCCGGAGGCGGCGTCACCGGAGGGGCAGCAGCCCGCTGCGGACGCCCGTGCCGAGCAGGGGGGTGCCCGCCCCCAGCAGGTCGGCCAGGTCGGATCGCCGAGCGGCGACCCGGAGGCGACGCAGCAGCAGGGCGTGCCGCCCGCCGCTCCCCCTCCCGCGCAGGCGCCCGCTCCGCAACCCCCCGCTCCGCAGCCCCCCGCGGGACCTGCCGGGTCCGCGGCTCCGGAGGCGGAGCCGCGCGTGGTCGAGGGCGCGACGGAGCAGTTCCCGCCGGTGACGGGGGTCCAGCCGCCCGAGGGCGGCACGGCGGTGCTGCCGCCCGCCGCGAGCGGTGCGGCCCTGCCCGCCGGTCAGGGCGCGGCCCGTGGGGCCGAGCAGGACGACTACGCCGACGAGGCGACCTACCTGGGCGAGGCGGCCCACGCCGACGAGGCGGGCCGCCCGGACGCCGGGAGCGACCCGCGCGGCGCGGGCTACGACTACTCCGACTACGGGGACTACTCCGACTACGACGACTACGCGGCGCTCGACGAGGAGTACTCCGGCTACGACGACCTCGACGACGAGTACGACCCCGAACTGCCCGCGGGCATGGCCGCGCAGGACTACGCCGAGGACGAGGACGGGGCCGAGCCCGCTTCCGGCCGCCGCGAGTGGCTCGCGTTCGCCGGGCAGGCCGTGGTCGGGCTGCTGCTCGGCGGCCTGGTGTGGGTCGGGTTCCGGTGGCTGTGGCTGGCCTTCGCGCCCGCGGCCCTGGTCGCGGCGCTGGTGGTCACCGGTTGCCTCGTGCTGGTGGCGCGGAAGGTCCTGCGCACCGACGACCTGCAGTCCGTCCTGCTGGCGGTGCTGGTGGGGCTGGTCTGCACGGTCTCACCGGCAGCCCTGCTCCTGATCAGCCTGTAGGGCTGCTGCCAGGACCAGTCCAACGGGTGCGAGCGGACACCGCCGTGCGACCGCGCGGCGGGCTTGCGGCATGCTTGGCAGGACATGACAGCGCACCAGTCGGATTCTTCGCGCCTACCGGTGACCGATCACATCCCGGTCGGGCTGTCCACCGCGTCCGTGTGGCCGCAGCCCGCGCGCGCCGCGTTCGAGTTCGCCGCGGACCTCGGGTTCGACGGGGTCGAGGTGATGGTGTGGGCGGACGCCGTGAGCCAGGACGTGGAGGCTCTGCGGCGGCTCTCCGAGCAGTACGGGGTCCCGATCCTCGCGGTGCACGCCCCGTGCCTGCTCATCACGCAGCGCGTGTGGTCGGCTGATCCGGAGGAGCGGCTGCGCCGCGCGGTGGTCGCGGCCAGTGAACTCGGTGCGGGCACGGTGATCGTCCACCCGCCGTTCCGGTGGCAGCGGCGCTACGCGGAGCGCTTCGACGACCTCGTGGCGGAACTGGAGGAGACCAGCGGGATCGCGCTCGCAGTGGAGAACATGTTCCCGCTGCGCCCGCCGCAGGGGCTGCGCCGCCGCGGGAACCGCTCGAACGGGTTGTCGGCGTTCGCCCCCTCGCCGGACCCCACCGAGGTGGGCTACCGCAACTACACGCTGGACCTCTCGCACGCGGCCGCGGCGGAGGCGGACACGTTCGGGCTGCTCGACCGGATGCGGGGGCGGCTGGCGCACGTGCACCTCGCGGACGGCACCGGCGTGGCCCGGGACGAGCACCTCGTCCCGGGGAAGGGGACGCAGCCGTGCGCGGAGGTGTGCGCGAAGCTGGCCGCTGACGGGTTCGGCGGTTCCGTGGTGCTCGAGGTGAACACGCGCAAGGCGAAGACGGCGCAGCAGCGGGCCGCGTTGCTGTCCGAGTCCTTGCTGTTCGCCCGGTTGCACCTGAAGCCGGTGCAGGACTGAACGCGAATCGGTCTCGTTCAAGAGACGAGCGCCACGCCCTCAAGATCAACTTCTCGGATGTCGGCGCATAGAATGCGGTGTGGATCAGCCCCGAGCCGGCTTCGCGGTCCAGCGCGGTGCGGCGGATCGCCCCGCTCGCGCGGGCGGCTCTCCGGTCCGGGGCAGCGTCGAGGCGCCACGTTTCCGTGGCGGGGAGGTGGCAACCCCCGTGAACGACTCCGCATCGCCCGAACCCGAAGGGCTCTCCGCGGCGTTCTCCGCCGCCACCGCCATCCGCGAGCTCGGCGGCGGTGACTTCACCACCCACCTGCACCCGGACTGGGTGGTCGGCGGCAAACCGCACGGCGGCTACCTCCTCGCCCTGCTCGCCCGCGCGGGATGCTCCGGCACCGACCTGCCGCCCGTGGCGATCAGCGCCAACTACCTGCGGGTGGCGCAGATCGGCCCCGTGCTGCTGCGCACCGAGACCCTCAAGGAGGGCCGCACGATCACCACGCGGCGCGTCGTGCTGGAGCAGAGCGGGCGCACCTGCGTGGACGCCACCGTCACCCTCGGCGAGCTCCCCGAGGAGGAACCGGCCTGGACGGACATCCCCGACATGCCCGCGGACCCGCCGGAGACGGCCCTCGACGCGGCCACCGCGCCGAAGAGCGCCTTCGCCGGCCTCTCCCGGGGCTGCGACCTGCGGCTCGACCCGGTCGGCGCGGGTTTCCTGCGGGGCGAGTCCGCGCCGCCGCGCCTGCGGCTGTGGGTCCGCCCCCGGCACGAGGTCCCGGACCTGTTCTTCGCGCTCTGCGCCGGGGACATGACGATCCCGGTGACCTACAACCTCGGCCACGTGGGCTGGTCGCCCACGGTGCAGCTGACCGCGCTGCTGCGGCACCGCCCGGCGAGCGGGTGGCTGCGGCTGGCGGTGGAGAGCAGAGCCGTGCACGGCGGTTGGTTCGACGAGGACGTGCTCGTCGTCGACTCCGCCGGACGCGTCGTGTGCCAGGCGCGGCAGCTCGCCATCGCCGCCTGACCGCAGCCCCGGTCGTGGGCGGCTACTTCCCGAGGTGCGCCACGTCGAGCAGCCCGTCCGCGTGCTGCTGCCGCAGGCGCTTCTTGTCGAACTTGCCCACGCTCGTCTTCGGCGCCTCGGCGACGAAAGCCCAGCGCTCCGGCACCTGCCAGCGCGGCAGGCGTTCGGCCAGGAGCTCCTGCAGCTCCTCGGCACCGGTCCGCTCGCCCTCGCGCAGGGCCACGGCCACCAGCGGGCGCTCGCTCCACCGCGCGTCCGGCACCCCGATGACCACGGCCTCGGCCACCGCGGGGTGGTCCATGACCGCGTTCTCCAGCTCCACCGAGGAGATCCACTCGCCACCGGACTTGATGACGTCCTTGGCCCGGTCGGTCAGCCGCAGGTACCCGTCCGGGGAGATGTGCCCGACGTCGCCGGTGCGCAGCCAGCCGTCGTCGAAGGTCCCGGAGTTCTCCGCGCCGTAGTAGCTACCGGTGATCCACGGCCCGCTCACCTCGAGCTCGCCGACGCTGCGCCCGTCCCGCGGCAGCTCGTCGCCCGCGGCGTCGACCACGCGCGCGTGCACGCTCGCCGGGAAGCGGCCCTGCGAGGTGCGGTAGGCCCAGTACTGCTCGCCCGTGGTGCCCGCCGGCGCCCGCGCGACGCTGCCCAGCGGCGATGTCTCGGTCATGCCCCAGCCCTGCAGCACGCGCACGCCGTGGCGCTCCTCGAAGGCGCGCATGAGCGATTCGGGGCAAGCGGCGCCGCCGACGAGGACCTCGCGCAGCGAGGAGATGTCGCGGTCGCCCCCGTCCAGCTGCTGCAGCACGCCGGTCCAGATCGTCGGCACCGCCGCGGCCAGCGTCGGGCGCTCGGTCTCGATCATGTTCAGCAGCGCGTCCGGCTGCAGGAACCGGTCCGGCATGACCAGCGAGGCGCCGACGAGCAGCGCGGCGTACGGCAGCCCCCAGCACATGGCGTGGAACATGGGCACGATCGCCAGTGAGCGATCGCCCGGGCCGATCGCCGTGGCGTCGGACATGCACGCCTGCATCGAGTGCAGGTAGATCGAGCGGTGCGAGTAGACCACGCCCTTGGGCTCGCCCGTCGTGCCGGACGTGTAGCACATCGCCGCGGCGGAGCGCTCGTCCAGCTCGGGCCAGGCGTAGGTCTCCGGCCGCCCGTTGAGCACCGCCTCGTAGTCGTGCACCTGCACGCCCCGCGGGGCTTCGAGCGAGTCCGCTCCGCCGCCGGTGACGACGACGTGGCGCACGGTCTTCAGCTCCGGCAGCACCGGTTGCAGCAGCGGGACCAGGGTGCCGTCGGCGATGACGACGTGGTCCTCGGCGTGGTCGGCGATGTGCGCGATCTCCTCCGGGTGCAGGCGGATGTTCAGCGTGTGCAGCACCGCGCCGATGCTCGGCACGGCGAAGTAGGCCTCCAGGTGCTCGGCGTTGTTCCACTGGAACGTGGCCACGCGCGTGTCCCGCTCGACGCCGAGCTCGCGCAGCGCGTGGGCCAGCTGGGCCGCCCGGCGGCCCGCGTTCGCGTAGTCGGTGCGCCGCGGTCCGTCCGCGGTCCAGGTCACGAGCTCCGCGGCCCCGTGCGGGCCGGTGCCGTGGCGCAGGATGTGCGGGATCGTCAGCGGGCTGTCCTGCATCGTGCTGAGCATCGGGCGGCACTCCTTCGTGATCGGGTGCTCGGATGGCGGGAGCTCGGACCTCGGGCAGGTGGTCGGTCGGTTCGTCCGGAGCGGCGGAACCGCGCGGCCCGCTCGTCGGCCGCGGTGCGGAGCGGTACCGACCGCCTGGTTTGTGCCGGGAGTCACAATAAACTCCTGCGCCCGGTCGGCGGAACGGGCAGCAGCGCGGCGGGTGCGCGTTCCCCGCCAGCGCCGCGCGCCCCTTCCTCCCTGCGCAGACGGTCCGGGCGGTGCTCGGGTGGTTCGGGGGCGCGCGGGAGGGTCTGGCACCCTGAGCGCATGACGACGATCGCCGTGCTGGGAGCCGGGAAGATCGGTGAGTCGCTGCTGTCCGGCCTGCTCGCCGCGGGCCACGGGACCGGCGCGCTGATGTTCACCGAGCGCTACCCCGACCGGGCCGCCGAGCTGACCGAGCGCTACGGCATCGCGCCGGTGGAGGTCGCCGATGCGGTGCGCGCGGCCGACGTCCTGGTGATCGCGGTCAAGCCGCAGGACGTGGAACCGGTGCTGGCCGAGCTCGGCTCCGTGCCGGAGGGCACGCTCGTCGTCTCCATGTGCGCCGGCCTGCCGCTCTCGCTGTTCGAGGGGCGCCTGCCGGCGGGCACGCCGGTCGTGCGGGTCATGCCGAACACCCCGATGCTGGTGAGCACGGCGATGAGCGCCGTGGCCGCGGGTGCGCACGTGGACAAGACCCACCTGGACCTCGTCGACGAACTGCTCGGCAGCGTGGGGCGGGTGGTGCACGTCCCTGAGGAGCAGCTCGACGCGGTGACCGCCGTCTCCGGCTCCGGTCCGGCCTACTTCTTCTACGTCGTCGAGGCGCTCATCGAGGGCGGCGTGGCCATGGGGCTCCCGCGGGCCACCGCGGCCGAGCTCGTGGTGCAGACCGCAGCGGGATCGGCGGAGATGCTGCGCGCGGAGGGGGCGCACCCGGCCTCGCTGCGCGAGGGGGTGAGCTCGCCGGCCGGCACGACGATCGCGGGACTGCGCGAGCTGGACCGCAACGGCGTGCGGGCCGCGTTGGTGGACGCGGTCGAAGCGGCCCGGGACCGCTCGGTCGCGCTGGGGCGGGCCCACCGGGCGGAGGACGACTCGGCCTGAGCGGCCCGCTCGCACATCGCAGGCATCCCACCTGTCCCGCTACTCTCGGAAGAGCACGTGCGTGAGGTTCCGCCGGAGGGGAAGCCGGCGGCGCGGCACGTGCCGAAGGGCACGGTGAACCATGTCTGCCAACTCCGATCCGAGCCCACCACCGATCGGCGAGGTCCGGTTCCTGACCGTGGCCGAGGTCGCCAAGGTGATGCGGGTGTCCAAGATGACCGTGTACCGCCTGGTGCACGCCGGTGAGCTGCCCGCCGCTCGGGTGGGGCGGTCCTTCCGGGTGGCGGAGAAGGACGTGCACGCGTACTTGGAGAACGCGTACTACAACGCCGGCTGAGACGGTCGCCCCGGCGCCGGATCCGCTCGGCGCCGGAGCGCCGGGCAGCGCGGGGTCGACGCGCCGCGCAGGTGCGTTCCGGCCGCGCGGCCGAGGCCGTAGGCTCGGTGGCACGGCCGCGTCGCTGGCGGCCGGTCCCTTGCCGCCGAGCACCGCGGGGGAGGCATGGCGCCGAACGTGGTACTGGTCACCGGTGTGAGCCGGTTCCTGGGCGGGCACGTCGCCGCCCGGCTGGCGGCCGAACCCGCTGTCGACCGCGTCGTCGGTGTCGACGGCGAACGGCCGAGCCGGGACATGGCCCGCCGCATGGGGCGCACCGAGTTCGTCCGCGCCGACATCCGCAATCCGGCGATCGCGCAGGTCATCGAGCGCCACGACGTGGACACGGTGGTGCACACGGCGCTGAACACCCAGCACGCGGGCAGCGCGCGGTCCGCGTCCAAGGAGATGAACGTGCTCGGCACGATGCAGCTGCTGGCCGCCTGCCAGCAGGCACCGCGGCTGCGCAAGCTCGTGCTGCGCTCCACGGCCGCGGTCTACGGCATCAGCCCGCGCGACCCGGCCGTGTTCACCGAGGACATGGAGCCGAAGGACGTCCCCTCGTCCGGCTACGCCAAGGACGCGGTGGAGATCGAGGGCTACGTGCGGGGCTTCGCTCGCCGCCGCCCCGACGTGGCGATCAGCACGCTGCGGTTCACCGACGTGATCGGGCCGCGCGTGGACGCGACGCTGCCCCGGTACTTCGCCCAGCCCGTGGTGCCCGTGGTGTGCGGCTACGACGCGCGGCTGCAGCTGCTGCACTCCGACGACGCCGTGGCGGTGCTGCAGCGCGCCGCGCTGACCGACCTGCCGGGCGTGTTCAACGTCGCGGGGCAGGGCGTGCTCATGCTCTCCCAGGCGATCCAGCGCGCGGGGCGGGTGGCCGTCCCGGTGCCGCGCACGGCCGTGCCCGCGCTGCACACGCTGCTGCGCGGGGCCAACCCCGGCTTCGACTCCGAGCAGCTGCGCTACCTGGCCTTCGGCCGCGTGGTGGACACGACTCGGCTGCGCGAGCACTTCGGGTACACCCCGCGGTGGGGCACCGGGGAGGCCTTCGACGACTACGTCCGCGGCCGCGAACTGCGGCGGCTGGTCGACGACGACCAGGTGCGCTGGGTCGAGCGCGCCCTCGGCGCCGCGCTGTCCCGGGTGGCCGGGGGCCGGGCGGGCGGCGACCGGTCGGCCAGCACCCGCACGACCGGCATCCGGGCGACCGACACGAGGGAAGGGTGACCGCGATGGGCGATGCACGCGTCATCCCGCTGCACGGGCGCGGCGAGCGCTCCGGGAGCGGAGCGGCGGACGGGCGGTCCGCCCCGCCCGCGGAGGCCGCGCAGCGGCCCGGTGGCGACTCCGGTGCGGAGGACGGCGGTGCGCCGAGCGGGTGGGAGGACGCGGTCGCCGACGCGCTGGCCTTCGCGCGGCGGCGCCTGCTCGGCGACTACGAGGTCGACGAGTTCGGCTTCGACCGCGAACTCGCCGACCGGGTGCTGTACCCGGCGCTGCGGCCGCTGTACGAGAAGTGGTTCCGGGTGGAGACCTCCGGCGTGGACAACGTCCCGCACGACGGGGCGGGACTGGTGGTCGCGAACCACTCGGGCACGCTGCCCTGGGACGCGCTGATGACCTCGGTGGCGCTGCACGACGACCACCCGGCGCGGCGCGACGTGCGCATGCTCGGCGCCGATCTCGTGTTCCGCCTGCCGGTGGTGGGGGCGGCGGCCCGGCGCGCCGGGCACACCCTGGCGTGCCAGCCCGACGCGGAGCGGCTGCTCACCGGCGGGGAGGTCGTCGCCGTGTGGCCGGAGGGGTTCAAGGGCATCGGCAAGCCGTTCAAGGACCGCTACAAGCTGCAGCGGTTCGGCCGGGGCGGGTTCGTGGCCGCGGCGCTGCGCACCGGCGCCCCGATCATCCCGTGCGGGATCGTCGGCGCCGAGGAGACCTACCCCAAGCTGGCCGACGTCCGGCCGCTGGCGCGGCTGCTGGGATTGCCGTACTTCCCGGTCACCCCGCAGTTCCCGCTGCTCGGCCCGCTGGGGGCGGTGCCGCTGCCGACGAAGTGGTCGATCGAGTTCGCCGAGCCGGTGCAGACGGCCTCGTACCCGGAGGGCGCGGCGGACGACCCGATGCTCGTGTTCAACCTGGCGGACCAGGTCCGCGAGTCCATCCAGCAGACGCTGTACCGCCTGCTCTCCCGGCGGGAGAACGTCTTCCTCGGTTAGAGCCCGATGTCGCGGCGCTTGTAGCGGAGCCCGGCCGCGACCGCACCGGCCACCGCGCCGGCGCCGAGCGCGGAGTGCACGCCGATGCGCGCGGCCTTGCGCCCGGTGCGGAAGTCCCGCACGCTCCACCCGCGGGCCCGGGCGATCTCGCGGAGCCGCTGGTCGGGGTTGACGGCCACGGCGTTGCCGACGACGGAGAGCATGGGCACGTCGTTGCTGGAGTCCGAGTAGGCGGTGCAGCGGCGCAGGTCGAGCCCGTCGCTGGCGGCCAGCGCGCGCACCGCGTGCGCCTTCGCGCGGCCGTGCAGCATCTCGCCGACGAGCCGGCCGGTGTAGACGCCGTTGGCGTTCTCGGCGACGGTGCCGAGCGCGCCGGTGAGCCCGAGCCGGCGGGCGATGATCTGCGCCAGCTCGACCGGGGTCGCGGTGACCAGCCAGACGCGCTGCCCGGCGTCGATGTGCCGCTGCGCCAGGGCGCGGGTGCCGGCCCAGATGCGGTCGGCCATGAGCTCGTCGTAGATCTCCTCGCTGAGCGCGATGAGCTCGGCCACCTCGCGGCCGGCGACGAAGGACAGCGCCTGCTCCTGGCTGCTCTGCATGGTCTCGGCGCTCTCGCGGCCGCCGACGCGGAACTTGAGCTGCTTCCAGGCGAACCCGGCCAGGTCGGAGGCGGTGAAGAACTTGCGGGCGGCGAGCCCGCGGGCGAAGTGGAACAGCGAGGCGCCCATCATCATCGTGTTGTCCACGTCGAAGAACGCCCCGGCGGTGAGGTCGGGCGGGGTGGTGTCGGCCCGGTCGGTGGCGGTCTCGGCGGCTTCGGCCGAGGCCCGACCGGCCAGCTTGGCCGTGTCCACGGTGTCGTCCTGACCCGCCCCGACCTGCCGGGCGCTGTGCTGCCGGGTGCCGTTCGCCGCGGTTCCGCCGGGGCCGGCGAGGGTGCGCACGTGGTGCTCCGGTGCGTCGAGCACCGCGGCCGCGTCGAGCACCGCGGCCGGTTCGGCGTGCGCCTCGTCCGCGACGTCGGGGGCCGCCTCGTCGGCCTCCGGCGCTGCGTGGGTGCCGGGGCCGGACATGCGTTCGTCGCCGTGGTCCGCGTCGCCGGCTCCGCCGTGACGTGTGGGCACCGCCGCGCCTCCCCGGGGTGATGCGTGCGGCACCGGTCGCGCCCGCGCGGCCCGTTCCCGCGGCCTGCGCGCCGATACCTGCCTGCTGAGGTTGTTCCGGATGGGCCGCGGACATCACCTTGGCCCGATTCGGCGGACCCCTAGCCTAAGACCTGTCCTCAAACCGCGGTGGGCTGCCGGGTGAACTGGGTGGGACAGCTCTCCGCAACGGGCGGTGACCGGCGGTAACGCCTGCGCCGGTGCGGGTGCTCGCGCGGCGGGGTTCGCCCAGCAGGGCTCGCAGCAGGGGCGCTCCCCGCAGCGGCGCTCACGGGTGTTCCGCGGAGAGCAGCTGGGCCAGCCTGCGCACCGCCCGGTGCTGGAGGGCTTTGATCGCGCCCTCGTTGCGGTGCATGGCCAGCGCGGTCTCGGTGACCGACAGGCCCGTGATGAAGCGCAGCCGGATGCACTCGCGCTGGTCGGAGTTGAGCCGCCGCACGCAGTGCCACAGCTCGCGGTGGGTGACCTCGGCGAGCACCTGGTGCTCGGGGTCGAGCTGCTGGTGCCCCCGCGCGGCCGCGGGCGAGTCGGCGGGATCCGAGGTGGGCACCTCCAGCCGCGCCCGGCTGGACTTGGCGTGGTCGAGGATGAGGTTCTTGGCGATCGTGATGAACCACGCGGCGACGTCCCGCCCCTGGTAGCTGATGGAGGCGATGCGGCGCAGCGCGCGCAGGAAGGTCTCGCTGGTGATGTCCTCGGCGAGGCAGTGGTCGCTGACCCGGAACAGCACGTAGCGGTACACCAGCTGGGCGTACTCGTCGTACAGGCGGCCGAACGCGTCGTTGTCCCCGTTCTGCGCGGCGTCGACGTACGCCCAGGAGTCGCCGGTCCCGTCGGGGCCGGGGGCGGCTCCGGGCGCGGTGCCGGTTCGGGTTCCGGCGTCGGTCCGCACCGGTGCGGTGGCGGTCGCGGGCGCGGTGGCGGGGGCGTCGAGTGCTGAGCGCGAAGCGGGCGGTGTGAGCGTGTGCGTGCTGCCCATGCCGACCTCCTGCCGTGGTGGTTGTGCGGACCGCGCGACTTCTTCCTGCGCATCGGCCCGACAGGCGCGGGGAGCGCGTGTTGGGTGATGCAGCATACGTGTTGTTACTCGGAAGTAGATAGTGGCGCGCCGTGTCGATCTCGGTCGCGGGCGTGGCCGGCGAGCGGGTTCCGGGTGATTCTTCGCACGTGGTGGGCATGATCACGGTCCGGGCGGGCGCTACCGTGGGCGGAAGAAATTTTCACTTCGGGAGGGTGGGTGCATGCCTCAGGTCAGCGTGCTCGTGCGCGAGCACTGCCCCGCGTGCGAGACCGCGGTCGCCGACGCCCGCGCGATCTGCGCCGAGCTCGACGTCGCCTGCGAAGTGCGCGACGTGGACGCCGACCGGGAGCTGCGCGCCGAGTACGGCGACCGCGTTCCCGTGGTGCTGATCGACGAAGTCGAGCACGGCTTCTGGAAGGTCGAGCCGGAGCGGTTCCGCGCCGCGCTGCACGCGGCCGGGGTGTGATTCGTGCCGGTTCGTCCGTCCGGTCGCCCTCCCGCCGGGCCGCGCCCGGGAGGGGCGCGTCGGACCGCCCGCGTGCCGCATACCACGCGTTTTGGCACGTCGGGGGGCGATCAGCGATGATGTGCGCGGAGGTTCGCACGGCCGTCCGGGTGACCCTGTGACGGTGGTCCTGTGACTTTGTTCCCGCGTTCACAAGTTCGGTACCGTGGGGCAGGCGCGTCATCGGGACACCGAACGCGGAAGGGTCGAACGCGGAAGGCCAGTGCTCGCGACCGCCCCGGTGCGGAAGTCGTCCGGCGGGAGAACCTCACCACTGCCCGTGCGGATCGCGCAGGCCGCGGTGCGCACCGGGTACGGACAGGCGAACGAGCAGCAAGAGGAGAGCCAGCGTGACGGCGCACCCAAAGTCGGGGCACGCGGAATCCGGGCAGGGCCGGGACTCGCCGGACGGTGCCGAGCGAACCGCGGCCGACGTCCCGACTGGCCGGTCCGCCGCGCCGGAGGAGTCCGAGGCGCAGCGCGCCAAGGTCATCCCGGAGGCCGCCGTCGCGAGGCTCGCCGTGTACCTGCGCGTGCTCTCCGAGATGCGCGCCCAGGAGGTCAGCACGGTCTCCAGCGAGGCGCTCGCCTCCGCGGCCGGGGTCAACTCGGCGAAGCTGCGCAAGGACCTGTCCTACATCGGCTCCTACGGCACGCGCGGCGTCGGCTACGAGATCGCGGTGCTCATCGGGCAGATCGAACGCACCCTCGGCCTGACCCGCAGCCACAGCGTCGCCGTGGTCGGCATCGGCAACCTGGGCCACGCGCTGGCGAACTACCCCGGCTTCCCCGGGCGCGGGTTCCCCGTGTCGGCCCTGTTCGACCTCGACGAGGACCTCATCGGTGTGCCGGTCGGTGGCCTCGCCGTGCAGCACGTCGACGAGATCCCCGGGGCGTGCACCGAGCGCGGCATCACCATCGGCGTGATCGCCACTCCCGCGCAGGGGGCGCAGGAGGTGTGCGACCGTCTCGTGGCCGGTGGCGTGACCTGCATTCTGAACTTCGCCCCGGTCGTTCTCCAGGTCCCGGAGAACGTCGAGGTGCGCAAGGTCGACCTGGCGGTGGAGATGCAGATCCTGTCGTTCCACATGGCGCGGCGGCAGCAGGAGGGGGCCGAGGTCGCCGCGGTCGACGGTTCCCCCGCTTCTCCGGACGGCCCCGCCCCTGCGGAGGGGGCCGAGCCGTTCGCGGCGCCCGCTGCCGCGGGCGGGAGCGGTCCGGACGCCTCCGCCAACGGCGCCGCGGCAGGCGGGGCAGCCAGCGGCGCGGCAGGCGGCCCTGTCGATGCCAGCACGGCCGGCGGCGCGAGGGCACCGGGCCGTGATCCGTTCGCGTCCGATCCGGTTTCCGGGATGGTGGTCTAGTCATGAACCTGCTCGCCGTCGGTATCTCGCACAACAGTGCGGCCGTGCGCACGCTCGAGCGGGTCGCCATCGGCGCCGACGACCTCGGCAAGGTGCTCGACGAGCTGCTGAGCTGCCCGCAGCTGGGCGAGGTGTTCGTCGTGTCCACGTGCAACCGCGTGGAGGTCTACGCCGTGGCGGAGACCTTCCACGGCGGTCTGGACGAGATCAGCTCCGTGCTCGCGCGGCACGCGGGCGCCGAGGTCGCCGAGCTCGCCGACGAGCTGTACGTGCTCTACGCGGGCGCTGCCGTGGAGCACCTGTTCAACGTCGCCTCCGGGCTGGACTCGATGGTCGTCGGCGAGGCGCAGATCCTCGGCCAGCTGCGCCAGTCCTACGCCACCGCGGACGAGCTCGGCACCGTCGGCAAGACGCTGCACGAGCTGGCCCAGCGGGCGCTGCGCGTGGGCAAGCGCGTGCACGCGGAAACCGACATCGACACCGCCGGGGCCTCGGTCGTCTCCGAAGCCCTGGCCGATGCCGACCGCGCACTGGACGGGGTCGCGGGCCGCAGCGCCCTGCTCGTCGGTGCCGGCGCGATGGGCGGACTCGCCGCGGCGGCGCTGCGTCGCGCGGGCATCGGCGACGTGGTGATCGCCAACCGCACGGCGGAGAACGGCCGGCGCCTCGCCGAGTCGCTGGAGTCGGAGGGCGTGCCGGCGCGGGTCACCGGGCTCGACGAGCTCTCCGGCGCGATCGCCGGTGCCGACCTCGTGGTCACCTGCACCGGGGCGGTGGGCGCCGTGGTCACCGAGGACGTGGCCGCCTCGGCCGTGGCCGAGCGCGCGGTGGGCGCGGCGGGCGGGCCCGCCCCGCTCGTCCTCTGCGACCTCGGGCTGCCGCGGGACACCGCACCGGCCGCCGCCGAGCTGCCCGGTGTCTCGGTGGTGGACCTGGAGACCCTCCGCGAGCGCCTGGCCGGGGAGGGCGGCACCGGAACCGAGCGCGCCGAGGCCGTCGTCGCCGAGGAAGTGCGCAACTACTTGGCCGAGCAGCGCTCCGCCGAGGTCACACCGACGGTGACGGCGCTGCGCAAGCGAGCCGCCGAAGTCGTCGACTCCGAGCTCGTGCGGCTGGACTCGCGGCTGCCCGAGCTGGACGAGGACGTGCGCGGCGAGATCAGCCGCACCGTCCGCCGCGTGGTGGACAAGCTCCTGCACACGCCGACGGTGCGGGTCAAGCAGCTCGCCTCGTCCCCCGGCGGCAGCGGCTACGCCGACGCGTTGCGCGAACTGTTCGAACTCGACTCGCAGACCACCGCGGCGATCGCGTCCACCAAGGCCGCAGCCAGCCCGGAGACCGAGGGCCGGACCAGCGTGTCCCGGGCCGGTCGAGCGCGGGATCTGCCCCAGCAGGACGGTGAGGACCGTTGACGAACATCCTCCGGATCGGCACCCGCAGCAGTGCGCTGGCCATGGCGCAGACCGGCTGGGTGGCCGAGGCGCTGGAGCGGGCCGGCTACACGACCCAGCTCGTCACCGTCTCCACCGCGGGCGACCAGGACTCCCGCCCGGTCTCCGAGATCGGCGTCGGGGTGTTCACCTCCGCGTTGCGCGAGGCGCTGGCCGCCGGTGAGGTGGACGTGGCGGTGCACTCCTTCAAGGACCTGCCGACCGAACCGGACCCGCGGCTGTCCCTGGCAGCCGTGCCCGAGCGCGAGGACCCGCGGGACGCGTGGATCGGGCGGGACGGTTTGGCGCTCGGCGAACTGCCCCCGGGCTCCGTCGTGGGCACCGGATCGCCGCGCCGCGCCAGTCAGCTCCGGGCCCTGGGCCTGGGACTGGAAGTGCGGGACATCCGCGGCAATGTGGACACCCGGATGCGCAAGGTGGGCGACGGCCAGGTGGACGCCGTCGTGCTCGCCCGCGCCGGGCTGGCCCGAACGGGCCGCCTCGAGGTGATCACCGAAACGCTCGATCCGCAGCGGATGCTGCCGGCGCCCGCGCAGGGGGCGTTGGCAGTGGAGTGCCGCGTTGACGATGTGGATACCGAGCACCTTCTGCAGTCCGTGCTGGACGATGCGGCCAGTCGTGCCGCCGCGTCCGCCGAGCGCGCCCTGCTGGCCGCGCTCGAAGCGGGGTGCAGTGCGCCGGTGGGCGCGCTGGCCGAGGTGGTGGAGGACTTCGACGACGACGGCCGCGAGGTGCAGCGGCTGTTCGTGCGCGGAGTGGTGGCGACCGACGACGACGTGTTGGTCCGCGCCTCCGTCACCGGAGAGACGACCGCAGCCGAGCAGCTCGGCCGAGACCTGGCCGGCGAGCTGCTCGAAGCCAGGGACGCTCAGTTGAGCGGTCCCGGGCAGTAGTTGATGGAGAGTGCCTTGATGACGCGTGCAGGCAGTACGCCCGGGCGGATCGCCTTCGTGGGGTCCGGTCCCGGGGATGCGGGATTGCTCACGGTTCGGGCCCGGGACGCGATCAGCCGCGCTTCGCTGGTGGTCACGGACCCGGACGTGCCCGCTGACATCGTGGGATACGCCGCCGAGGGCGCGGAAGTGCGCCCGGCCGTGGGGGAATCGGCGGACGTGGCCAAGGACCTGGCCAACGAAGCGCTGACCGGACGACCCGTCGTCCGGCTCGTCGCGGGGGATCCGCTGACCGCCGACGCGGTGGTCCGCGAGGTCCGCGAGACCGCCAAGACCGAAGCGCCGTTCGACGTGATCCCGGGTGTGTCCACCGGCATCGCGGTGCCCGCCTACGCGGGTGTCGCGCTCGGCGCGGTGCACACCGAGGTCGAAGTGCGCGGTGACGTGGACTGGGCGGCGCTGGCCGGGGTTCCCGGCGCGCTCGTGCTGCACACCACCGGCAGCCACCTGGCCGAGGCGTCCTCGGCGCTGATCGAGCACGGCCGCCCCGCGCAGTCGCCGGTGGCCGTGACCTCCTCGGGCACGAGCGTGCAGCAGCGCACGATCGACACGACGCTGGCGTCGATGGCCGCCGACGCGGGCGAGCTGCAGGGCCAGCTGGTGGTGACGATCGGCGAGATGGCCGGCCAGCGCAGCGGTCTGTCCTGGTGGGAGTCCCGCGCGCTGTACGGCTGGAAGGTGCTCGTGCCGCGGACCAAGGAGCAGGCCGGCGCGATGAGCGAGCGGCTGTGGACGCACGGTGCCGTCTCGCACGAGGTGCCGACGATCTCGGTGGAGCCGCCGCGCAGCCCGGCGCAGATGGAGCGCGCCGTCAAGGGGCTGGTGGACGGCCGCTACCAGTGGGTGGTGTTCACCTCGGCCAACGCGGTGCGCGCCGTGCTGGAGAAGTTCGCCGAGTTCGGTCTGGACGCGCGCGCGTTCTCCGGTGTGAAGGTCGCCTGCGTCGGCGAGGCCACCGCGGAGAAGATCCGCTCGTTCGGCATCACCCCCGAGCTGCTGCCCTCCGGCGACCAGTCCAGCGAGGGGTTGCTGCAGGACTTCCCGCCGCACGACGACGTGCTCGACCCGGTCAACCGCGTGCTGCTGCCGCGGGCGGACATCGCCACGGAGACGCTCTCGGCCGGTCTGCAGGAGCAGGGCTGGGAGGTCGACGACGTCACCGCCTACCGCACGGTGCGGGCCGCGCCGCCGCCGGCGGAAACCCGCGAGATGATCAAGACCGGTGGCTTCGACGCGGTGTGCTTCACCTCCTCGTCCACGGTGCGCAACCTGGTCGGCATCGCCGGCAAGCCGCACGCGCGCACGCTCGTGGCGTGCATCGGGCCGCACACGGCGGAAACGGCCAAGGAGTTCGGGCTGCGCGTCGACGTGCGGCCGGAGTTGGCCCAGGTGGGCGCCCTGGTGGACGCGCTGGCCGAGCACACGGCCAAGCTCCGCGCGGAGGGGGCGCTCCCGCCGCCGCGCAAGACCAAGCGCACGCGCCGCAGCTGACGGTGCGGGCCCGCGCGCGGAACCGTCCACTGCGGACGCTCCGCGCGCGGGCGGTGCGCGCACGGTGAGTTCCGCCGCCGGCGCGGGGACACCGCACCGGCGGGCCGCCCGCCCCGCCCCGCGGCGCGTCCGCGGAGCAGCGCGGCGGCACCGGCGTCGGCTGAACGAATGGAGACGCTTGATGTATCCCGCGCATCGTCCGCGGCGGTTGCGGCGCAACGCCGCGGTGCGCCGCCTCGTGTCCGAGACCACCGTCGAACCGCGGCAGCTGGTGCTGCCGATGTTCGTCCGCGAGGGCATCGACGCGCCCGTGGAGATCCCGTCGATGCCCGGCGTGCACCAGCACACCCGGGATTCGCTGCGGCGGGCCGCCGTCGACGCGGTCGACGCCGGGGTCGGCGGGCTGATGCTGTTCGGCGTGCCCGCCGAGCGCGACGCCGAGGGCTCGGCCGCCCTCGATCCGGACGGCGTGCTCAACGCCGCCCTGCGGGACCTGCGCTCCGAGGTCGGCGAGGACACGGTGCTCATGGCCGACCTGTGCCTGGACGAGTTCACCGACCACGGGCACTGCGGGGTGCTCGACGGGAGCGGTGCCGTGGACAACGACCGCACGCTGGAGCTCTACGCCGAGATGGGCGTGGTGCAGGCGCAGTCCGGTGCGCACGTGGTCAGCCCGAGCGGGATGATGGACGGCCAGGTGGGCGTGATCCGCGAAGCGCTGGACTCCCGCGGGTTCACCGACACCTCGGTGCTGGCCTACTCGGCGAAGTTCGCCTCCGCCTTCTACGGCCCGTTCCGCGACGCGGTGGACTCGCAGCTGTCCGGCGACCGCAAGACCTACCAGCAGGACCCCGGCAACGGCCGGGAGTCGCTGCGCGAGGCCGACCTGGACCTGGCCGAGGGGGCGGACATGGTCATGGTCAAGCCGATGCTGTCCTACTTGGACGTGCTGCGCGAGGTGGCGACCGTGGCCGATGTCCCGGTGGCCAGCTACCAGGTCTCCGGCGAGTACGCGATGGTCGAGGCCGCCGCGTCCCGCGGTTGGCTCGACCGGGAGCGCACCGCGCTCGAGTCGATCACCGCCGCGCGCCGCGCGGGCGCCGACATCGTGCTCACCTACTGGGCCGCCGAAGCGGCGCGCTGGCTGCGGCGGGACGGCGATCGCGGATGAGCGAGCCGAACGGCGGGTCCGCCGCCCCGACCGCGCCGCGGTGGCTGGTGCTGGCGTGGCGGCTGTGGGTCGCGGGGGCGTGCGTGGCGGTGCTGCGGTCCGCGGTGCAGTTCGCCGACCGGCACCGCCTGCTCGAGGACCTGGGCCGCATGCGCCCCGAGCTGCACCAGTCCCAGATCGACGAGCTCGCCACCAGCACGATCGTGTTCGGGCTGCTGTGGGCCGTGCTGGCCGCGCTGGTGTACGTGCTGCTGGCCACGCGCATGCTCCGCGGGCGCAACTGGGCGCGCGTGGTGCTGACCGTCTTCGGCGCGTTCACCGCGTTCAGCGCCGCGGTGCTGGTGCTGGTGGTGCCGGTGTTCCCGGAGGAGCTGCTGCGCGAGATCGCCGGCCGCGCCGTGTCGGGCTGGGAGGTGCTGCTGGCCGCGGTGGGCGCGGTGCTGCACGCGGCCGCGATCGTGCTCATGTACCTGCCGGAGTCGAACCGCTTCTTCCGGCAGGTGAAGGCGCACCGCCGCGCCGCCGGCTGACCGCCGCCGGCGCGTGCGCCGAGCGCGGAAACGTGCGCCACGTCGCCCGCCGCGATCGGTGACCTGAGTGGACAGGGGACGTGCCGGGTTCCTACGGTTTTGCCGTGACATCTCCACAGGACCCCTGGCAGCAGGGCGGTTCTCCGCAGCAGCCACCGGGCGGGAATCCGCAGCACCCCGGCAACCAGCCCCCGCAGCACCCCGGCGGCCCGCCGTCCGGCGGCTTTCCCCAGTACCCCGGTGGCCCGCCGTCCGGCGGCTTCCCGCAGTACCCCGGTGCGCCGCAGGGGATGCCCGACCCGTACGCCGCGCCGCCGCCACCCGGGCAGCAGGGCGGTGCCCCGCGTCCGAGCACCGTCGAGACCGCGTTCTGGATCGCGGTGGTCGTGCCGATCCTCGCCACCGTGCTGACGGTGCTCGGGTTCGTGCTCGGCCAGCCCTTCGCCGAGGAGGTCATGGCGCGCCAGATCGGCGACACGACGCCGGAGGCCCTCGAGTTCGGCCGCGCGGTCATGATCGTGACCTTCGGGCTGCAGACGTTCTTCTACCTCGTCCTCACCGGACTGTGGATCCTGTTCGGCTTCAAGATGCGCGGCGGCCGCAACTGGGCGCGCGTGACGCTGACCGTCTTCGCCGCGATCTGGGTCGTGCAGAGCCTCATCGGGCTGCTCACCGGCGGCACGGGGATGACCCCGCAGGCAGCGGGGCTCCCCGCGGGCGTGGAGGTCCCCACGTCGATGCTGGTGCTGAGCTACGTCACGAACGGCGTCGGCCTGGCGGGGATGGGCGCGTTCCTCGTGCTCGTCTACCTCAAGCGGTCCAACTGGTACTTCCAAGCGGCGCGGTTCCGGGGGTAGGCGGTGGCGGACGCTGATCACGGCCCCGCCCGGAGCGGCCCGCCGCGCACGGTGCGCGTGGCCGTCGTGCTCTGGTGGATCATCGCGCTGCTGCTGCTCGCCCAGCTGGCCGTGATGTGGGCCGGCCACGACCAGCTGGGCCGGACGCTCGTCGACCAGGGCGCGGTCGCGCCGCAGGAGGCGGGCAGCCGGGCGGCGCGGCTGCTGTGGGTCAACACCGGCTTCGCCGCCGTGCTCGCGGTCGCCTACCTCGTGCTGGGCTCGCTGATGTACGGCAGGCGGCCGTGGGCGCGGCTGGTGCTGACAGTGTTCGCGATCGTGCACCTGGTCATGGTGCTGGGCACGGGGGCCGTGTTCGGCCCGCAGATCGTGCTCGTGCTGCTGGGCGTGCCGGCCACGGTGCTGCTGTGGGGGCCCTCGGGCGCGGCGTGGGTGACCGGTGAGCACGACTGAACCGGTGCTGCACGCCGAATCCGGCAGCGGGTGGGCGCCCGTGCTGTGGGGCCCGGCCTTCGCCGCGGTGGGGCTGCTCGTCGAAGTGCTCTCCCCCGGCCCGGTGCACCTCGTGGCGTGGGCGTTCGTGGCGGCGGTGCTCGCGGTCGCCGCGGCCGTGTGGGTGCACGGCCGGCGCCGCGTGTGCTCGCTGCGGTTGACGCCGACCGAGCTGGTGCAGGGCCGGGAGCGGTTGGAGCTCGCGCGGGTGCGCGCGGTCACCGAGGTCGGGGCGCCCGTGGGGGCGCGCGTGCTCGGCGGCACGCTCACCGCGCCGCGCGGCACGCACGAGGTGCCGCTGCGGCTGGAGGACGACCGCGTGGTGCTGGCGTGGGCGCGGGACCCGGAGGCGTTGCGCGCGGCGCTGGCGCGGCTGGTCGAGTGATCGCGGGCGCGGATACGCCCGCGCGCCGGGCTGTGAGATGCTGCGGTCGTGCCCGAAGCCTCGTCGCAGCGTGCTGACGATCGCTCCGCCGGTGTGCACCGCCCCGCGCGCGCCGCTGTCGCCGGTGTCGAGCTGGTCCTCGCGGTCGCGTGCGCCCTCGCCGCGTGGTGGGCGTGGCAGCACGGCACCACCGCGGTCCCCGTGGGCGAGTCGGTCTCCGTGCCGCGCGTGCTCGGTGACCGGGTGGCGCTGTCGGTCGGCGCGGCGGCGGCGGGCGGACTGCTGCTGCTGGACATGCCCCGGCAGCTCGCGCTGGCCTGGCGCGTGCGGAGCTGATCGGGCGGCGGGTGGACCGGGTCCGCCGCGGTGCCGGACTGCCGCGGTGTCAGACTGGGGACGTGACAGCTCCTGCGAATGAGAACAACGATCCCGCCCCCCGTTCCCGGCAGCTGTTCGCCCGCGCCGAGGCGGTCACGCCCGGCGGCGTGAACTCCCCGGTGCGCGCTTTCCGCTCGGTCGGGGGCACGCCCCGGTTCATGGTCCGCGGCGAGGGCCCGTTCCTGTGGGACGCCGACGACCACCGCTACGTCGACCTCGTGTCCTCCTGGGGGCCGATGGTCAACGGCCACGCCCACCCGGACGTGGTGCAGGCGGTGCGGGACGCCGCCGTCCACGGCCTGTCCTTCGGCACCCCGGCCGCGGGGGAGATCGATCTCGCGCAGGAGATCATCGACCGGGTCGAGCCGGTCGAGCAGGTGCGGCTGGTCAACTCCGGCACCGAGGCCACCATGACCGCGGTGCGGCTGGCCCGGGCGCACACCGGTCGCCGCAAGATCGTCAAGTTCGCCGGGTGCTACCACGGCCACGTGGACGCGCTGCTGGCCAGCGCCGGTTCCGGGGTGGCCACGCTGGGACTGCCCAGCACCCCCGGTGTGACCGGGGCGCAGGCCACGGACACGATCGTGCTGCCGTACAACGACTTGGAGGCGGTGCGGCAGGTCTTCGCCGAGCAGGGCGGCGAGATCGCCGGTGTGATCACCGAGGCCGCCGCGGGCAACATGGGCGCGATCGCCCCGGTCGACGGCTTCAACGCCGGGCTGCGGGAGATCACCCGCGAGAACGGCTCGCTGCTCGTCATGGACGAGGTGATGACCGGCTTCCGCGTCTCCGCGGCCGGCTGGTACGGCGTGGACGGCGTCGCCGGCGACCTCTACACGTTCGGCAAGGTGATGTCCGGCGGGCTGCCCGCCGCCGCGTTCGGCGGCCGCTCCGACGTGATGGCCCACCTCGCCCCGTCCGGGCCCGTGTACCAGGCGGGCACGCTGGCGGGGAACCCGGTGGCGGTGGCCGCGGGGTTGGCGAACCTGCGCGCCGCGACGGCCGACGTCTACGCCGCGCTCGACGCCAACGCCAAGCGCGTCAGCGACCTGGTCACCGCGGCGCTGACGGCCGAGGGCGTGCCGCACCGGATCTCCTTCGCCGGCAACATGTTCAGCATCTTCTTCACCGACGACCCGGTGCACGGCTACGAGCAGGCGCAGGACCAGCAGGTGTGGCGCTACCCGCCGTTCTTCCACGAACTGCTCGCCCGCGGCGTGTACCCGCCGCCGAGCTCGTTCGAGTGCTGGTTCGTCAACGCCGCCATGAACGACGAGTCGTTCGAGGTGCTCGCCGACGCGCTGCCGCACGCGGCCCGGGCCGCGGCGGGCGCGACCGCGCCGGAGCAGGCATGAGCGCCACCCGCACCGTGGTGCACCTGCTGCGGCACGGTGAGGTGCACAACCCGGAGGGCGTGCTCTACGGCAGGCTGCCCGGCTACGCCCTGTCCGACCGCGGGCAGTGGCAGGCGAAGGTCGTGGCCGAGTTCCTCGCCGAGCGGGAGGTGGCCCACGTGGTCGCCTCGCCGCTGCTGCGCGCGCAGCAGACCGCGGCCCCGCTCGGCGAGGCGTTCCGGTTGGACGTGGCCTCCGACGAGCGGTTGCTCGAGGCCGAGAACCGCTTCGAGGGGCTGAAGGTCTCCGTCGGCGACGGGGCGCTGCGCTCCCCGCAGCACTGGCCCAAGCTGTGGAACCCGCTGCGCCCGTCGTGGGGCGAGCCGTACAAGGAGATCGCCTGGCGGATGCTCGGCGCGGTGTACCGTGCGCGCGCCGCGGCGGAGGGCGCCGAGGCCGTGTGCGTGTCGCACCAGTTGCCGGTCTGGACGCTGCGGCGGTTCCTGCAGGCCCGGCCGCTGTGGCACGACCCGCGCCGCCGGCAGTGCTCGCTGGCCTCGCTGACCAGCCTCGTCTTCGACGACGAGCAGTTGGTGGGCGTGGCCTACGCCGAGCCCTCGGGTGGTAGCGATCCCCAGGTCACCGGGGCCTGATGAGTCGAAGGGGAGTGGACATGGCACGGCTGCTGCGGCGACTGGCCGCCTTCGGGGTCGCGCTCGCGCTCGTCGGCGGCTGCGCGACCCAGGGCGACGACGCGGTCGACGAGAACGGCGAGTTCACGTTCGTCTCCCCGGGAGGGCAGACGCGCCTGTTCTACTCCCCGCAGGAGCGCGGCCGGGTGTCCGGGCTCGAGGGCGAGAGCCTGATGCGGCCGGGCGAGCAGGTCTCCCTGGGCGACTTCCGCAACCAGGTCGTGGTGCTCAACATCTGGGGCTCGTGGTGCGGCCCGTGCCGCGCGGAGGCCGATGACCTGCAGCGGGTGCAGGACCGGACCCGCGAGCAGGGGGTGCGGTTCCTCGGCATCGACGTGCGCGACGAGCGCAGCGCGGCGCAGGACTTCCACGACAGCCACGACATCAGCTACCCGTCGCTGTTCGACCCGTCCGGCCGTTCGCTGCTGGCGCTGGACAACTTCCCGCGCAGCACGGTTCCGGCGACGATCGTGCTGGACCGGCAGCACCGGGTCGCGGCGATCTTCCTGACGCAGGTGCGCGACGACGAGCTGCTGCCGCACGTGCAGCGCGTGGCGCAGGAGCGGCCGCAGGCCTGACGCGAGCGGGGCACGAACGTCCCCGACTGCGCGGGACCTTGGTCCCGCGCTGGGGGCGCGCGTCCGGTGAACCCGCTTTGTCCTGGGCAAAGAGTGCGCCGAGTCACCAAGCCCGGTGGCGGGCCGCGTTTTCGCCTTGCCTACCCTCGAACGCGTGGATCCCACCGAGCTCGCGAAGACCGGCCCGCTGCTGCTCGCGGCCGTCGTGTCGGTGCTCGCCGGCGGGGTCAGCTTCGCCTCGCCCTGCGTCGTCCCGCTCGTGCCCGGTTACCTCGCGTACCTGGCCGGCCTCGTCGGAGCCGAATCCCCGCCGGTGACCAGCGCGGAAACGCGGGATGCGCGGCGTGGCCGCTGGCGGGTCGCGGGCGCGGCGCTGCTGTTCGTGCTCGGCTTCAGCGCGGTGTTCGTCTCGGCGACGTGGATGCTGCTCGGGCTCTCCGACGCGCTGCTGGCGAACGAGCTGCTGCTGCAGCGCATCGGCGGGGTCGTCACCGTGGCCATGGGTCTGGTCTTCCTCGGCCTGGTTCCCGCGCTGCAGCGGGACGTGCGGATCCACCGCGTGCCGAAGGCCGGGGTGTGGGGCGCTCCGCTGCTCGGCGCCGTGTTCGGTCTCGGGTGGACGCCGTGCCTCGGCCCGACGCTGGCCGGTGTCATGTCGCTGACCGTCGCCACGCAGCCGGACTCGCCCGCGGCCGTGCGCGGACTGGTGCTGATCCTCGCGTACTGCCTCGGCCTGGGCCTGCCGTTCGTCCTGCTGGCGCTGGGCGCGCGGTGGGCCGTGCGCAGCACCGAGTGGGTGCGCCGCAGGAGCCGCGCCATCCAGGTCACCGGCGGTGCGCTGCTGGTGGTCGTGGGCCTGGCGCTCGTCACGGGATTGTGGGGAGAACTGATCGCGATGCTCCGGAGCCCGATCAACGCGACCGAGCTGCCGATCTGATGCGCGAGCACCTGAGAACCGGCTGGGCCTTCCTGCGCAACACCTGGCGCGGGCTGACGTCGATGCGCACCGCTCTGGTGCTGCTGTTCCTGCTGGCGGTGGCCGCGCTGCCCGGGGCGCTGATCCCGCAGCGCTCGCTGAACCCGAGCGAGGTGGACCGGTACTTCCAGGACTACCCGACGCTGGCGCCGATCCTCGACAAGCTCGGCGTGTTCGAGGTCTTCAGCTCGGTGTGGTTCGCCGCGATCTACGTGCTGCTGTTCATCTCCCTGGTCGGGTGCCTGGTGCCGCGGTGCTGGGAGTACTACAAGCAAGCCCGCGGCAAGCCCGTGCGCACGCCCCGCAACCTCGGCCGCATGCCGCACTACGCCCACATCACCACCGATTCCGGTGTGGACGACGTGCTGGCGGACTCGCGGCGGCGGCTGAAGCGCTGGCGCCGCACCGAGTTCACCGAGTCCGCGGGCGCCGAGTCGCTCAGCGCCGAGCGCGGCTACCTGCGCGAGGCCGGCAACCTCGTGTTCCACTTCGCCCTGCTCGGCCTGCTCATCGCGGTCGCGGGCGGCAAGCTGTACTCCTACGAGGGCCAGGTCATCGTCCAGGCCGACGGTTCCGCCTTCTGCAACTCGGGCACGTACAACTACGACTCGTTCAACGCGGGGTTGAACGTGGACGGCACGGACCTGAGCGAGTTCTGCGTGCGCGTCAACGGCTTCCACGTGAACTACCTGCACAACGGGCAGGCGGTGGACTACCGGGTGGACATGGACTACCAGTCCGGCGAGGCGCTCGAGCGCGGCGAGTGGAAGCCGCACGAGCTGCGGGTGAACCACCCGCTGCGCACGGCCGGCGACCGCGTGTACCTCACCGGCAACGGCTACACGCCGCAGTTCACGGTCATCTTCCCGAACGGCGAGCGGCGCACGAAGACGACCCAGTGGCAGCCGGTGGACACGGTGACGATGCTCTCGCAGGGGGCGACGAAGTTCGACCCGCCGGGCATCGAGGACCCGTTCAAGCGGCGGCAGAAGCAGCTGGCGGTCACCGGGCTGTTCGCCCCCACCGCCTCGATGCAGGGCAAGGTGCTCAGCTCCGGGTTCCCCGCTCTCAACGACCCGGCCGCGGCGGTGGACATCATGCGCGGCGACCTGGGGTTGGACTCCGGCCGCGGCCAGTCGATCTTCAACGTCGACCAGAAGATGGTCGAGCAGGGCCGGCTGCAGCGCGTCGCCCGGGAGAACCTGCGGCCCGGCGAGGAGATCCGGCTCGACGACGGCACCCGCGTGCGCTTCGACGGCGTCCAGCGGTGGGTGAACCTGCAGGTCTCGCACGACCCGTTCCAGCCGTTCGCGCTGGGCTTCGCGGTGGCGATCATCTTCAGCCTGGGCGCCTCGCTGATGATCAAGCGGCGGCGGATCTGGGTGCGCGCCACGCCCCGGGCCGACGGGTCGACGCTCGTGGAACTCGGCGGGCTCGCCCGCACCGACCAGGCCGGGTACGGCGAGGAGTTCACCCGGCTGGCGCGTGATCTGCTGGGTGAGGACCGCGCGGAACCGACGGATCCGCGCGCGGCGGCGCCCGCTCCGGAAAGGAAGAACTGATGCAGGTCAATGAGATGCTGGCCGAGTTCAGCGACTGGGCCTACGCCACTTCGGTGGTCGTCTACATCCTCGCGATGCTGCTGTACTTCGCGGAGTTCTCCGCGGGGCGGCGCGCGAGCCGGGCGCAGCGGACCGAGGCCGAGCTCGTCGGTGCGGGCGGCCCGCGCACCGTGGCCCCGGGCGATGCCGGCGCCGTCGGCCGCGTGCCCGAGCAGCCGAAGCGCCCGTTCAGCGAGCGGCTCGGCGGCATGGCCGTGTCGATGACCGTGCTCGGCGCGCTCGTGCACGGGCTCTCGCTGCTCCTGCGCGGGGTTTCCGTCGGCCGCGCCCCGTGGGGCAACATGTACGAGTTCGGCTCGGCGATCACCCTGGCCGCCGTCATCGCCTGGCTGATCGTGCTGGTGCGGCAGATGCGGGCGCGCCGCGCGGACGCCCAGCCGGCGCAGCTGCGGGCGCTCGGCGGCTTCCTCATGCTGCCGGTGGTCGTGCTGCTGTTCCTGTCCGGCACGTTGCTGTACGCCCAGGCCCAGCCGCTGCAGCCGGCGCTGCAGTCGTACTGGATCGTCATCCACGTGACCGCGGCGATCATCTCGACCGGTTCGTTCATGTTCGCCGGTGTGGCCAGCATCCTGTTCCTGCTGCGCAAGCGCTACGAGAACTCCGGGGGGCTGGCGGCTTTCGCCGCGCGCCTGCCGAGCGGCGAGGCGCTGGACCGGATGGCCTACCGCGCCACCGTGATCATCTTCCCGGTGTGGACGTTCGCGATCGTGGCCGGTGCGATCTGGGCCGAGGCCGCCTGGGGCCGCTTCTGGGGCTGGGACCCGAAGGAGACCTGCTCGTTCATCGCCTGGATCGTGTACGCGGCCTACCTGCACGCCCGGGCCACGGCGGGCTGGCGCGGCAGCCGCGCGGCCTGGGTGAACATCATCGGCCTCGCCGTGATGATCTTCAACCTGTTCTTCGTGAACATCGTCATCTCCGGACTGCACTCCTACGCGGGCCTGTGATCGCCCCGCCGCGATGATCCCCCGAACGGGGGCAGCATCGCCCGCGGTGCCGAGCCCCGGTGCCTCCCACGCGTCTGATGCGCTGTGCCCTGCGCGTTCGTGCGGCCCGGTGCAGTGGTGCGGCCCATCCCCGCGTGACGGGACCGGGCGGACCCGACTACCGTGCACGATCGGGGTTGCTCCCGCGGAGATCGCTCCTCCGCGGGCTCGACGTGAACTGGGAGGGAAGGCAACGGTGACCGGACGGTACGAGGAGCCCGAGACGCGGCCGGATTCCGGTACGACGCAGGACGACGTTCCCGCCGCGGACGTCGCGAATCCCGGTGGCGGCAACGACGGGTACGCGGAACCGGCCACCAAACCGGCCCACCCGACTCCGTCCTACGTGGACCCGAACGCGCACCGGGACGCCGCGCCGCAGCCGGACTCCGCTCCCTCCGGGGCGCAGCCCGCGGCACCGGCCCCGCAGGCGGGGAACGGTGCGCAGTCCGGCCCCTTCCCGGCGCAGCAGCCGGGCAGCGGGCAGCCGGGCAGCGGGGAGGGCTCCGGCGGCTTTCCGGTCGCGCCCGCCTGGTACCAGCAGCCGCCAGCCCCGGGGCAGCCGCCAGCCCCGGGGCAGCCGCCAGCAGCGCCCGGGCAGCAGGCACCGGGCCAACCTGCGCCGGGCCAGCCCGTGCAGCCCGGACCGCCCCCGTCGCCGGGCCAGGCCGGACCGCCCGCCCCGGTCGGGGGCTACGCCCCCGGCCAGCCGTCCGGCACCCCCGTGCCGCAGGGACGGCCCCCTGCACCGCAGGGGCAGGGCGGTGCTTCCGCCGATCCGGCGCAGGACCTGTCCTCGGCGCAGCTGCTCCGGCAGGCCAAACGCCCGCCCCGCTCCGGGTGGCGCAAGGCCGTGTACGTGGCCAGCGGCAAGACCATCAACCTCGGGGAGAGCCCCGCCGACAAGCAGCGCCGCGAGCTCGTCAACCGGATCAACCAGCCGCTGCACGGCTGCTACAAGATCGCGATGCTGAGCCTGAAGGGCGGCGTCGGCAAGACCACGGCCACGGCGGGGCTCGGCTCCACGTTCGCCTCGCTGCGCGGTGACCGCGTCGTCGCCGTCGACGCGAACCCGGACCGGGGGACGCTGAGCCAGAAGATCCCGCAGGAGACGGCGGCCACCGTGCGGCACCTGCTGCGGGACTCCCAGCGCATCCGCAAGTACAGCGACGTGCGCGCCTACACCTCGCAGGGCCCGAGCCGCCTCGAGGTCCTCGCCAGCGAGCAGGACCCGGCCGTGTCCGAGGCGTTCAGCGAGGACGACTACCGGCGCACCGCCACCGTGCTCGAGCACTTCTACAACCTCGTGCTCACCGACTGCGGCACGGGGCTGATGCACTCGGCGATGAAGGGCGTGCTCGACCTCGCCGACTCGCTGGTCATCGTCTCGTCCAGCTCGATCGACGGGGCGCGCAGCGCCTCGGCCACCGTCGACTGGCTCGACGCGCACGGCTACGGCGACCTCGTCTCCCGCTCGATCGCGATCATCAACGGGGTGCGGCCGTCCTCCGGGAAGGTCGACGTGTCCAAGCTCGCCCAGCACTTCGAGGCGCGCTGCCGCGCCGTCATCAAGATCCCCTTCGACGCGCACCTCGAGGAGGGCGCCGAAGTGGACCTGGACCGGTTGGCGGGGCCGACGCGGCTGGCGATGCTCCAGCTGGCGGCGCTGGTGGCCGACGACTTCCCCTACGCGCCGGGGCGGCAGGCGCAGGGCTGACAGCGCCGCGGACGCGGGGCGTCCGCGGCGCTCGGTGGCGTAGCGGGCCGGCGGCCGCCGGTCACTCGCCCTCGTCGCTGTTGTTGGACTTGCGCTGCTGCTCGTCGATGCGTCGGAGGAACTCGGGGTCGTCGTCGGGGGCGAGGGGGGCCTGGCGCGGCGTGTCGTCCGACGCCTGGTCCGGCGTCGGTCCGAACGCCTTCCACACCAGCACGATGAGCGCCACCGCACCGATCGCTGCCAGGACATAGATCATCGGTCCACCTCCAACGCGTCCACTTCCGAGAGTAGCCAATCGTGGCGGGGATGTCGCTGACTCGAGCGGGTTCCGCCACCGGCGGGCCGGCGTCGCGGCCCGCGCCGAAGGGGACCGGTGCTCCGGAGCCACGTCCGCCGTCGTCGGGGGCGGAGGAAGACCTCCTGCAGGACGGGCGTGGCCCCGGGCCGCGCGTCAGAAGTTCTGGCCGGCACCCGCGTCGTTGGTGAGCTCGGCGAGCAGGGTCCGCACCTCGGATTCGCGGAAGCGGCGGTGCCCGCCCGGGGTGCGGATGGAACCGATCCGGCCGGCCGTGGCCCAGCGGGTCACGGTCTTGGGGTCCACGCGGAACATCGCGGCGACCTCGCCGGGAGTCAGCAACTGCTCCTGACCGCTCTGGTTCTGCTGCGGCGTCGTCGCTTGGGTTGTCACGGTCACGAGCGACCTCCTCAATGCGGGCATTCGGGCATTCCGGTCGCATGTTGGCATCGGTGCGGCCAGGTACTCGAACCTTTGGGTCCAGGTAAAGGGAAAGTAAGGGATGAAGCGCCGGATCAGGATCATTCCGGGCGCGACGAGCCGTCGACCGCTGCCGCCGGCGCCCTGCGTATGCTGGTTGACGTGCGAGAACAGGAATCTGCGGAGCAGCCCGGCACGCCCGGGCGCTCCGACCCGGTGGAGCAGCCCGACGCGGCCGAGCAGTCCGCGCCGGACAGTCGGCAGTCCGCTGAGCAGGAGTGGCCCGCGGCGCGGCTCGCCGGTGACATCGCGCTGTACACGCTCGCGCGCCTGGGCATGCTCGTGGTCGTCGCGGCCGTGCTCACCCTGCTCGGTGTGCCGTTCCTGGTGGCCGCGGCGGTGTCCGTGGTCGTGGTGATGCCGGTGTCGATGCTGGTCTTCGGCGCGCTGCGGCGGCGCGTCGCCACCGGGATCGCGGTGCGCAAGCAGGCGCGGCAGGCCCGGCGCGAGGTCCTGCGCGCGGAGCTGCGCGGCGAGGGCGGCGGTTCGGCGGGCGCCTGAGCGGCCGGCGGCTGCTCCGGGCGGGCGCCCCCGGTGGTCGTCCGCGGGTGGGGCCGTGTCTCCTTTACCAGGGCCGTGCCTGTTTTACCTCTTCGGTAAACGGTCGTTGGTCCGCGGGCCCGCAGCGGGCCCGCGAGCCGCCCGCGCACCACCCTCCTGTGATGTAAATCTCCCCGATCGGTGCTCGAGGGGGGCGCAGGAGGGCGCCTGCTGCTGTCCCCCCGCCGGGGGGGACACTGGTGCCGCCACGAGGAGGGGGCCACCACGAGGAGGAGGTGCGTGTGCGGTCAGCAGGACGCGCGGTCGCGGCTGTCGGCGCGGTGGCGCTGGGACTCGCCGCGTGGGGACTCGCCGCGTGCTCCCCCGGGGAGCCGGAGGGCCCGCAGGAGCAGCAGCCGTCCACCTCCAGCGCCCCGCCGACCTCGACGGCCCCGAGCGCTCCCCGCCACGTGCCGCCGCAGCAGCGCGTCCGGCTCTCCGACCTCACCGCCGAGGACATCTGCGGGCTCGTCTCCCCGGGCAAGCTCGCGGGGCTCGCGTTCCCGGTCGACAGGGGGACGCCGCGCACCGCGGGGACCGGGCCGCGCGTGCCCGGCTGCGAGTTCCCCGCTCCCGACGGGCCCCGCTCGGTCCTGCTCGGGGCCCAGCCCCCCGGCTTCGCCGATCTCGGGCGCGAGGAGGTCGAACTCGACGAGCTGAGCGCGGAGACGTCCACCTCGGCGGCCCCGACCTCCTCGGCGCAGGAGGAGCCGCCGCAGGCCACGCGCACCCTGCGGGCGAACAGCTGCACCGTTTACACCCCCGTCGCGGACGCGACGCTGCAGGTCACCCTGGTCCAGCCCGAGTCGGGCACCGACCAGTGCGAGCTCGCCGAGGACGTCACCACCTACCTCAGGCCCGCGCTCGTCGAGTAGTTCGCGCTGCACGACATCGCGGAAACGACCGGCCAGGCCGGCGTCCCCGCGACCGCCCTCCCGCGTTCCGTCCGAATCGGACCCGAGCGTCCGCCCGGCCCGAACTCCTCGGGGCAGCCCGGACTCCCCGCGGCCCTCGTGCCGGAGCGGCTCGTTCCCCGGGTCCGCAGCTGTCCGAAGAGGACACAGCACGGATCGGGCGGCGCGCCCGCGCTCAGCCGATGGCGAGCGCGGCGCCGGTGACCACCGACCACACGAGCATCGCGATGCCCGTGTCCCGCACCGCGGGGATCAGGGCGCGGCCCTGGGCGCCGCGGATCACCACGCGCAGCGGGAGGAACAGCAGCGGCAGCGCCACCAGGCCCAGCAGAGCCCACGTGTTGCGCACGCCGGTGAGCACGCTCAGCAGGAACGGGATCAGCGCCAGCGCCACGTAGAGCGTGCGCGTGTCCCGGTCGCCGAGCAGCACGGCCAGCGTGCGCTTGCCCGTCTCGCGGTCCGAGGGGATGTCGCGGAGGTTGTTGGACACCAGCACCGCGCTGGACAGCGCGCCCACACCGACGGCTCCGCCGATGCCGAACCCGCTGATCTCACCGGCCTGGGCGTACTGGGTGCCGAGCACGGCGATGATCCCGAAGAAGAGGAACACGGCGATCTCGCCCCAGCCCCGGTAGCCGTACGGGCGGGACCCGCCGGTGTAGAACCACGCCCCGGCGATGCACACCGCTCCGATGAGGACCAGCCACCAGTGCCCGCTGAGCAGGCTCACGCCGATCCCCGCCAGCGCGGCCACGCCGAAGCACGTCCACGCCGCGGCCCGCACCGCCCAGGGCCGGGCCGCTTCGGAACCGACCAGCCGGAACGGCCCCACCCGGTCCGCGTCGGTGCCGCGGATCCCGTCCGAGTAGTCGTTGGCGAAGTTCACGCCGATGATGAACCCGAGCGCGACGACCAGCGCCAGCGCAGCGATCACCGGCCGGAAGCCGTCGACGCCGGCGGCGGCGCCGGTGCCCACGAGCACCGGGGCGATCGCGTTCGGAAACGTGCGGATGCGGGCGCCTTCCACCCACTGCGCGACTGTTGCCATGCCCGCCATCTTCGCGCACGGGCTCGATCACCCGGAGCGGTGCCCGTCCGGTGTGATCTGCCGCTCGAGGGCCCGGCGGTCCGGTTTGCCCGGTCCCCGCAGCGGCAGCTCCGCGCGGAACACCCAGCGCTTCGGCACCGCGGCCGGCCGCGCCCGCGTCCGCACGGCCGCGCGCAGCCGCGCGACCAGCGGGTGCTGCCCCGCGTCGGCATCGGCCGGCAGCGGCTCGCCGCCGGCCGGCACGACCGCCGCGGCCACCGCCCGCCCCCACTCGGCATCGTCGACGCCGAACACGCACACCTCCCGCACGCCCTCCTCGGCGGCGAGCACGCGTTCCACCTCGGCGGGGGCGATGTTCACCCCGCCGGTGACGATCACGTCGTCGGCCCGGCCGAGGACGCGCAGCAGTCCGCCCTGCCACCGGCCCAGGTCGCCGGTGCGGAACCAGCCGCCGGCGAAGGCCGGGTGCTCCGGCCGGTCCCGGTAGCCGCGGGCGAGCATCGGCCCGCCCAGCCGCACCGGACCGGGCTCGGCGGGCTCGTCCGCGTCGACCGCGACCTGCGCGACGTCCAGCGGGGAACCGCCGTAGACGCAGCCGCCGGCGGTCTCGCTCATGCCGTAGGTGGTGACCACGTGCACGCCCGCCTGCGCGGCCCGCTGGAGCAGGTGCGCCGGGGTGGCGGCCCCGCCGAGCAGCACCGCGTCGAAACCGCGCAGCGCCGCGCACCCCGCGTCGTCGTCGAGCAGGCGGCCGAGCTGCGTGGGCACGAGCGCGGTGTAGCGGGGGGCGTCGTCCGGCACCGCGCGCGCCGCGGCGGTGAACCGCTCGGTGCGGAAGCCGTCCGCGGTGTCCACCGCGTGCGGCGCGGTCCCGGCCCGGAGCGCGCGCACGAGCACCTGGATGCCGGCGATGTGCTGCGCGGGCATCGCCAGCAGCCAGTGCCCCGGGCCGCCGAGCGCCCGGTGCGTCGCGTCGGCGGAGGCGCGCAGCGCCGAGGCCGGCAGCAGCACGCCCTTCGGCGTGCCCGTGGAGCCGGAGGTGGGCACGACCAGCGCCGTCGGGTCGTCCGCGGCGTCCTCGCCGGGCCCCAGCGGTTCCCCGGCGCGCAGCGCTGCGCGCACGGTGCGGGCGTGCTCCCCGCCGTCCTCGCCGACCGGCAGCAGCGCTGGTCCCCCGCCGCGCAGCGCGCGGCGCAGGGCGGGGAGGACGCTGAGCGCCCCGGCCCCCGCGGGCACGGGCAGCGGCTGCAGGGGGCGGGCGGGGGGCGTGGAGGCCATGCGTTCATTCTCCCGCCGCGCGGTGCGCGGAACCGACGGCTCCCGGCGCGTTCGCGCACGGCCGGAGCGCCCGTCTCCGGCGCAGCCAGCGACGGGCGCAGCGCGGGAGCGGCGCGGTGCAGCCGTTCCGGTTGCGGACTTCCCGGTGCGGTCGTCCCCGGAGCGCGGAACCGGGACGTGATCCGCGGTCCTGCGGAGCGGCTGCTCGGGGAACCCCGCATCCGGGGGCGCCCTCCCGGTTCTCGCGCCTCGCCCGGCCGCGCCCTCGGGCGCGGCCGAGCCTCGCGGGGCGTCAACTGGCGTCGAAAGTCACCTCCTGGGTCGCGCCGCGGGTGCACGTGTAGTGGTGCTCGGGGAGTTCACCCGGACTCCTCCGGGGCTGGCAGGAGAACCCGCCGGGGGTCGTGTAGGGCTCGCCCAAGTTCCGATCAGCCAGCGCGGCGGCGTCCCGGGCCGGGCCGCAGCCGATACCGCTGGCACTGATGCCGAACGCGCCGTGGTCGCTCTGGGGCGCGAACGCGACGTCACCGCACGCGCCGGGGTGGGCGACGTCGATGACGAGACGGTCGGGGTCGCGCAGCGTGAACACGTTGAGCGGTGCCCTGTCCGGGCCGTTGATGCCCAGTCCGACCTCGGCGGCGCCTTCGAAGAAGGTGTGGTAGTTCACCTCGGCCAGCTGGGGCAGGTCCGGCAGCAGCCTTTCCGGCGGCTTCTGCGAGTTCCACGCCACGTGCTGCATGGAGACCGCCAACGAGCGCTCACCCGCCAGGTCGACCGGGTGTCCCGAGCCGCCTCGCCTGACCTCGCCGTACTCCACGTCCGCGTCGGGCACGCCGCCGCGGTAGTCGAACACCACGCGGTCGAAGGTGGGATGCGTCCCGACGCGGATGTCGACCAGCTGCGGCTGACCGGCGTCCGGTGAGTCCGCGGTTCGCAGCTGCGGGGCGGCGTGGGCCGTTCCCGCCAATGCCGCGACCGCGGCGATGAGCACGGACGTGCTCAGGATTCGCGTTCGGAAGAACATGGGGCCTCCTCGCGGGCCGCCGGTCGGGATGGCCGACGCGGGTGAGTTCGTTCTTGCCGCCCGGTGGACGCGGAGCCGGTCGGTGGGGTTGCGGGCGGCAGATCGTCCGGATCGTCCAGATCATCCAGCACCCCCGCCCGGGTGGCAGCCCGGTGCCGGGTCCGTTCGACTGCCGGGACGTGGCCGACGCGGTGCTGGAGCACCTCGACGCGCTCGGCCCGCACCGCGTGCTCGTCGGCGGTCTCTCGCAAGGCGGGTTCGTTCGACACCGCCCTCGACGACCACTCCCGGCTGGCCTGCACCGGGACCTCGGCCGATGAGAAGGCCGCGACCTGCGCCGAGTTCCTGTGCCGAACCCGTGCCCGGTTCGCCTGCCACGACATCACCGTTGAACGCGTGCTCACCGGCAACACCAACGCCCGGAGCGCCGCATGACCCTCCACGAGTTCACGTTCGTGCTCGATCGTGACCCCACCGACGACGAGGTGGACGCCCTGTTCGACGCGACGCAACGCCTGAACTGCGCAGGGGCGCGTCGCTGCTGCGTTTCGATCGGGAGGCCGACACCCTGCCCGCGGCACTCGTGTCCGCACGAGCACGTGCGAACGCGAGATTGCTGCTGCTGACCATCTGGTGCGGCGCGCCAGCTGCTGTCCGCGGAGGTCGACAAGAAGACCGTCACTGAACTGCTCAGCACTCGACCGGCCGCGCCCGCCGGGAGAACGGAGAAAGCCGGGCTGCGCCTGCATCCCGGCAAACGTGGCGAGCGGTCCCCGGTCGGCCCGGAATCGCTGCGCTGCAGCGCGCAATCCAGCAGCGGGTGTGACGGCGCGCGGTGCGGGGTAGTCAGCGGCAAGCCGTCGATCTCGTTCTGCTGAAAAGGAGCACCATGAGCATTTCCTACACCGCAGTGGCCACCTCGACCGGCGGCGGCCGGGACGGCCAGGTGCACACGTCGGACGGTCAGATCAAGCAGCCGGTGCGGACGCCGAAGGCGATGGGCGGCGACGGCGAGGGCACCAATCCCGAGCAGCTGTTCGCAGCGGCCTACGCCGCGTGCTTCCACGGCGCGATGCGGCTGGCGGCCAAGAACAGCGGTGCCACGGTCCCCGACGGGACGACGATCGACGCGGAGGTCGGCATCGGGCCGGACGAGACCAGCTTCGGCCTCGCCGTGACCCTGATCGGCCACTTCCCGGGGCTGGAGCAGGAGGCCGCCGACAACCTCATGCACCAGGCCCACCAGGTCTGCCCGTACTCGAAGGCGACGAGCGGCAACATCGAGGTCGCGCTCCGAGCGACCGTGTAACCCGGGATCGCCTCGCCCCGACCGCCTCACCCCCGGACCTGCCGGGCGCGCACCGGCAACGCGCCCGGCAGGTCCGGGGGTCCGTGCCCGGAGGTCGCTCCGGGCACCCGTGAAAGACGCCGAGGATCGAGGAGCAGCGACGATGCGAGCCGTGCAGGTCGCCGAAGCGGGTGCCCCGCTGGAACTGGTCGAACGCGAGGTCCCCGAGGTCCGCGGGGACCAGGTGCGGGTGCGCGTGGAGGCGTGCGGGGTCTGCCACAGCGACATGTGGGCCAAGGAGGGAGTGCTGCCCAGCACCCCTTATCCGATCGTGCCCGGGCACGAGGTCGTGGGGGTGATCGACGAGCTCGGCCCAGCGGTGACCGGACCGTGGCAGCGGGGAGAACGAGTGGGGGTCGGCTGGTTCGGCGGGTCCTGCCACCACTGCGAGTCCTGCCGGCGGGGCGACTTCATCACCTGCCCGAACGGCGTGGTCCCCGGCATCACCTTCGACGGCGGGTACGCCGAGCACGTCGTGGTCCCGGCCGATGCTCTGGCTCGCACGCCCGACGAGCTGTCCTCGGTCGAAGCCGCGCCACTGCTGTGCGCCGGGGTCACCACCTACCACGCGCTGCGGGAGAGCACCGCTCGTCCCGGGGACCGCGTCGCCGTGCTCGGCGTCGGCGGGCTGGGGCACCTGGGCATCCAGTTCGCCGCGCGGATGGGCATGGAGGTCGTCGCGATCTCCCGCGGGCCCGGCAAGGCCGACCTCGCCCGCCAGCTGGGCGCGCACCACCACATCGACAGCCAGGCCAACGATCCCGGTCAGGCCTTGGCCGATCTCGGCGGCGCGCAGGTGGTGCTGGCGACGGCGTCCAGCGGGGCGGCGGCGAGTCGAACCGTGCCCGGACTCGCGGCCCGCGGACAACTGCTGGTGCTCGGTGCGGCCGACGATCCGCTGCAGGTGACCGCTCCCGCGCTGATCATGCCGGGTGCCTCGCTCGTGGGCCACCCCTCCGGGACCTCGAAGGACTCCGAGGACACGCTCCGGTTCAGCCGGCTGACCGGGGTCCGGCCGATGATCGAGACCGCGCAGCTGGAAAAGGCGCCCGAGGCCTACGAGAGGATGATCAACAACGAGGCGCGGTTCCGGATGGTGCTCACCCCCTGACCGGTACCACCGCGGACACGCCGGCGGGCGGCGCGCACCGCCGCTGACCCGGCCCGACGAGGTCGTCGCGCTGATCGGCGACTGGCTCGCCGAACTCGGCTGGGCCGGGACGAGCGCGCACGTCGAAGTGCCGGCGGTGTTCCCCGCCGCCGAACGCCGCCGCACGGCGCCCAGCGGCGGGGCCGCGGCGCTCAGCCGATGTCGCGTTGCCGGTCGGACCAGTACGGCTCGCGGAGCTTGAACTTCTGCAGCTTGCCCGTGGCGGTGCGGACCAACCCCTCGCGGAACTCGACCGTGGTGGGCGCCTTGTACCGGGCCAACCGGGCCTTGCAGTGCTCGATCAGCTCGGCCTCCGCGGCGTGCGAGTCCGGCTCCAGCACGACGAGCGCCTTGACCGTCTCGCCCCACTTCTCGTGCGGCACCCCGATCACGGCGACCTCGGCCACCGCGGGGTGGCTGAACAGCGCGTCCTCGACCTCGACGGAGGACACGTTCTCGCCGCCGGTGATGATGACGTCCTTCTTGCGGTCGCTGATGGTGAGGTAGCCGTCGTCGTCGAGGAACCCGCCGTCGCCGGTGTGGAACCAACCGCCGGCGAGCTTCTCCTCCGTCTCCTCCGGCTGGCGCCAGTAGCTCTTGAGCACCACGTTGGACTGCGCCAGCACTTCGCCGTCGCTGGAGATGCGCATCCTCGTGCCCAGCCCGGGCGCGCCGGCGCGGACGATCTTGCCGGCGCGCTGCTCGGCGTCGAGCTCGTCCCACTCGGAGCGGGTGCGGTTGATGGTGAGCAGGGGCGAGGTCTCGGTCAGCCCGTAGATCTGGACGAACTCCCAGCCCAGCTCGGTCTCCACGCGCGCGGCGGTGCGGGTGGGCGGGGGAGCGCCCGCGACGATGATCCGCACCCCGTCGCGGCCGGGGATCTCGCCGTCCCACTCGGCGGCCGCGGCCAGCACGGCGTTGACCACGGCCGGGGCCGCGCACATGACGGTGACCCCGTGCTCGGCGACGCGCCGCAGGATCTCCGCCCCGTCGACCTTGCGCAGCACGACGTGCTTGGCGCCGACGCCGGTCATGCCGAACGGCATGCCCCAGCCGTTGGCGTGGAACATCGGCAGCGTGTGCAGGTACACGTCGCGGTCGGTGGCGCCGGCGTGCAGGGCGAAGGTGGTGGCGTTGACCCAGATGTTGCGGTGGGTGATCTCCACGCCCTTGGGGCGGGCGGTGGTCCCGCTGGTGTAGTTGATCGTCGCCGTCGCGTTCTCGTCCGGCTGCCACGGCCGCGGCTCGACGCCGAACCGGTACATCGCGGCGTCGCCGTCGGCGCCCAGCACGATCGTGCGCTCGCACGGCACGTCGGCGAGGTGCTCGGCCAGGTCGGGGTCGACCAGCAGCACGCGGGCACCGGAGTGCTCGACGATGTAGGCGACCTCGTCGCGGGAGAGGCGGTAGTTGATCGGCACGAGGACCCTGCCGTACCCGCACACGCCGAAGAACGAGGCCAGCAGGCGCGCGCTGTTGTGCGAGACGACGGCGACGCGTTCGCCGGGTTCGACGCCGAGCGCGTCCAGCCCGGCCGCCTGGGCGCGCGCCAGCTCCTCGAGGCGCGCGTAGGTCAGGTCGCCCAGCGGCTGCGCGGGCTGGTCGGGCTCGTCGACGACGCCGACGCGGTCGCCGTAGGCGGTCGCGGCGCGGTCGAGGAAATCGCGCGCGCCGAAGGGGATGAACATGCTCGCCTCCTCGGTGGTCCTGCCCTGGTCGGTGGTTCTGCGTCGGGGGCGGTGCCGGATCGCCGGCGCGGCGCCCGCGCCCCTCCGCCGGCTCGGGTCGGGCGGGTACGCTGCAGCGCCACGTGAGGTGAGGGTGCGCGGTGGGTCACACTTCCGCCACCCCCGCGCGGGGGTGGGCGCACGCGCGCACTGCGAGGAGGTGCGATCCGTGGTGGTCCAGGCGTGCGGCGGCGCGGGCGAGGACGATCAGCTCCTGCGCAACGCGGTGCGCGCGCTGCAGCGCCAGGTGGGGCTCGGGGTCGTGTTCGGCGGACGCGTCGACGGCTCCGACGCGCTGGTGCTGAGCGCGCTGCGGGGCACCGAGACCGGGGCGCTGCAGGACCTGCGGGTGCTTCCCAGCGCGGGCCTCGGCGGGCGCGTGGTGGCCTGCCGCCGGCCGAGCGCGGTGGACGACTACCCGGCCTCCAGCGGGATCAGCCACGACTACGACCGGCCGGTGGCCCGCGAGCGGTTGCGGACGATGTTCGCCGTGCCGGTCACCGCGAACCGCTCCGTGCGGATGGTGCTCTACGGCGGGATCCGCCGGGTCGAGCCGTTCGGCGACCGCACGCTGCGCGCGGCGATGCGGGTGGCGGAGTCCGTCGGCAGGGAGGTGGCGGTCCGCGAGGAGGTCGACCGGCGGGTGGCGGCGTTGTCGCAGGGCGCTGAGCTGCGGTCGCGGCAGGTTCCGCCGGACAGCGCGGACTGGGACGCGGTCCGCGCGGCGCACGCGCAGCTCCGCCAGCTCGCCGCCGAGGTCGACGACCCGGAGTTGCGGGAGCGGATCACGTCGATCACCGACGGCCTCGCGGGCCGTTCGGCGCCCGCCGGCGGCTCGGCTCCGCGGCTGTCGGAGCGCGAGCTCGACGTGCTCGCCTGCATCAGCTTGGGCTGCACCAACGCCGAGGCGGCGCAACGGCTGCAGATCCTGCCGGAGACCGTGAAGAGCTACCTGGGCGGTGCCATGCGCAAGCTCGGGGTGCACGACCGGCACAGCGCGGCGTTGGCGGCGCGCCGCCTCGGGCTGCTGCCCTGATGGGGCGAGGACTGAGGAACGGGGACGTGGGGCGGATGCGGGACGAGCACCTGCAGGGCGGGAAGCGCGCCGAGGCGGACGCCGCCGGGGAGCGGATCACCGGGGAGCAGGACGCCGGTCAGCACGGGGGCGGCGATCCCGCGTGCTGGCTCGCGCTCCTGTGCCCCGAGTGCGGAGCGGTCGCCGAGCAGGAGCCGCCCACCCGGTGCGCGCGCTGCGGGGCCGAGCTCCCGGCGGGCTGAGCTCTCGAGCGCTCAACCGTCCTCGCCCGCCGGCTCCTCCAGCACGAGCCACGACATGTTCTCCGGTTCCCTGCGCCCGGGCAGGTGGGCGTGAGCAGCGCGGGCAGCCAGGTCGCCACCGGCACGCCGAGCTCGCCGGACAGCTCGTCCAGCACCGCCGCCTGGTCCGCGGAGGGGCGGACGCGGACCAGCACCGGCCCCACGTGGGTATTGCCCACATTCCCACATTCGGGCACAGCGGGGAGCGCGCGGCAATGACACGCCACAGGGAGGGCGGTCATGACCACACTGGCCGGGTTCGAACCCGTCACCGAAGTCGCCGCCGATGAGAGGGGGCGCGTCGCCGTCGGCCGCGCGCTGGGGGAGAACTCCGCGACCCGCTTCGCCGTCTCCCGCAACGAGGAAGGGCAGATCCTGCTGACCCGCTGGTGGGCATTCCGCAGCGGGAGAAGGTCGTCTGGGAGGACGAACAGGTCAAGGCGTCGCTGCTCCGTGGCATGCACGACGCCGCCGAGGGCGGCGTGTCCCGGCGGGACGACTTCATCGACCGCAACGCGACCGACGATGACGACGAGGACGCCCAGGCGTGAGCGCACCGCCCTACCACCTGTTGTTCACCAGTGAAGCCGAGAAGGTCCTCGAGGATCTGGAGAACTCGACCTCCTACCGCGCCAAACGCGAGAAGGTGGCCGAGGCCCTGCGGAAACTGCGCGATGCAGGGCCGGGGTATCCGGCCCTGCAGTCGCACGAGTACGAGTCGATGCGGGGTCTCGACGGCGAGGACGTGTGGGAGTCGTACGTCGAGAACCGCACGCCGGGCGCGTGGCTGATCTGGTGGTACTACGGCCCGCGGGCGGACGCGATCACGATCCTCACCATCGGCCCGCACCCCGACTGACCGCCCAGCGACTGGTGGACTGCGCCGCGTCAGCCGCCCGACCCGCGGCCGGGTCTCCGGCGCGGCACGTGCTCGTGGCGGTGCTCAGCGGGCCCCGCGGCCGCGCTCAGCAGTCGGAACGAACCGCGGTGACCCGGCTGATCCGACACCCCTCGGCAGCGCAGCGGCGCGGGAGCGGGCGATGCTACTGGTCGATCAGTAGTACCAGGGGAACTGCTCCCAGTCGGGTCGGCGCTTCTCCAGGAACGCGTCGCGGCCCTCCTGGGCCTCGTCGGTCATGTAGGCCAGGCGGGTGGACTCGCCGGCGAACAGCTGCTGGCCGACGAGACCGTCGTCGAGCGCGTTGAAGGCGTACTTGAGCATCCGCTGCGCCGTCGGCGACTTGCCGTTGATCTCGCGGGACCACTGCAGCGCGGTGCGTTCCAGCTCCTCGTGCGCGACGACCTCGTTGACCATGCCCATCTCGTGGGCCTGCTCGGCGTCGTACGGGCGGCCGAGGAAGAAGATCTCGCGGGCGAACTTCTGCCCCACCTGCCGCGCCAGGTAGGCCGAGCCGAAACCGCCGTCGAAGCTGGCCACGTCCGCGTCGGTCTGCTTGAACCGGGCGTGCTCGGCGCTGGCCAGCGTCATGTCGCAGACCACGTGCAGGCTGTGCCCGCCGCCGGCGGCCCAGCCGGGCACCACCGCGATGACGGGCTTGGGCATGAACCGGACGAGCCGCTGCACCTCGAGGATGTGCAGCCGGCCGGCCTGCGCCGGGTCGGCCGTCTCCGCCGTCTCCCCCTCGGCGTAGCGGTAGCCGGAGCGCCCGCGGATGCGCTGGTCCCCGCCGGAGCAGAACGACCAGCCGCCGTCCTTGCCGGAAGGGCCGTTGCCGGTGAGCAGCACGCAGCCGACGTCGCTGCTCATGCGGGCGTGGTCGAGCGCGCGGAACAGCTCGTCGACCGTGTTCGGGCGGAAGGCGTTGCGCACGTCGGGCCGGTCGAAGGCGATGCGCACCGTGCCCCGGCCGGGGCCGTCCTCGGTGCAGCGGTGGTAGGTGATGTCGGTGAACTCGAACCCGGCGACGGGGTCCCACACGTCCGGGTCGAACAGCTCGGAAACGTTCGCGTTCTGCACGCCTGGGACGATAGTCGGCGCGCGGTTCCGGGGTGACCGCGGCCGCGAGTTCCCGAGTGGGCGGGCCCACCCTCGGCCAGGGGCGGTGCGCCCCGGGTGCGCGGCGGGGAGACGATGGCGGGTGCGGAGCCCACCGGCGGGCCGCCCCGGTCGGGGCTTCCACCGATTGGAGGCTAGGTGAATCCGTCCACGGCGCAGGCCGAGGTCCTGGTCGACGAGCTGGTCCGGAACGGTGCGGAGCACGTCGTCCTCGCTCCCGGCTCCCGCAACGCTCCGCTGTCCTTCGCGCTGCACCGCGCCGAGCAGGCCGGCCGGCTGCGGTTGCACGTGCGCATCGACGAGCGCAGCGGCGGGTTCCTCGCCCTGGGGCTGGCCGCGCGCACCGGCGTTCCGGTGGCCGTGGTGTGCACCTCCGGCACCGCGGCGGCGAACCTGCACCCCGCGGTCGCCGAGGCCGACCACTCCGGGGTGCCGCTGCTCGTGCTCACCGCCGACCGCCCGCCGGAGCTGCGGGCCGCGGGCGCGAACCAGGCCATCGACCAGCACGGGCTGTTCGGCACCGCGGTGCGGATGTTCGACGAGCTCGCCGTGGCCGAGCACCGCGCCGGGCAGAACGCCTACTGGCGCAGCCAGGTCTGCCGCGCGCGCGCCGCCGCGCTCGGGCCGGGCAGGCCCGGTCCGGTGCAGCTGAACCTGCCGCTGCGGGAACCGCTGGTGCCCGACGGCGAGCAGGACTGGTGCGAGCCGCTGACCGGCCGCGCCGACGGCGGGCCGTGGACGGACGTGCGCAGCGCCGAAACGGCCCCGAGCGCGCTCACGCGGATCACCGCGCGCCGCGGCGTCGTGCTCGTCGCCGAGGCCGACCTGCGCGGTGAGGCCGCCGAGCTGGGGCGGCGGCTCGGCTGGCCCGTGCTGGCCGAGACCGGTGGTGTCGGCGCGGGCGGCGACGGCGCGTTGAGCACCGGGATGTGGCTGCTGAACCTGCCGGAGTTCCTCGCCGAGCACCAGCCGGAGCAGGTGGTCTGCTTCGGGCGCCCCACCGTGTTCCGCCAGGTGCAGCGGCTGCTCGCCCAGGACGGGGTGGAGGTGCTGCTGGTGCGGTCCGGCGCGGACTGGCCAGCTCCCGCGCACAACGTCCGCCAGGTCGCCGACGCGGCCGGCCTGCCCGAGGCCGGCACGGCTGATGCGGAGTGGACCACCGCGTGGCAGCAGGCCGACCAGAAGGCCGCCGCGGCGCTGCACCACGCGCTCGACCTGGAGCGCTGGCCCAGCGGTGTGGCCGTGGCGCGGGACGTGGTGGACGCGCTGCCGCCGGAGTCGCTGCTCGTGCTCGGCTCGTCGAACCCGACGCGGGACGTCGCGCTGGCCGCGCGGCAGCGGCCGGACGTCGCGGTGCACCGCAACCGGGGCGTGGCCGGCATCGACGGCACGGTGTCCACGGCCGCGGGGGCGGCGCTCGCGCACGAGGGCCCCGCGTACGCGCTGCTGGGGGACCTGACGTTCCTGCACGACAGCAACGGCCTGCTGGCCGGGTCGGGCGAGGCGCCACCGGACCTGACGGTCGTCGTGGTCAACGACGACGGCGGCGGGATCTTCGCGCTGCTGGAGCAGGCGCGACCGGAGCACGCGGCGGCGTTCGAGCGCGTCTTCGGCACCCCGCACGGCACGGACCTGGCCGCGCTGTGCGCCGCGCACGGGGTGGAGCACGTCGTCGCCACTGAGCGGGTCGAGCTGGTCGAGGCGTTGCAACCCCGACCGGGGCTGCGCGTGGTGGAGGTGCGCACCGAGCGCGCCGGGCTCGCCGGGGTGCACGAGCGGTTGCGCGAGGCCGTGCGCTCGGCCGTGCTGGGTTGAGCGCTCGGGCTCGGGGAGCGCTCGGGCCCGGAGTCAGATTGGATTCGTTCCAGAGAGGGGATCGCAGGTCAGCGCGGGTAGTGCGGGCGTGCACGTGATACAGCGCCGGCGTGTCGTGCTCATCCTGAAGAGTGGTTGGCGGCGGGTGGTGGGGTCGACTGCGCTCGCTGCCTGCCCGCTCGAACGTCCTGGCCCGCAGCTGGCCGCTGATCCGTCCACCGGGGGAGGGGATCACGGAGCGGGGGCCTCCGGAACACTTCGTGCCTGGCGCGCGTTGCACCCGGCCGTGGTGCGCAGCGGCCTGATCGGCCGGCCAGCGACGAGGACGTCGTGCTGCACGCGGCCGCGCGGTGCGCCAGCTCCCACGTCCCTCGCGCGCCGCGAAAGTTCGGGCACGCCCCGCCGTCTCGGTGCACGCCTCTGCCGTGCGGTGCCGGGCGCCCGGCTGGGACCGCGCATCGACGTCAGCGCGGTCGGTGCTTCTGCCGGTGCGGTGTTGGGCAGGTCGAATTCGCCGGTTCGGGCGCCTGCGGTGAAGGCGTCCCATTCGGCGTGGGTGCCTCAGCCCGCTCGGTTCGAGGCTTCCGCCCCGCAAGACGCGGTCGACCCCGCCCAGCGGGGCCGGAGCGCAGCGGGGCCGGAGCGAAAAAAGGGCGCCGCCCGTCTGGCGGCGCCCTTCGAAGCCGAAACCTCAGCGGTTTGGCCTGTCACCGAGGTGACTACCAGGGACCGTTCTGAGGTCTTCGTCAATTACAGTACCCGAGCGTGCTGTTCGCTCACAACTCGCACGACGGCGAGCACGCGGGAAGCACCGTGCTGCTGTTCGGGCGGCCCCGGATGCAGGGGTATCTCGACGTTTGCGGCGGTGACCCGGCTATGGCGCTCGAGTTGTACCGGTGGAATACCCGGATCAGCGGCGCGTTCTGGGAGACCCTGAGCCATCTGGAAGTGGTGCTCCGCAACGTGCTGGCCAGCCGTCTGAGCGAACGGCACGCTGCTGCTGGCCGCACAGGCTCCTGGCTGGAGGACACGGCCCGTGAACTGGACGGGCGTGCGCGGAAGGACATCGCCAAGGCTCGGCAGCGTGTCCGCACCAAGGGCAAGCCGGAGAGCGACGGGCAGGTGCTCAGCGAACTCGGATTCGGTTTCTGGCGGTTCTTGCTGGCCAAGCGCTACACCGCCTTGTGGCCCGACCTCGCCGGCGGCTTCCCCCACGCCCCCGACCGGGCACGCACCACCATCGAACGGCCGGTCATCAACCTGCACGAATTCCGGAACCGGCTCGCTCACCACGAGAGGATCTGGAACCACCCCCTCAAAGAGCGCCACGACGAAATCACGGCGCTGCTGAGCTACATCGACGAGGCCCTCGTCGGCTGGGTCGCAGCAGGCTGCCGGGTTCCGAGCGTGCTGGCTGCTTGCCCGCTCGAACGGCCTCACCCGTAGCCGTACGCCGGCCGGGACACCAGCTGGCAGGAACTCCCCGTGCTCGGGACGCGCCGCGTTCGGCGGCTCGCCACGAAAGGTCGGGCAAGTTCCCCTGGTCGTCGGTGCCGCGGAGCCCGGTCGGCTCCTAGCCGGGGCGTCAGCGCATGGCCGGTGCTTCGGCGTGACGTGCGTTGGGGAGGTCGAATTCGCCGGTTCGGGCTCCTGCGGTGAAGGCGTCCCATTCGGCGGGGGTGAAGGTCAGCGCGGTGCCGCCGTCGGGGGTGCGCAGCCGGGCGCCGCCGTCGTCGGTCGGTCGGATGCGCAGGGCGCGGTTGCTGCCGGTCTCAACGGTGCCGAGCGCTTCGGCGAGGAAGTCGGGCCAGTGCCGGGCGTCGAGGGTGAGGACCAGTCCGGTGCCCTGGTCCTTGCTGTCGCGGACGTGGACGTGCTCGGTGTCGAAGAGGACCTCGACGCAGTCCTGCGACGGGTTGCTGAACGTGCTCTTGAACCAGCCCGTGGCCGGGCCGGGGGACCGGGTGTCGGTGTTCATCGCCTCTCCATCTCCTCGCGGACCTCGTGGATGATCTCAAGCGAGTCGTCGAGGTCCAGCGCGCGGTCGGTCGCCTCGTCGAGGCTGGCGCTCAACTCCCTGACCACGTGGGGCTTCTCGATCAGGGAGCCCGTGGTGACGGTTTCCTGCCAGGCCATGTCGGGCAGCAGGCGGGATTCGAAGGAGAGGATTTTGAGCGCTCCACCGATCACGGGGTGCGCGCCGGCCGCGTAGGGCATGACGTGGATCTTGATCTGGTCGCGGCGCTCCTCGCTGAGCTTGGCCAAGCGGGCGAGCTGGTAGGCCATGACTTCGCGGTTGCCGACCTCCTGCCGCAGAGCCGTCTGTCCGATGACGACCGTGAGGTCGATCGGTTCGGGATCGTCCAGTCGCACCTGCCGGGCGAGACGCGATTCGACGCGGGGGCCGACGTCGACGGGCTTGATGTAGGGCGATCCGCCTCGAATCATCGCCCGCGCGTAGTCCGCTGTCTGCAACAGGCCGGGGACGGTCTCGGCCGCGTACTCGCGGACGGTCGAGGCGCCCGCTTCCAAGCCGATGAACCGCAGGAACTCCTCCGAGTACAGCCGGGCGTAGTCGTCCCACCACTCCCGCTGCTCGGCCCGGCTGCGCAGCGCCTCGAGCTCGCCGAGCTGCTGCTCGGACAGCTCGTAGACCTTCGCCAGCTCGGTGAGCTTCGTCGCGGTGAGCTTGCGCTTGGCGATCTCGATCGAGGACAGGTTGTTACCGCCGACACCCGTTTCCTTGCCGACCGCGTTCAAGGTCAATCCCAGCTGCTCACGGCGCTCGCGCAGACGCAGGCCCAGCTCCAGTGCCTGCACCGTGCTCGATTCCGGCGCGTGTCCCATCAGTGCCGCTCCCACCTGTCCTGAATCAGCAGTGCACTGATCTCAGTACCACAGCCTGACATCAGCAAGTGCACACGATCAGGCTATTCCATCATGAGTACTCTCGAAATAACTTGATAGTACTCATGAAGTGATCGAAAACTAGTCGAGTAGTCGCGGTGATGGCTCAGGTCATGTCGTTCGTCTCGGCACGTCTTGGCCGTTCCTGCTGGTGCTCGTCCGAAACCAGCCTCGTGCGAGGAGTTGGAGGGAACATGCCGCATCCGTTCTCGTGGGTGCCGGCTCGGGGGGCAGGCGCGCCACGACCGATCCGCGCCCTCCGGGGGCTGCGTGCGCCTACCCGCCGGACATGGCGGTGTCCACGTTGTGCGGAGCTGAGGTGACCACGGCGACCGGTGAGGTGCCGTGGCTGTGGGGCACGTGCCCGGAGTGCGACGAGCGGGCCCGCGCGATGGTGGGCGCGCCCTCCCGCGCGGTCATCCGGGCCCACCGGAGCGCGAAGGAGTGCGCATGAGCCAGCAGGCGCGGCCGCACATGGCGAAGCGGCCGGGTGAGACCGACGAGCAGCACCGGGAGCGGCTCTCCCGCTCGTGCTACCGCTGCGGCTGGTACAGCACCGATCTCGCGGAACTGGACGCGCACGAGGACGACTGCGGAGGTGGGCTGTGAGCGTGCTCTTCCTCTCCACCGCGCCGTTCTGCACCGCGCTGGCCGCGCTCGCGCTCGCGGTGTGGTGCGCGGAGCGGCGGTCGTTGCGCGCGGCCTGTGCCGGTGTGTCCACCGCGGACCAGCTCCGCGCGCGTGCGGCGGCCCTCGCGCAGCTGCGCGCGCTCCCCGCGCGGTGCAGCTCCCCCGGGCAGTGCGGTCCAGGGCAGTGCGGTCCTGGGCGGGCCGGTTCACCCGAGCAGCCCGGGCTCGGTCGGACCGGTTTCCCAGTGCGGGCCGGCCTCCCCGCGCGGCCGGGTTTCCCCGCGCGGCCGGGTCTGCCCGAACACCCCCTCCTCTCCGGGCAGCGCGCCCTCCGCCCGCCGGTGGTGTGGCCGGCAGCCGACCCGGACGGGTACTGATCCGGCCCCGCGGGCTGCCCCGGTAGCAGCAACCCGCCGGGACCGCACGCGAAGTACGCAATCCGCAGGAATTGCTCCTGTCAGCGGAGGAGCGCGCGCCGCACCGGGACTACGGTCCGGCACGGGCACCAGTCCGAGGTGTGCGCCGGTGCGGCGCTGGGCGCGTGCGCGCCCGGGCCGCGGCGCACGCGACGAGCGTGGAGGTGAGGGCGTGACCAGGAAGGTGCTTCGCACCGGCGGAACCGGAGGAGAACTGCGCACCGGCGCGACGGGCAGGGGGCTCCGCTCCGGCGTGGCCCGGAACGTCGTGCGCACCGGCGTGGCGTGCTGCGCGACCGCGCTGCTCGCCGCCCCGGCCGCTGCGACGGGGGCGCAACCGGGTTCCCCGGGGATCGGCGATCCGTACTTCCCGAACTACGGCAACGGCGGCTACGACGTCGAGCACTACGACATCGACGTGAACTACCAGCCGAAGACGGACCACCTCAGCGGCACCACGCGGATCACCGCCCGTGCCACGCAGGAGCTGTCCTCGTTCAACCTGGACTTCGCGCTGCAGCCGGAGTCGGTGGCGGTCAACGGCCAGCCGGCGCAGTTCTCCCAGCAGGGCAGCGAAGTCACCGTCACGCCGGGATCCGAGGTGTCCACGGGGGACACCCTGTCCGTGGTCGTGGACTACTCGGGCGTTCCGTCCGAAGTGGAAGCCGACGGGGTGTCGCCGTGGATCCGCACGCAGGACGGTGCGATGGCCGTGGGGCAGCCGGAGATCTCCGCGTGGTGGTTCCCCGGCAACGACCACCCGCGGGACAAGGCCCGCTACGACGTCGCGGTCACCGTGCCGCAGGGGACTCAGGTGCTGTCCAACGGACTGCCCGCGGGCCACCGGTCCGGAGCCGGGAGCACGACGTGGAACTGGCACAACGCCACCGGGACGGCGACGTACCTGCAGTTCCTGGCGATCGGCAAGTACGACGTGGAGAACAAGAGCGGCGCGTTCGGGCAGCCGTTCATCACCGGCTACTCCCGCGGGCTGGGCGAGCTGCGGGAACCGGCGCGGGCGAGCGTCGAGCGCACACCGGAAGTGCTGCGGTTCCTGTCCGGACTGGTCGGTGACTACCCGTTCCCCGCGCAGGGCGGTGTCGTGGCGTCCACGAAGGACATGGGCTTCGCGCTGGAGAACCAGACCCGCCCCACCTACAGCCCGCTGTTCTTCACCGACGGCCAGAACACCTCGGTCGTGGTGCACGAGCTCGCGCACCAGTGGTTCGGCGACTCGGTGTCGGTGGACACCTGGCGCGACATCTGGGTCAACGAGGGCTTCGCCAGCTACGCCGAGTGGCTCTGGTCGGAGCACCAGGGCGAGGGCACCGCGCAGGAGCTGTTCGACCACTACTACTCCCAGTACCCGGCCGACGACCCGTTCTGGCAGGTCACCCCGGGTGATCCGGGCAAGGACAACGTGTTCGCGAGCGCGGTCTACGACCGGGGCGCCATGACGCTGCAGGCGCTGCGCAACCGCATCGGCGGCGAGGCGCTGAACGCGGCCGCCCGGGAGTGGGTCAAGGACAAGGCCGACAGCACCGGCACGGTCGAGGAGTTCATCGCGCTCGCCGAGAAGCACTCCGGGCAGGACCTGGGCGGGTTCTTCGACACCTGGCTGTTCACACCCGGCAAGCCCGAGCCCACCCCGGAGAACGGCTTCCCGCAGGGGCGGGCGCGCACGAGCGCGCACGCGCCCGCCTCGGTCGCCGAGCTCGACCGGACGCACCGGCTGCTCGCGCAGCAGCACGCGCACGAGTAGCCGACCGCGGCGCCGGGTTCCGCGCGTTTCCCGAAGGAGGCGCGGAACCCGGCGCCGGGGAGCGCGGGCGGCCGGGCGAATCGCCAGGTGACCAGGAGTGGCCCGGTGACCAGGAGCGGTGCTGCCGCCGCACCTACAATCGGGGCTCGTGGCCAGCGAAACGCGGGAAGCGACGACCGGTGAGCAGCTCCGGGAGACGGTCGAGGCCCCCGAGGACTCCGGGGGCGAGGCCGCGGAGGCCGCCACGTCCCCGGCGTCCGCGGAGAGCGGCGCGGGCGCCGACAGCGGGCGAGCGCGGGCGGACGCGGGCTCCGACCGGGCCGGCGCCTCCGGGGACCCCGACCTCGGGGGAACCGGTGCTGGGCGCTCCGGCGCCGGAGGCTCCGAGGCCGGGGACGCCGAGGTGTCGGCCGAGCCCGCCCCGGCCGGTGCGGGCGGCGCGCGGCACCGGACCGGCCGCGCCCGGCGCTTCGTGGCGCGCACCGCGCTCGTGCTCGGCGCCCTGGCCGCGGTGATGGCGGGCGCGCTGCTGGGGGCGTGCGCCATCAACGACCGCACCATCGCCGAATCGCAGGGCAGCGCCGTCGCCGAGGTGGTGGACACCTCCCCGGTGCGCGCGGCGGTGCGGTTCACCACCGATGACGGCCGCGTCTACATCCCGGCCGCCGGTGTGCTCTACCCCAGCGGGCTGAAACCGGGGCAGCAGGTCTACGTGGAGTACGACACGCGCAACCCCGACCTGGTCCGCGTGGCCGACCGCACCGTGGCCGTGGCGCTGTTGCCGGTGGGCACCGCGCTGGGCGGAACGTGGCTCGTGCTGGGGACCGTCTACCTGGCGGCGCGCCGCAGGTGAGCCCCCGCACCGCGCGTATGCGCGATCGCAACCTCGAGATGAGTACTTTCCCGGAGGTGTCCGACCGCTCCGACCGGGCAGAGTAGCGCGAGCGGATCTCACGCAGGCGCCGGACCCCGCGGGCGCGCTGCGGTCGCGCATCGTGCCCGCACCGCAGGTCAGCGGTGCCACGGAACAGCGGAGGATACGACTCGACATGGAGAGCTTCTGGCCAGTGCTGGCGGTCGTCCTCGTCGGTCTCGCCGTCGCGGCGGTCGTCTGGCGCCGGCGGCAGCGCGCCCAGCACCCGCCGGTGTCCGCGGGTGCGCAGTGCGGCGAACCGGCTGCTGCGGCGGGCGACTCGGCAGTGCCCAGCGGTCCGGCCGCGCCCGGCGCCCCGGCCGCTTCGGGTGGCCCGGCAGCCTCGGGCGACTCGGCAGTGCCCAGTGACCACGCCGCTCCGGGCGACCAGGACGCGTCCTGCGGTGCGGAGGTGTCCGGTGGGTCGGACACCTCCGAGTGCGCGGGCGCGGCCGAGGTCGCTGGTGCGGTCGGGCGACGGCGCTGCGAGCGGCACTGCGAGCAGGCGGTGCAACGCTGCCTGCGCGCGGTGGAGGCGGTGACCGCCGAATCGGCGCGGTCCGAGCTGGCGGCGCTGGTGCGCCGGATGGACGCGGAGCTGCCGACCGTGCGCGCGCTGGTCGCGCTGGCCGACGAGCTGGCCGCGGGCTCGGACGGGCGCACCGCGGTGGCGCACGTGGACGCGGGCTTGGCCGAGGCCGCCCGCGGCTTCGACGCGCTGGCCGCCGAGGTGCTCGCCCTCATCGACGAGCTGCCGCGCCTGCCGGGCCGGCAGCGGACGTCCGAGCGGACCGCGCGGCTGCGCAGCCGGTTCCCGCTGGCCCCGCCGATGTCCGCGGTCACCCGGGTCGGCGAGGCCGGTGCCGCGGGCGAACGCGGTGGTCAGCCGCTCCGAGCCGGGTGACGGCCGCGCCGCGCGGCGGCGTAGGCTGCCGGTGTGCCACGGGCCGAGCTGGACAAGGACCCGCGCGAGGTCGCCGCGATGTTCGACGACGTCGCGCGCCGCTACGACCTGACCAACACCGTGCTGTCCTTCGGGCAGGACCACGTCTGGCGGCGCGCCACGCGGCGCGCCCTGCGGCTGCAGCCCGGTGAGCGCGCGCTCGACCTCGCCGCGGGCAGCGGTGTGTCCACCGCGGAGCTGGCGCGTTCCGGGGCGTGGTGCGTGGCGGCGGACTTCTCGATGGGCATGCTCTCGGTCGGGCGCGGCCGGGGCGTGCCGATGGCCGCTGCGGACGCGCTGGCGCTGCCGTTCGCGGACGCGTCGTTCGATGCGGTGACGATCTCGTTCGGCCTGCGCAACCTGGTCTCGCCCGTGGACGGGCTGCGGGAGATGCTGCGCGTGGTGCGGCCCGGCGGGCGCCTCGTCGTCTGCGAGTTCTCCACGCCCACCTGGGCGCCGTTCCGCGCCGCGTACATGAATTACCTGATGCGCGCGCTGCCGGGCATCGCGCGCGCCGTCTCCTCGAACCCGGAGGCGTACGTCTACCTGGCCGAGTCGATCCGCGCCTGGCCGGACCAGCGGGGGCTCGCCCGCGTCCTCGCCGAGGCGGGCTGGAGCCGGGTGGCCTGGCGCGACCTCACCGGCGGGATCGTCGCCCTGCACCACGCGGTCAAACCGGCCTGAACCCTCCCCGCCCTCCTTCCGCGGCTCTGTCTGGAACCGTTCCAGATAATCCAATTTTCATGAAAATTGTCTTTACCGGTTCAGTGGAAATTGGGGCCGTGCGCTGGGAAGACGCGGAGGGGCGGCGGGACTGGGAGTCACCCGTTCGGGATTCGCTGGGCTGTTCGGGCGATGAATTCCGAATCGTTCAAGCCCGTGCTGCGGACGCCGCTCGGAGGGTGAACACCCGGTGACGCGTGCCGGATGAGCGGGCTTTCGGGCTCGATCGTGCTGTTCATCCGACTTAGACTCGAATTAGTGAACTCGTTCACAAGCGGGATCACCGCGGCAGGGGGAAGCAGACCCCGTCGCGCAGTGCGAGCACCGAGTCGAGGAGAGCCATGACGAGCGCCCCCAGCCGCCGCCGCGCCCACGACGACGCCGAGGTCATCGTCGTCGGAGCCGGACCGGCCGGAGCCACCGCGGCGACCTGCCTGGCCCGCGCCGGCCTGGACGTGCTGCTGCTGGAGAAGAGCAGCTTCCCGCGCGAGAAGGTCTGCGGCGACGGCATCACGCCGCGCGGCGTGAAGCAGCTGATCGACCTGGGCATCGACACCCGGCAGGAAGCGGGGTGGCTGCACAACCGCGGCCTGCGCGTCGTCGGCGGCGGGGTGAGCCTCGAGCTGGACTGGCCGGACCTGGCCGACTTCCCCCCGTACGGGGTGGTCCGGCCGCGCGATGACTTCGACGAGCTGCTCGCCCGCACCGCGCAGCGCGCCGGGGCGCGGCTGCTCGAGCGCACCTCGGTGACCGGGGCGGTCGTCGACGAGCGCAGCGGACGCGTCACCGGCGTCGAGGCCAAGGCGGGCGCGGAGCGCCGCCCGGTCACCTACCGGGCGCCGCTGGTCGTCGGGTGCGACGGCGTGTCCGCGCGGCTGGCCCTGTCGGTGGGCCTGGAGAAGCGCGACGACCGCCCGATGGGCGTGGCCGTGCGCCGCTACTACACCAGCCCCCGGGACAAGGACGACTACCTGGAGTCGCACCTGGAGCTGTGGGACCGCTCCACGCCCGGCGAGCCCCGGCTGCTGCCGGGCTACGGGTGGCTGTTCGGCATGGGCGACGGCACGGTCAACGCCGGTCTGGGGATCCTGTCCACCTCCAGCGCCTACGGGAAGACGAACTACCGCGACCTGCTGCGCACGTGGCTGGACGGCACGCCGGAGGAGTGGGGCTTCCGCGAGGGGAACGCGCTCGGGCGCGTCGGCGGGGCGGCCCTGCCCATGGGCTTCAACCGGACGCCGCACTACCGCGACGGACTGCTCCTGGTGGGGGACGCGGGCGGCATGGTCAGCCCGTTCAACGGCGAGGGCATCGCCTACGCCATGGAGTCGGCGCGGCTGGCGGCCGACTGCGTGGTGCAGGCGATGGCGCGGACGAGCGGCGTCTCGCGGGAGCAGGCGTTGCGCCGCTACCCCTCGGCGGTGTCGGACGCGCTCGGCGGCTATTTCCGCATGGGCAACATCTTCAGCAAGTTGATTGGTCATCCGACGGTGATGCGGATGGCGACCAAGCACGGTCTACCTCGGACAACGCTGATGCGCTTCGTGCTGAAACTGCTCGCGAACCTCTACGACTCGAAGGAGGGCGACATGACCGACCGTGTGATCAGCGCCACTACTCGGCTCACCCCTAGCGCGTGACGGACGGTGTCTGGTCAGATATTCGCCGCGTTGTGCTGGAAGTCATAGAGTTAGGTTCGCCTCACAGCGGAGGCGAGTCGGGCGACCGCATAGAGTGCGCATGAACGCGGCTTCCGCCACGGTCAGCTGAAGGAGGGCAGCGCGATGCTCGATGCGTACATCCCGCTGGTGCTCATGTTCGCGTTGGCGTTCGGCTTCGCGCTGTTCTCCGTGGTGGTCGCGCGCCTGGTCGGCCCGCGGCGCTACAACAGGGCGAAGCTCGACGGCTACGAGTGCGGGATCGAACCGTCCCCGGCGCCCGTGGTGGGCGGCGGCCGCGTGCCGGTCGGCTACTACCTCGTCGCGATGATGTTCATCCTCTTCGACATCGAGATGGTGTTCCTCTTCCCGTACGCCGTCTCCGCCGATGTGCTCGGGCTCTGGGGCGCGTTCGCGGTGGTGCTGTTCATCGTCACGTTCGGTTTCGCCGACGTCTACGCGTGGCGGCGAGGTGGTTTCGACTGGAACTGACCCGGAACTGACGCCGCCGGCGGCCTTCCGGTGGGCCGTGCGGTGGCACAGGAGTGATGCGGTCGACTCGTGGAAGGAGCGCCGGGATGGGGCTCGAACAGCAGCTGCCGAACGGCATCCTGTTGGCCAACGTCGAGAAGCTCGTCAACTGGACCCGGAAGACCTCGGTGTGGCCCGCGACGTTCGGGCTCGCCTGCTGCGCGATGGAGATGATGACCATCGGCGGCTCCCGCTACGACGTCGCGCGCTTCGGCATGGAGCGGTTCTCCGCGACGCCGCGGCAGGCCGACCTGATGATCGTCGCCGGCCGGGTGACGAACAAGATGGCCCCGGTGCTGCGGCAGATCTACGACCAGATGCCGGAGCCCCGCTGGGTGCTCGCCATGGGCGTCTGCGCCTCCACCGGCGGGATGTTCAACAACTACGCGGTCGTGCAGGGCGTGGACCACGTCGTCCCCGTGGACATGTACCTGCCGGGCTGCCCGCCGCGTCCGGAGATGCTGCTGGACGCGATCCTCAAGCTGCACGCCAAGATCATGAACGAGCCGCTGAACTCGGCGCGCGCGGCGGAGAAGCTCGAGCAGGGGGAGACCACCCCGATGCTCCCGTCCTCGGAGCGCTACGCCCCGCGCAACCGCACGCAGCGCAAGCGCGCCGAGCGCCAGCAGGCCGCGCAGGTGCGCGAGATGGGCAGCGGGCAGCGCTCCGTCAGGGACGACACGGCTGACCGGAGGAGCTCCGGCGAGATCGGCGCGGGCAGGTGAGAACCGGTGACGCAGAACGAATCCGAGCAGCAGCGGACTGACGGGTCCCCCTCCGGGGCGGTGCGCCCGTCCGAGGGCGCCGCGGACCGGGGCGCCCCGGTGGCCGGCCGCGAGCGCCGCGGCATGTTCGGCGTCGGTGACGCGGGGGACACCTCCGGTTACGGCGGGCTGCGCCTGCCCGCCCACGTGCCGCCGCCGGCGCAGCGGCCCTTCGGCGGCTGGTTCGACGAGGTCGCCGACGCGCTGATCGCGGCGCTGGAGGACGACGGCGTCCCGGTCGGCGAGGCGATCCGGCAGATCACTGTGGACAGAGGGGAGATCACCTTCTACGTCGGACGCGACCGCCTGGTCGCGGTGTGCCGGAAGTTCCGCGACGACCCGGCGCTGCGCTTCGAGCTGTGCAGCTCGATGTCCGCTGTGGACTACGGCGAGGAGGTGCCCGAGCGGTTCCACTCGGTGTACCACCTGACCTCGATGACCTACCGGCGCCGGGTGCGCGTCGAGGTCGCCGTCGATGCGGAGGACCCGCACGTGCCGTCGGTGGTGGAGGTGTACCCGACCGCGGACTTCCAGGAGCGCGAGGCCTGGGACATGTTCGGCATCGTCTACGACGGGCACCCCGGCCTGACGCGCATCCTCATGCCGGACGACTGGGACGGCCACCCGCAGCGCAAGGACTACCCGCTGGGCGGCATCCCCGTCGAGTACAAGGGCGCCGAGGTGCCGCCGCCCGATGAACGCCGTGCCTACACGTAGGTCGCCGCGCCCACCACGGCGCGGGCCGGTGCCGCCCCCGGTGCGGCACATCGCGGAGAGGTGCTCGAGATGACTACCGAACCACTGGCCGACAACTCCACAAGCGGCCGCGGTGACCCGTACGCCGACGCGCGGGAGACCACCGAAGGCCGCGTCTACACCGTGACCGGCGGCGACTGGGACGAGTTCCTCGACGAGGCCGCCGGGGACGACCGCGTCGTCATCAACCTCGGCCCGCAGCACCCGTCCACGCACGGCGTGCTGCGCATCGTGCTGGAGCTCGAGGGCGAGATCGTCACCAAGGCCCGCACGGTCATCGGATACCTGCACACGGGCATCGAGAAGAACTGCGAGGTCCGGAACTGGACCCAGGGCGTCACCTTCGTGACGCGCATGGACTACCTCGCGCCGCTGCACAACGAGGCCGCCTACTGCCTGGCCACGGAGAAGCTGCTCGGCATCGAGGCACCGAAGCGGGCCCAGACGTTCCGGGTCATGCTGCTGGAGCTCAACCGCATCTCCTCGCACCTGGTCTTCCTGGCCACCGGGGCGATGGAGCTCGGTTCGACCACGGGCATGACCTTCGGGTTCCGGGACCGCGAGGAGGTGCTGCACCTGCTCGAGTACCTCACCGGGCTGCGGATGAACCACGCCTTCATCCGGCCCGGCGGGGTGGCGCAGGACCTGCCGGAGGACTTCCGGGAGCGCGTGCTGCAGTTCATCAAGGTGATGGAAAAGCGCATGCCCGACTACGAGAAGCTCTTCAGCGGGCAGCCCATCTGGAAGCAGCGCCTGCGCGACGTCGGCTACCTGCCGCTGGACGGGTGCCTGCAGCTCGGCGTCACCGGCCCGATCCTGCGCTCCGCCGGTGTGGCGTGGGACCTGCGCAAGGTGCAGCCGTACTGCGGCTACGAGGAGTTCGACTTCGAGGTGCCCACCAGCACCGACGCCGACTGCTACGCGCGGTTCCTGCTGCGCGTGGAGGAGGTCTACCAGTCGCTGCGCATCATCCGGCAGTGCCTGGACAAGATGGAGTCCGGTCCGGTCATGGTGGACGACCCGAAGGTCGCCTGGCCGGCCCAGCTGAGCATCGGTCCCGACGGCATGGGCACCTCGCTGGAGCACGTGCGGGAGATCATGGGCCAGTCGATGGAGTCGCTGATCCACCACTTCAAGCTGGTTACCGAGGGCTTCTCCGTCCCGCCGGGGCAGGCGTACCAGGCGATCGAGTCCCCGCGCGGCGAACTCGGCTACCACCTGGTCTCCGACGGCGGCACCCGTCCGCTGCGCGTGCACGTGCGCGATCCCAGCTTCATCAACCTGCAGGCACTGCCGGCGATGGCCGAAGGCGGCCTCGTCGCGGACGTCATCGCCGCGGTGGCGTCCCTCGACCCGGTGATGGGCGGGGTGGATCGATGACCGACGGAACCGGCGAACGACCCGCGGAGGCGGCCGTGGAGGACCAGCAGCACCCGGAACCGGACACGTCCGCGTTCGGCGCGGACGTGCGCGCCGACGCGGACCGCATCATCGCGCGCTACCCGCAGTCCCGGTCGGCGCTGCTGCCGCTGCTGCACCTGGTGCAGTCGGTGCAGGGCCACGTCAGCGAGGCCGGCGTGGCCTTCTGCGCCGAGCGCCTCGGGCTGGGCACGGCCGAGGTGAGCGCCGTGGCCACCTTCTACACGATGTACAAGCGCCGCCCGTGCGGGCAGCACCTGGTCAGCGTGTGCACCAACACGCTGTGCGCCGCGCTCGGCGGCGACGAGATCTACCGGCGGGTGAGCGCGGAGCTCGGCGCCGGCCACGAGGAGACGGCCGGCGAGCCGGGCGAAGTCGGCTCGCTGACCGTGGAGCACGCCGAGTGCCTCGCCGCCTGCGACCTGGCACCGGTGCTGCAGGTCAACTACGAGTACTACGACAAGCAGACCCCCGAGTCGGCGCTGGAGCTCGTGCGGGCGCTGCAGCGCGGGGAGAAACCCGCCCCGTCCCGCGGCGCCCCGCTCTCCGACTTCCGCACCGTCGAGCGCGAGCTCGCCGGGTTCTACGCGGACCTGGAGTCCGAGGCCGCCGGCGGCACCGGCTCGGCGGAGACCCTGCGCGGCGCGGAGCTGGCGCGCGAACGGGGTTGGAGCGCACCGGCCAAGCCCGACCCGGACAGCGCGGAGGCGGCGCTGCCACCGCTACCGGAGAAGAACTGAGAGGTCGCCATGACTGAGTCGCCCGGTACGCAGACGTCCGGCACGCACCCGCTCACCCCGGTGCTGACCCGGCGGTGGTCCACGCCCGACGCGTGGCGGCTGCCCACCTACGAGCAGCTCGGCGGCTACACCGCGCTGCGCAAGGCGCTGGCCGCCGAACCCGACCGGATCATCGAGGCGGTCAAGGCAGCGGGGCTGCGCGGACGCGGAGGTGCGGGCTTCCCCTCCGGGGTGAAGTGGGGCTTCATGCCGAAGGACCCGGTGAAACCGCACTACCTGGTGATCAACGCCGACGAGGGCGAGCCGGGCACGTGCAAGGACGTGCCGCTGATGATGGCCGACCCGCACTCGCTGATCGAGGGCTGCGTCATCGCCGCCTACGCGATGCGCGCGAACACGTGCCTGATCTACGTGCGCGGCGAGGCGCTGCAGTGCCAGCGGCGGCTCGCGCACGCGGTCAACGAGGCCCGCAGCGCCGGTTACCTCGGCGAGGACATCCTCGGCTCCGGGTTCGACCTGGACGTCGTGGTGCACCCCGGCGCGGGCGCCTACATCTGCGGCGAGGAGACCGCGCTGCTGGACTCGTTGGAGGGCAAGCGCGGCCAGCCGCGGCTGAAACCGCCGTTCCCCGCGCAGGCCGGGCTCTACTCGTGCCCCACCACGGTGAACAACGTGGAGACGATCTGCTCGGTGCCCGACATCGTGGGCGGCGGCGTCGACTGGTTCCGCTCCATGGGGCGGGAGAAGAGCCCCGGCCCGAAGATCTACTCGATCTCCGGCCACGTCGAGCACCCCGGGCAGTACGAGGCGCCGCTCGGCACGACCCTGCGGGAGCTGCTGGAGCTGGCCGGCGGGATGAAGGAAGGCGTCCCGCTGAAGTTCTGGACGCCCGGCGGGTCGTCCACCCCGCTGCTCACCGCCGACCACCTGGACGTGCCGCTGGACTTCGAGGGCGCTGGCGAGGCCGGGTCGATGCTCGGCACGACGGCGCTGATGGTGTTCAACGAGACCGTCTCCGTGCCGTGGGCGGTGATGAAGTGGACCCAGTTCTACGAGCACGAGTCCTGCGGCAAGTGCACCCCCTGCCGCGAGGGGACGTTCTGGCTGTCCCGCGTGCTGGAGCGCATGCTCGCCGGCAACGGCACGCACGAGGACATCGACACGTTGCTCGACGTCTGCGACAACGTGTTCGGCCGGTCGTTCTGCGCGCTCGGCGACGGCGCGGTCAGCCCCATCACCAGCGGCATCCACTACTTCCGCGAGGAGTTTCTGGCCCTGTGCCGGGCCAACGAGCACCCCGGGCAGGAGCAGTCCGGCGAATCCGCACTGGTAGGAGCGGCGCGATGACGGTGGCACCCGAAACCGAGACGCACCCGGTACCCGAGGGCCATGTTCGGCTCACCATCGACGGTGTCGAGGTCGACGCCCCCGAGGGGGAACTGATCATCCGCGCCGCCGAGCGCATCGGCGCGGTGATCCCGCGGTTCTGCGACCACCCGCTGCTCGACCCGGCGGGGGCGTGCCGCCAGTGCCTGGTCGAGGTCGAGGTGAACGGCAAGCCGATGCCGAAACCCGCCGCCTCGTGCACCATTCGGGTCTCCTCGGGCATGGTGGTGCGCACGCAGCAGAGCTCGGCCGTGGCGGACAAGGCGCAGCAGGGCGTGATGGAGCTGCTGCTGATCAACCACCCGCTCGACTGCCCCATCTGCGACAAGGGCGGGGAGTGCCCGCTGCAGAACCAGGCGCTCAAGCACGGCCGCGCCGTGTCCCGGTTCCGGGACGAGAAGCGCACCTTCCCCAAGCCGATCTCGATCAACTCGCAGATCCTGCTGGACCGCGAGCGCTGCGTGCTGTGCCAGCGGTGCACCCGCTTCGCCCAGCAGATCGCCGGCGATCCGTTCATCGAGATGCTGGAACGCGGCCCGCAGCAGCAGATCGGCACCGCCGAGGGGCACCCGGGCACGTCCTACTTCTCCGGCAACACCATCCAGATCTGCCCGGTCGGTGCGCTGACCAGCGAGCAGTACCGGTTCCGCTCCCGCCCGTTCGACCTGGTGTCCACCCCGGGGCAGTGCGAGCACTGCGCCTCCGGCTGCGAGATCCGCAACGACTGGCGCCGCGGCTCGGTGATGCGCCGGCTGGCCGGCAACGACCCGGAGGTCAACGAGGAGTGGATCTGCGACAAGGGCCGGTTCGCCTTCCGCTACGCCGACGCCGACGACCGCATCAGGCGGCCGCTGGTGCGCGAGAACGGCGCGCTGCGCCAGAGCTCGTGGACCGAGGCGCTGCGGCTGGCCGCGGACGGGCTCGCGCGGGCGCGCGCCGACCGCGGTGTCGGCGTGCTCCCCGGCGGGCGGCTCACCCGCGAGGACGCCTACGCCTACGCGAAGTTCGCGCGCGCGGTGCTCGGCACGAACGACGTGGACTGCCGCGCCCGCCCGCACTCGGCGGAGGAGCTGCGCTTCCTCGAGTCCACCGTCGCGGGCACCACGCCCGGCACCGGCGGGGTGACCTACCGGGACCTGGAGTCCGCCCCCGCGGTGGTGTCGGTGGCGTTCGAGCCGGAGGAGGAGTCGCCGATCGTCTTCCTCCGCCTGCGCAAGGCCGCGCGCGACCACGGGACCCGGATGTACCACGTCGCCCCGTGGCGCTCGCCCGGCGTGGACAAGACCACGACGATCGCGCTGGCCGGCGGTCCGCTGCGCGCGGGAGACCTCGTGCCCTGCGCACCCGGCGGTGAGGCGGCCGTGCTGGCCGATCCGCCGGCGGAGCTGGCCGAAGCGCTCGCCTCGCCGGGATCGGTGCTGCTCGTCGGGGAGCGCGCCGCCGAAGTGCCCGGGCTGTACTCGGAGGTGCTGCGCACCGCGCACCGCACGGGAGCGCGGGTGGCCTGGGTCCCGCGGCGCGCCGGGGAGCGCGGCGCGATCGACGCGGGAGCGCTGCCCTCGCTGCTGCCCGGCGGGCATCCGGTGGGCGACGCGGCGGCCCGCGAGGCGCTGGAACGGGCCTGGGGCCTGGCTGCGGGCGCGGTGCCGTCCGCGCCGGGCCGCGATGCGGCGGCCATGCTGCGCGCCGCGGCCGAGGGGGCGTTGTCCGGCCTGCTGTGCGGGGGGTTCGAGGTCGACGACCTGCCCGATCCGCAGCTGGGCGGGCAGGCGCTGGCGAGCGCGGGGTTCGTCGTCAGCTGCGAGATCCGCCCGAGCGCGGTGACCGAGCACGCCGACGTGGTGCTGCCGGTGGCGCCGGCCGTGGAGAAGTCCGGGACGTACCTGGACTGGGAAGGCCGCGAGCGCCCGTTCAGCACGACCATCGACGGCACCGGAGCCGTCGCCGACTGCCGCGTGCTGGACACGCTCGCCGTGGAGATGGACGTCGACATCTACACCCAGACGCCGGCGGTGTCCGGCCGCGAGCTGGCCCGGCTGTCCGATCAGCTGGGCCCGCCGGCCCGCCCGCGCGAGCCCGACGACCCGCTGGTGGCCGCGCCGCCGGCGGGACCGGAGCAGGCGCTGCTGGCGACGTGGCAGCAGCTGCTGGACAACGGTTCGATGCAGGTGGACGAACCCGCGCTGGCGGGAACGGCCCGCGAGGTGCGGGCGGTGCTCTCGCCGGGCACGGCCCGCGGTCACGGGCTCGCCGAGGGGCAGTCGGTGTCCCTGCGCACCGCGCGGGGTGCGATCACGCTGCCGGTGACCACGGCGGAGATGCCCGACGGCGTCGTCTGGGTCCCCGGCAACTCCGGGCACGCGCGGGTGCGCCGCGAGCTCGGGGGCGGGCACGGGACGCGGGTGGACCTCGTCCCCGTCGGCGCCGCGGACCCGGGGGCCGAACCGGCCGGGGCGCGCCGCAACGGGCACCACGCCGCACGCGCGGGGGCGGCGCACGACGGGACGGCGCACGACGGGGGTGGTGAGGCATGACCGAGAACGCGCGCCTGATCGCCGACGACCCGCTCTGGCTGATCCTGCTCAAGGTCGTGGCGATCTTCGCGTTCCTCGTCGTGATGACGCTGCTGACGATCTGGGGCGAGCGGCGGGTCCTCGGCAGGATGCAGCACCGCCCCGGTCCGAACCGGGCCGGCCCGTTCGGCATCCTCCAGTCGCTGGCCGACGGCATCAAGCTCGCGTTCAAGGAGGACATCCGGCCGGTCCTGGCGGACAAGTGGGTGTACTTCCTCGCGCCGGTGATGTCGGCGACCCCTGCGCTGGTGGCGTTCTCGGTGATCCCGGTCGGCGGCGAGGTGACGATCTTCGGCGAGCGCACCGCGCTGCAGCTGGCCGACCTGCCGGTGGGGCTGCTGGTGGTGCTGGCGGCCACCGCCGTCGGCGTGTACGGCATCGTGCTCGGCGGCTGGGCCTCCGGCTCGCCCTACCCGCTGCTGGGGTCGCTGCGCTCGGCGGCGCAGGTGATCTCCTACGAGATCGCCATGGGGCTGGCGCTGATCGGGGTCATCCTCTACTCGGGCACGCTGTCCACGTCCGGCATCGTCGAGGCCCAGTCCGGCGGGTGGTTCGCGTTCATCCTGCCGATCAGCTTCGTCGTCTTCGCCGTGTCGATGGTCGGCGAGACCAACCGCGCCCCGTTCGACCTGCCCGAGGCGGAGTCCGAACTGGTCGGCGGCTTCCACACGGAGTACTCGTCGCTGAAGTTCGCGCTGTTCTTCCTCGCCGAGTACATCAACATGGTCAACGTCTCCGCGCTGGCGACGACCCTGTTCCTCGGCGGGTGGCACGCCCCCTGGCCGCTGTCGGTGATCGGCGGCGGCGTGCTCAACGAGGGCTGGTGGCCCGTCCTGTGGTTCCTGGGCAAGACGCTGGTGCTGCTGTTCGTCTTCATCTGGCTGCGCGGCACGCTGCCGCGGATGCGCTACGACCAGTTCATGGACCTCGGTTGGAAGGTCCTCGTCCCGGTCAGCCTGCTGTGGATCGTGGCGCTCACGCTGATCCGCGCCGTGCGCGCCGAGGGCGTGCTGACCACGCCGCAGTTCCTCGCCGTCGGCGGTGTGGTGGTCGCGCTCGCGGTGCTCGCGGCCGTCGCGCTGCCCAGGCGCGAACCCCCGCAGCGCAGCGCGGAACCGCCGGTCGGCGACAGCGGTTTCCCCGTGCCGCCCGCGGATCTGCAGGTGCCGCCCGCGCCGCGGCGTCCGGAGCCTGGCTCGGGGCCGCCCGCGGAGCCGGTGGGCGCCGGTGAGCGGTCCGCAGCGGACGGCACCGCTGATGACAACTCGGGCAAGGAGGCGCCCTGATGGGAATGTTCGATTCGGTCAAAGGCTTCGGCGTCACCTTCTCGACCATGTTCAAGAAGGTGGTCACCGAGGAGTACCCGGAGGTCAAGAAGATCCCGGCGCCCCGCTTCCACGGGCGGCACCAGCTCAACCGGCACCCGGACGGGCTGGAGAAGTGCGTCGGCTGCGAGCTGTGCGCCTGGGCCTGCCCCGCCGACGCGATCTTCGTCGAGGGCGGGACGAACACCGAGGAGGAGCGCTACTCGCCCGGGGAGCGGTACGGCAAGGACTACCAGATCAACTACCTGCGCTGCATCGGCTGCGGCCTGTGCATCGAGGCGTGCCCGACGCGCGCGCTGACGATGACCAACGAGTACGAGACGGCCGATGACGACCGGCAGAACCTGATCTACACCAAGGAGGACATGCTCGCCCCGCTGCTGCCGGGGATGGAGTCCCCGCCGCACCCGATGCGACTGGGTTCGGACGAGCAGGACTACTACGTGCGCGGGCCGGAGATCGCGCGGGAGAGCGGGGTCCCGGAAGGCGCCACGGTCGAGTCCGGAAACGAGGAGGCCCGGTGATGGACGTCGCCGGCACGATTTCCCCGCACGCCCACGTGCTCGCCCAGGCCGGCAGCCCCATCGGCCTGGGCGAGGCGGTGGTCTTCTGGGTCGTCGGGCCGCTGGCCCTGCTCGGGGCGCTGGGCATGGTGTTCGCGCGCAACGCGGTGCACTCGGCGCTGTGGCTGGTGCTGACGATGCTCGGGCTCGGGGTGCTGTACATGGCCCAGAGCGCGCAGTTCCTGGGGTTCACCCAGATCATCGTCTACACCGGCGCGATCATGATGCTGTTCCTGTTCGTGCTCATGATGGTCGGCCGCGACGCCTCCGACTCGGTGGTGGAGGTGCTGCGCGGGCAGCGCGTCTGGGCCGGCATCGGCGGCATCGCGCTGGCCGCGCTGCTGGCCACCGGCCTGGCCCGCGCGGTGGCCGACGTCCCGGTGGCCGCGCCGCTGAACCCGTGGGACCCGGCCGGCGGCGGTGCCGGCGGTCTGGGGCGCGTGATCTTCACCGACTACCTGCTGCCGTTCGAGCTCACCTCGGCGCTGCTGATCACCGCCGCGGTGGGCGCGATGGTGCTGGCCTACGGCGGCAAGGGCAAGCGCCCGCGCACGAGCCAGAAGCACTGGGTGCAGGAGCGGCTGCGCAGCGGGCGGCCGTCGCCGCTGCCCGGCCCCGGCGTGTACGCCACGGCGAACTCGGTGGCCACGCCCGCGCTGCTGCCGGACGGTTCGGTCGCGCCGGACTCGCTGTCGGAGATCCTGCGGAGCGTCCCCACCGAGGAGCTGCTGGCCGAGCGCGAGGTGGTGTCCGGCTCCGGTGCCGAGCCGAGCCCGCACGCGCTCACCGGCGAGGAGAGCGGGCAGGCCGAGGCCGCCGCGGAGTCGCGCGCGGAGGAACCGCGGTGGCGCGGCAAGAACGGTGATGCGCCCGCGGGCGGTGCGCAGCACGCCGGGCAGGCCGGTCCCGCCGGCGGGGACGACGCTGCAGCGCCGCGGCAGCGGGACGCGTCCGCCGACGACCCGGTGGATCCGGATTCGGGGCCCGTCTCGTCCGAGGAGGTCCGCCAGTGACGCCGACGCACTACCTGCTGCTGTCCGCGCTGCTGTTCACCATCGGTGTCGTCGGCGTGCTCGTGCGCCGCAACGCGATCGTCGTGTTCATGTGCATCGAGCTGATGCTCAACGCGGTGAACCTGTCGCTGGTGACGTTCGCGCGCATCGAGGGAACGATCCACGGCCAGGTGATGGCGTTCTTCGTGATGGTGGTCGCCGCCGCCGAGGTCGTCGTGGGCCTGGCGATCATCATGTCCATCTTCCGCACGCGTCGGTCGGCTTCGATCGATGACTCCAACCTGCTGAAGTACTGAGGGGGCGCGTGGTGACGGGAATCCGCAGTACCGGGCCGATGCTCGCCGAGCCCGCGGAGGTCCTGCAGGCGACCGGCGGTGTGCAGCAGAACGCGTGGCTGCTCGTCGCCCTGCCCGCGTTGGGCGCGCTGGTCCTGCTCCTGGCGGGACGGCGCGCCGACGGGTGGGGCCACCTGCTGGGCTGCGCCACCGTTGTCGCGTCGTTCGCGTACGGGCTCGCCCTGTTCGGGTCGGTGGCCGGGACGCCGCAGTCCGGGCAGGTGCGCGAGCTGCACCTGCTCTCGTGGATCCCGGTGGGCAGCCTGCAGGTCGACTTCGGCATGCGGCTCGACCCGCTGTCGCTGGTGTTCGTGCTGCTGATCACCGGCGTGGGCGCGCTGATCCACATCTACTCGGTCGGCTACATGGCCCGCGACCAGCAGGGCCGCACCGGGCGGGACAACGTCGAGCGCCGCCGGTTCTTCGGCTACATGAACCTGTTCGTCGCCGCGATGCTCGTGCTGGTGCTCGGCAACGGGTTCGTGACGCTCTACCTCGGCTGGGAGGGCGTCGGACTCGCCTCGTACCTGCTCATCGGGTTCTGGCAGCACCGGGCCTCGGCGGCGGGCGCGGCGACGAAGGCGTTCGTGATGAACCGCGTCGGCGACGTGGGACTGGCGCTGGCGATCTTCCTGCTGTTCGCGCACCTCGGCACCACGCAGTACACCGAGGTGTTCGCCCGCGCCGGGGAACTGCCCTCGGGCGTGCTGCTGGCGATCACGCTGCTGCTGCTGCTGGGCGCGTGCGGCAAGTCGGGCCAGGTGCCGCTGCAGGCGTGGCTGCCGGACGCGATGGCCGGCCCCACCCCGGTCTCCGCGCTGATCCACGCCGCGACGATGGTCACCGCCGGGGTGTACCTCATCGCCCGGGCGAACCCGCTGTACTCGCTCTCGCCGGGCGGGCAGCTGGCCGTGGCGCTCGTCGGTGCGGTGACGCTGCTGGTCGGCTGCGTCATCGGCTGCGCCTACGACGACATCAAGAAGGTGCTGGCCTACTCCACGGTCAGCCAGATCGGGTACATGATGCTGGCGGTCGGCCTCGGACCCGCCGGCTACGCGCTGGGCATCATGCACCTGCTCACGCACGGCTTCTTCAAGGCCGGGCTGTTCCTCGGCGCCGGTTCGATCATGCACGCCATGTCCGACGAGGTGAACATGCGCCGCTTCGGCGGGCTCTGGCGCTACCTGCCGGTCACGTTCGCCACCTTCGGCCTCGGTTACCTGGCCATCATCGGGTTCCCGTTCCTGTCCGGGTTCTACTCCAAGGACGCGATCATCGAGGCCGCGTTCGCCCAGGAGGGCTGGCGCGCCTGGGCGTTCGGCGGTGCGGCGTTGCTCGGCGCGGGGCTGACCGCGTTCTACATGACGCGGCTGGTGCTGCTGACGTTCTTCGGCGAGCGGCGCTGGGCGCGGTTGCGCACCGAGACGGACGCCGAGTACCACCCGCACGAGTCCCCGGCGGTGATGACGGTGCCGATGGTGCTGCTGGCGGTCGGTTCGGCGGGGGCGGGCCTGTTCTTCGCCTCCGGTGACCGGCTGGTCGGCTTCCTGCAGCCGGCGCTCGGGGCGTTGGAGGAGGGGCACACCGCGCTGCCGCACGCGGCGATCCCGGTGCTGACGGTGGGCGTGTCCGCGCTCGGCGTGCTCGTGGCGTGGTTGGCGGTCGGCCGCGACGAGGTGCCGGTGCGGCGTCCGCAGCGGGTCTCGCCGCTGGTGCGCGCGGCCCGCGCCGACCTCGGCGGCAACGCGCTCAACGACGTGCTGGCGGTGCGGCCGGCGTTCGCGCTCACCCGAGGTCTGGTGACAGTGGACCAGTCCGCTGTGGACGGTACGGTGCGCGGCGTGGGCGGCGTGCTCGGCGTGGGATCCAGCTACGCGCGCAGGCTGCAGACCGGGTTCGTCCGCTCGTACGCGTTGTCCATGCTCGTCGGCGGGGTCGTGCTGATCGCCGCCCTGATGGCGGTGGGAGTGCCGGTATGACCTGGGTCGGAGAGCGTTTCAGATGTGAGTTGCGTACGGGCTTCCGCAGCGGAACCTCGGCGCTCCCCCGGAGTGCGGGTGCCCCTCCCCACGCAGACCCCTGCACCGCGTCGGGGCCGTCCTCTCCAGGAAGAGCGCTGAGAACCCGCGGCGGTGCACGTTGCTTGGGCAGCGGCGGGACAAGCGGCTACGCCGTCGATGGAACAGGCCGTAGCGGTGTGCGGGAGCCCAGCCCGGTTTGCGCGCTTCGGGAGGAGAGCCGATGACCCTGTTGCCCGTCCTGATCCTGCTGCCGCTGGCCGGATCGGTGGTCGTCGCGCTGCTGCGGGCAGCTCCGTCGGCGGCGAAGTGGACCGCCCTGGCCGTGTCGCTGGCCGAGCTCGTCGTGGCCGCGGTCGCCTGGGGCGCCTACGACCCGGCGGGCGAGCGGCTGCAGCTGGCCTCCTCGGCGCCGTGGATCCCCGCGTTCGACGTGCGCTTCGCCTTCGCCGTGGACGGCATCGCGCTGGTGATGATCGCGGTCATCGCGCTGCTCGTGCCGCTGGTGCTGGCCTACAGCTGGGAGGAGCGGTTGCCCGCGGGGCGCACCCACGGCGGGTTCTTCGCGCTGCTGCTGGTGCAGCAGGCCGTGCTCGTCGGCGTCTTCGCGACCACCGACCTGTTCCTGTTCTACGTGCTGTTCGAGCTGATGCTCATCCCGATGTACTTCCTCATCGGCGGCTACGGCCGGGGTGAGCGCCGCCAGTACGCCGCGGTGAAGTTCTTCCTGTACTCGTTCTTCGGCGGGCTGCTCATGCTCGGCTCGGCGATCGGCGCGTACGTCTACAGCGGACAGGTCACCGGCCGCGGGACGTTCGACTGGGAACGGCTCGTCCCGGTGCTGGCGGACGCGCCGCTGTCGGTGCAGGTGTGGCTGTTCCTCGGCTTCTTCGCCGCCTTCGCCATCAAGGCGCCGCTGGTGCCGTTCCACACGTGGCTGCCGGACGCGGCGCAGGCGAGCCCGATCGGGGTGACCGTGCTCGTCGTCGGCGTGCTCGACAAGGTCGGCACGTTCGGCTTCCTGCGCTACGGGCTGCCGCTGGCCCCGGACGCGGCGCGGACCCTGGCGCCGTTGGGGCTGGTGCTGGCCGTGGTCGGCGTGCTCTACGGCTCGCTGCAGGCGTTCGGGCAGCGCGACCTGACCCGGCTGGTCGCCTACGTCTCCATCGCGCACTTCGGGTTCATCGCGCTGGGGATCTTCGCCTTCACCGCGCAGGCGCAGGTGGGCGCGGCCTCGTACATGGTCAACCACAGCATCGCCACCGGCATGCTCATCCTCGTCATCGGCATGATGATCACCCGCGGCGGGTCCACCCGGATCGCCGACTACCGCGGCATGGCGCAGGTGACCCCGGTGCTGGCGGGCATGCTGCTCGTCGGCGGGTTGAGCACGCTGTCGCTGCCCGGGACGAACTCCTTCGTCAGCGAGTTCCTCGTGCTGCTCGGCGCCTTCCGCAGCGAACCGGTGTACGCGGTGCTGGCCTCGGTGGGCATGGTGCTGGCCGCGGTGTACGTGCTGTGGTTCTACCAGCGCACGATGCAGGGTCCCCTCGGCGGTGACGCGCTGCTCGCCGCCGCGCCCGGTCCCGGCGCGGTCGGCGATCCGGAGCGCACGGCCCCGCGCGGCATCCGCGACCTGGGCGGGCGCGAACTCGCGGTGCTCGCCCCGCTGGTGGTGCTCGTGATCGGGCTGGGGCTGTACCCGAAGCCGGTGCTGGACGTGATCAACCCGTCGGTCGCGGCGACCATGCAGGAAGTCGGCGTCAGCGACCCCGCCGCCGTACAGGGAGGTAACTGACGTGGTCACGGGGCTCTTGACGGGCAACGCGGTGCTCGCGCAGCCGCAGCCGCCGCCGTCGATCGACTGGGCCGCGGTCGCCCCGCTGCTGGTGGTCTTCGGCGCGGCCTGCGTCGGCGTGCTCATCGAGTCGTTCGCGCCGCGGCGGCAGCGCTGGTCGTGGCAGGTGGTCACGACACTGGCGGCGCTCGTCGCCGGCGTGGTCGCGGTCGTCGCCCGGGCGGGCGCGCCGGGGACGGTGACCTTGGCCGACCGCCTCGCCGTGGACGGCCCGGCGCTGTTCCTGTGGGGAACGCTGCTGGTGCTGGGCCTGGCCGCGGTGCTGCTGCTCGCGGACCGCTCGGTCGAACCGGGCGGGGCGTTCGTCGCCGAGTCCGGCCCGGAGCAGGCGGAGCCGGCCGGGGTCGGCGGGCCCGGGGCGATGAGCCGCGCCGAGGCCGCGGCGGTGGACATGCGCACCGAGGTCTTCCCGCTGGCCCTGTTCTCCCTCGGCGGGATGATGGTCTTCGTCGCGGCCAACGACCTGCTGACGATGTTCGTCGCCCTGGAGGTGCTGAGCCTGCCGCTGTACCTGCTGTGCGGGCTGGCCAAGCGGCGCCGGCTGCTGTCGCAGGAAGCCTCGGTGAAGTACTTCCTGCTCGGCGCGTTCGCCTCGGCGTTCTTCCTGTACGGCCTGTCGCTGCTGTACGGCTACGCGGGCTCGGTGCACCTCTCGGCGATCGCGGAGGCCACCGCCGGCACGGACCGCTCGGACACGCTGCTGTTCGCCGGGCTGGGACTGCTCGTCGTGGGGCTGCTTTTCAAGGCCTCGGTCGGCCCGTTCCACACCTGGACGCCCGACGTGTACCAGGGCGCGCCGACCTCGGTGACCGCGTTCATGGCCGCCTGCACGAAGGTGGCCGCGTTCGGCGGGATCCTGCGCGTGCTGCACGTGGCGTTCGAGGCCTCCAGCTGGGAGTGGAACGGCGTGCTGCAGGTCGTGGCGGTGGCGTCGATGCTCATCGGCGCGGTGCTCGCGCTGACCCAGCAGGACGTCAAGCGGATGATCGCCTACTCCTCGGTGGCGCACGCGGGCTTCCTGCTCATCGGCGCGATCGCGCTGACCGGGCGGGGCCTGTCGGCCACGTTGTTCTACCTGCTCGCCTACGGGTTCACCACGATCGCCGTGTTCGGTGTGACGAGTCTGGTGCGCTCCGGACGCGGTGAGGCTGGTCACCTTTCCGACTGGAACGGTTTGGCGAAACGTTCCCCGCTGCTCGCCTGGGTATTCACCTTCCTGCTGCTCTCGCTCGCCGGCATTCCGCTGACCAGCGGTTTCATCGGGAAGTTCGTCGTGTTCGAGGCCGCGTGGTCGGCCGGCATGGCGCCGCTGGTGGTGGTGGCCCTGGTGGCGAGCGCGGTCGCGGCCTACTTCTACCTTCAGGTGGTCGTGCGGATGCACTTGCGCGAACCCGCCGAGGACGGTCCGACGGTCAGCGTGCCGGGCGCGTTCACGACAGCGGCGATCACGCTCGGTGTCGTGGTGACCCTGCTGCTGGGCGTCTGGCCCACTCCGGTCCTGGACTGGGCGAACGTCGGTGGCTTCGTGTCGTAGAGTGCTCGCCGGCAGGCGAGGATCCGGGGAGCGAAGGCGACGGTGACGTGAGCACGCCAGCGGGTGATCCGATCAGTGAGCTGACCAGGGGTGTGGCCGATGCTCCGGGACGAGCGGTCGACGAGGCGTTGGCCGACTCCGTGCGGGAGGGCATGCTCCGCGTGGAGCAGCTCCTGCACGAGTCGGTGCGCAGCGATCTCGAATTCGCGACCCGCACTTCGCTGCACCTGGTGGAGGCGGGCGGCAAGCGGTTCCGCCCCCTGTTCGCGTTGTTGGCCGGCCACTTCGGCGACCCGCGGGCCGAAGGCGTGATCAAGTCCGCCGCCACCGTCGAGATGGTGCACCTGGCCACGCTCTACCACGACGACGTGATGGACGAGGCCACGATGCGGCGCGGGGCGACCAGCGCCAACGCCCGCTGGGACAACTCGGTGGCCATCCTCACCGGCGACCTCCTGTTCGCCCAGGCCTCGCGGCTCATGTCCGAGCTGGGCAGCGAGGCCTCCCGGCACATGGCGGAGACGTTCGAGTCGCTGGTCACCGGGCAGATCCGCGAGACGACCGGGCCGGGCAACGACACCGATCCGGTCGACTACTACCTGCGGGTGATCTACGAGAAGACCGGTTCGCTCATCGCGGCCGCCGGCCGGTTCGGCGCGTGGTTCTCCGGCTCCCCGGCGGAGCACGTGCGGGCGCTCGAGCGGATCGGGCAGGCCGTGGGCGCGGCGTTCCAGATCTCCGACGACATCATCGACATCGCCTCCCCGGCCGCGGAGTCCGGCAAGACGCCGGGCACCGATCTCCGCGAGGGGGTGCGGACGCTGCCGATGCTCTACGCGCTGAGCGAGCCCGACGCCGACCCGCGGTTGCGGGACCTGCTGGGGTCGCCGCTGACCGAGGACGCCGACGTCGCGGAGGCGTTGCGGTTGCTGCGCGCGTCGAACGGGCTGGAGCGGACCCGGGCGAAGCTGGACGAGTTCGCGGGCGACGCGCGCAAGGAGCTGGCGCAGCTGCCGGAGTGCGCGGCGCGGGACGCGTTGGCCGCGGTCGTCGACTACGTGGTGGACCGGACGCGGTAGTGCTCGCGGATGGGAGCCGTGCGCTGCGACGAGGCGGCCGGGCCGCGCTCGCCGGGGCGGGACGCGGCGTTTCCGCGCGGGTGCCGCGCATGCACGACGATCCTCGGATGTCGGTGAGGAGGCAGCGGACGTGACGTCCTGGTTGTTCACCCAGGTCTGGCTGTGGAGCTTCGCGGCGTTCGTGCTCGGCGTGCTCGTGAACTTCGTGCTGTTCGTGCGGCCGCTGCAGAAACGCCTGCGCGCCCGCGAGGAGGACCTCGCCCGGCTCGAGGAGGAGCTGGCGGCCGGGCCGCTGCGCGAGGCGGAACCGCCGACTGAACCGCCGCGCGAGGCGGAGCTGCTGGACATCCTCGACGAGCGCGGCGAGGACGACGAGCGCGGTTGGCGCGGCGACGGCGACGAGCGCGGTTGGCAGGCCTGGACCGCGCCGGCCGAGCGGGGCGAGCCGGCTGCGCCCGCGGAATCGAGCGATATGGCCGCACCGGCCGAACGGGGCGCGCCGGCTGAGCGGGGTGCGTCGGCGGAGCGGGGTGCGTCGGCCGAGCGGGCCGGGGAGCAGCCGGCGGACGAGAGCCGCACGCGTCCGCAGCTGCGAGCTCCGCACCCCGCGCGGAGCCCCGCCGCGCAGGACCCGGCTGCGCAGGATCCCGGGGCCGCCGACACCCCGGCCGCGCAGGAGACCGGTGCAGTGCGGAGGACGGTAGCGCAGAACGAGGGGGCCGATCCGCACGCGCCCACCGCGGGGGCCGCTCCGGTCGAGCAGCCCGGCGCCGAGCCGGCGCGGCGCGCGCCGCACCCGTTCGAGCAGGGGGAGCACGACGTCTCGGCCGGACCGCTCGCCCCGCGCCCGTACACCTTCGACGAGCCCGCGACCCGGCCGCCGCGGCCCGACACCCCCGGCCTCGAGGCTCCCGGCGGAGCCACGCGCGAGGTCCCGGTGGAGCCGGAACTGCCGATCCGGTTCAGCGCGACCCCTCCGGGGGCCGTGCCGTTCGAAGCGGTTGAGCAGGACGCGAGCGGGAACACCTGGTTCCAGAAGCCCGCGCTCGAGGAGCCGGCGGGCGCGGACACCGCGGCGGAGCAACCCGCGCCGCCACGGCCCGCCCAGCAGGAACCAGAGCAGCGAGAACCCGCCGAGCAAGAACCCGCCGAGCAGGAGCCCGGGACCCGCGCCGACGAGGGGACGTCGGAGGCGGCGGCGCGCGCCGCCGCGGCGACGGCTGCGCGCTGGCGCAGGCGGGGGGAGGTGTCCGTGCGCGGCAGCCTCACCGGGGTGGCCCCGGACGGCGCCGAGCGCTCCGAGCACGACAGCGGCGCACCGGAGGGTGCGCGGGACGAGGGCGCTGCCCAGCCCGCAGCGGCCCCCGAGGAGCCGGAGGAGGCCGAGCGGGACTCGGCCGCACCGGAGACCGGGAGCGCCGAGGCGGCGCCGGGGGAGGCCGACGCGGGCCTGCCGCGCCGCACCCCCGGAGCGGCGGAGCGCCCCGGGCCGGACGGGGAGATCCTCGCCGGTTCGGTGGGGCCGCTGATCAAGGGGCACGCCGCCTCGCGCCAGTACCACACGCCGGACTCGCCGCAGTACGACGGGATCGTGGCCGACGTGTGGTTCCGCACCACCGAGGACGCGGAAACGGCCGGATTCCGGAGCTGGGACGGGTAATGCGGTCGGCGTCCTTCTGAGCACGAGCTCTCGTGGCGGAACCTCCTGCGCTCCCAGCCGCCCCGACCTCCCAGCTGCCCCCCGACCTCCCGCCCCGGACAGCGGACGGGCGCAGCATCGCCGGGGCCGTCCTCGCGAGGCCAGCGCCGGAGAACCCCCAGTGGGTCGTTCTGCGCGTGGGGAGGAAGCGGCTGCGCCGCTTGCCTGACGGGCCGGTGCGGCCAAGCACACGGCCATCGGGTCGCGCGGAAACTTGCCCTCAGGTGTCCCAGCCGGGGCTCGGCGATCGCTCCAGCAGCCGCGAGAGCACGACGGTGGAGACGGTGCGCTCGATGAAGCGCACGGCGCGCAGCCGTTCCATCGCCTGCTCCAGGTGGTGGATGTCGGCCGCGCGGAGGTGCACGATGGCGTCCGCCTGCCCGGAGACGGTGTAGGCCGCGACGACTTCGGGCAGCGGTTCGAGGCCCTGGCGGAGGTTGCCCGCGGGGACGTTGCCGTTGCAGTGCACCTCGACGAACGCCTCGGTGCCCCAACCGAGGGCTTCGGGGTCGACGACCGCGGTGAACCCGCGCAACGTTCCTTCGTCGAGCAGCCGGTCCACCCGCCGCTTCACGGCAGGCGCGGACAGGCCCACCGCGGCCCCGATCTCCGCGTAGCTGGCGCGCGCATTCGCCACCAGGTGCGAAACGATTAGCTGATCCAGCGCATCCATGTGCAACATTCTGCCGCAGTCGGTGCAACAAACGCCGATTGAAGGTCGTCGCGAGCGTCATTAGATTTCGATTCATGACGGTACTCGCTGGCCCTGACGCGGTGACGGCGGGCACGCCCGCGGCCCGAACGCGGCGGTACGTGATGTGCCCGCCGCGGTACTTCGCGGTCGAGTACTCGATCAACCCGTGGATGGACCCGGACACCCCGGTGGACGCGGAGCTGGCCATGCGCCAGTGGGAAGCGCTGCGGGACTGCTACACCGCGCTGGGGCACGAGGTGCGCACGGCGCCGCCGGTGCCGGGCCTGGTCGACATGGTCTTCGCGGCGAACTCCGGCACCGTGGTCGGCTCGCGCGTGCTGGGCGCGCGGTTCCGCTCGCACGAGCGCGCCCCGGAGGCCGAGCACTTCCGCCGGTGGTTCCTCGAGTCCGGTTTCCGCGACGTGGTGATGCCCGAGCACGTCAACGAGGCCGAGGGGGACTTCGCGTGGACGGGGCGCCTGCTGCTGGCGGGCAGCGGTTTCCGCACCGATCCGCGGGCGCACGGAGAAGCGCAGGAAGTGCTCGGCGTGCCGGTGGTGTCGCTGCGCCTGATCGATCCGCGCTTCTACCACCTGGACACGGCGCTGTTCGTGCTCGCCCAGGGCGAGCGGGCGCGGATCGCCTACTACCCGGGGGCGTTCTCGGCCGGCTCGGTCGCGGTGCTGCGCCGGTTGTTCCCGGACGCGGTGGAGGCCTCGGCGGCCGACGCGGCCTGCCTGGGGTTGAACGGCATCTCGGACGGACGCCACGTGGTCCTGCCGCAGGAGGCCACGGGGCTGGCCGAGCAGCTCTCCCGGCGCGGGTACGAACCGCTGCTGGTGGACGTCTCCGAGCTGCGGAAGTCCGGCGGCGGGCCCAAGTGCTGCACGATGGAGCTGCACGCCGAGCACCCGGCCGACGCGTCCGCCTGAGCCGCATCCCCGTGCCGGTGTGCATTCCCCGCGAGATGCACACCGGCACGGGGCGGTCGGCGGGGTGCGCCGGACCGCCCGCGGGGGTCGCCCGGACGTCAGCTCTCCTTGACCGCCTGGAGTCCCAGCTTCACCTCGATGGTCGGGCCGACCACGGCGATGCCCTTGGCGAGAGTGGCCTGCCAGTTCACCGCGTAGTCCTCGCGGCGCAGCCTGGTCTCGGCCTGCGCGCCGAGCCGCATGTCCCCCTCGAAGCCGGGGCCCTGCCAGCGGCGCTGGCCGAGGTAGACGGCGTCGAGCTCGACCGGGCTGGAGTGCCCGCGCAGCGTGAGCTGGCCGTGCACCGACCACTGGTTGCCGCGCAGCGGGGTGAGCCGCTCGCTGGTGAAGTACAGCCGCGGGTGGTTCTCCACGTCGAAGAAGTCGGACGACCGCAGGTGGTCGTCGCGCATGGACACGCCGGTGTCGACGCTGGCCGCGTCGATGACGACCTCGATCCGCGAGTCCTCCAGCCGCGGGGCGACGATGATCCGCCCGTCGAAGCTGGTGAACATCCCGTGGATCTGGGACATCCCGACGTGCTGGGCGATGAACCGGATCTCGGTGTGGTACGGGTCGAACTTCCACACGCCGGGTGCGGGCAGCTCCAGCGCGGGGTCCTGCTCCAGCTGCACACCGCCGAGGGTGGTGTGCTGGTTGACGCGGATCTCGCAGCGCTTGGCGAGCCGCTGGTAGCCGCCCGCGGAGATCGCGACCCGGTGCTCGCCGGGCGGCAGGGCGGTGACGAAGTACCCGTAGGTGTCGGTGGTGCACTGCGCGACCTGCTGGTTGAGCCGGTTGGCCACGGTCACCGTGGCCCCGGGCAGCAGCCGCTCCTCGTCGTCGTGCACCTGCCCGCTGAGGATGCCGCTGTCCAGCGGTGTCGGCGGGAGGATGGACCCGGCGCGTTCCGCGCGACCGCTTCCGCCCGAGCGCTTCGAGCGGCGGCGCAGCAGCCTAGCCAGTGCCATGCAGACCCCTTTCGTAGTGTCTTCGCGCGGACGATCGCTTCCTGCTCGCTCGCCTGGCCCTCCGGCATGATCGTCGATTACTGAAAGTGATCCGCATTCGGGTTCGTGCGGCTCGCCACAACACCCCCGCGAGGAGGAGGTCCGAGGGAACCTGAGCCCCTCGCGGAGCGTTCTTGTTACCAGAGGTGGAAAACACGCGGGAGGGCCCGGAGGGCGGGAACCCGCCCCCGTTCGGGTACGGAACGTGAAAGGCAGGCACGGTGCACGGTCGGTTCAACGGTCTGAAGACCGCGCTGCTGCTGGGCGGCATGAGCGCGCTCGTGCTGCTCGTGGGGCGCATGTTCGGCTCGTTCGGTCTGGTCGTCGCGCTGGTCGTCGCGCTCGGGATGAACGGCTACGCCTACTTCAACTCCGCCAACCTGGCGCTGCGCGCGATGCGCGCACGGCCCGTCTCCGAGGCCGAGCAGCCGAAACTGCACCGGATCGTGCGGGAGCTGTCCACCTCGGCGCGGCAGCCGATGCCCGCGCTGTACATCAGCCCGACGCAGGCGCCGAACGCCTTCGCCACCGGCCGCAACCCGCGCAACGCGGCGGTGTGCTGCACCGCCGGCATCCTGGAGCTGCTCGACGAGCGGGAGATCCGCGCGGTGCTCGGGCACGAGCTCTCGCACGTGTACAACCGCGACATCCTCATCTCCAGCGTGGCCGGGGCGCTGGCCAGCGTGATCACCTTCCTGGCGAACTTCGGGCTGCTGTTCGGCATGTTCGGCGGCTCCCGCGAGGAGGGCGGCAACCCGTTCGGGATGCTGCTCGTCGCGCTGCTCGGCCCGATCGCCGCCGCCGTGGTGCAGATGGCCGTGAGCCGCTCGCGCGAGTACCAGGCCGACTCCTCCGGCGCGGAGCTCACCGGCGACCCGCTCGGCCTGGCCTCGGCGCTGCGCAAGCTGGAGCGCGGCACCCAGCGGGCGCCGCTGCCGCCGGAGCCGAAGCTGGCCTCGCAGTCGCACCTGATGATCGCCAACCCGTTCAGGCCGGGCGAGCGGATGGCGCGGCTGTTCTCCACGCACCCGCCGATCAGCGAGCGCGTGCAGCGGCTCGAGGGCATGGCGGGACGCGAGCTCCCGCGGATGTGATCCGCCCGCCGGGCGCCCGCGGGCACCCGGCGGGCGGTGCGCTCAGCCCTGCGCGCCGGCGTCGCGCGCGAGCGCCATGACGTACTCGCCGTAGCCCGACTTGGCCAGCAGCCGGCCGCGTTCGAGGCACTCCTCGGCGGTGATGTAGCCCATGCGCAGGGCGATCTCCTCCAGGCAGGCGATGCGCACGCCCTGGCGGTGCTCCAGCACCTGCACGAACTGGCCCGCCTCCAGCAGGGAGTCGTGCGTGCCGGTGTCCAGCCAGGCGAAACCGCGCCCCAGCCGGGCCAGGTGCGCGCGCCCGCGCCGCACGTAGGCGAGGTTGACGTCGGTGATCTCCAGCTCGCCCCGCTGCGAGGGCCGCAACCCCGCCGCGATGTCCACGACCTCGTTGTCGTAGAAGTACAACCCGGTGATCGCCGTGTTCGACCGCGGAGCGCTGGGCTTCTCCTCCAGGGAGACCAGCTTGCCGGCGGCGTCCACCTCGCCGACGCCGTAGCGCTCCGGGTCGCGCACGGCGTAGCCGAACAGCGTGCAGCCGTCCAGCTCCGCCGCGCAGCGCTGCAGCATGCCGGAGAAGCCCTGCCCGTAGAAGATGTTGTCGCCGAGCACGAGGGCCACCGAGTCGTCGCCGATGAAGTCGGCGCCGATGCGGAAGGCCTCTGCGAGTCCGTTCGGCTCGGGCTGCTCGGCGTACTGCAGGTGCAGGCCGAACTGCGAGCCGTCGCCCAGCAGGCGGCGGAACAGCGGGACGTCCTGCGGCGTCGAGATGATCATGATCTCGCGGATGCCCGCGAGCATCAGCACCGACAGCGGGTAGTACACCATCGGCTTGTCGTACACCGGGAGCAGCTGCTTGGACACCGCCTGCGTCAGCGGGTGCAGGCGCGTGCCGCTGCCCCCCGCGAGGACGATTCCCCTCACCGAATCACCCGGTCACCGGTAGTTCTCGAACTGCAGCGCCACCTCGAAGTCCGCCTCCTTGAGCAGCTGGATCACGGCCTGCAGCTCGTCCTTCTTCTTCGCGGTCACGCGCAGCTGCTCGCCCTGGATCTGCGCCTGCACCCCCTTGGGCCCCTCGTCGCGGATCTTCTTGCTGATCTTCTTGGCCACCTCCTGCGAGATGCCCTGCACGATCGAACCGGCGATGCGGTAGGTCTGCCCGGACGAGCGGGGTTCGCCGAGGTCGAGCGCCTTCAACGAGACGCCGCGCTTGACGAGCTTCTCCTTGAACACGTCGACGGCGGCGCGGCAGCGCTCCTCGGTCTCGGCCTCGACGGTGACCGCGTCCTGGCCGGCCCAGGAGATCTTCGTGCCCGTGCCGCGGAAGTCGAAGCGGTTCGCCAGCTCCTTCGCCGTCTGGTTCAGGGCGTTGTCGACTTCCTGCGTGTCGGTCTTGCTGACCACGTCGAACGACGAGGTTGATGCCACCGAAGTCACCTCCAGCTGTGTCGGGTCAACGGTTTCACGCTACCCGGGTCCCCACCCCCTTCGGAGATGGCTGAGAGCGGCGGGTAGGGTATGTCCCCGACAGCGATGAAGAGCTGCCAGCCGGGTTGCCCGAGCGGCCAAAGGGAGCTGACTGTAAATCAGCCGGCACTGCCTTCAGAGGTTCGAATCCTCTACCCGGCACCCAGCACCGACGACCCCGTGACCTGCACCCGCAGGGCACGGGGTCGTTCACGTGCGGTCCGGTTGTGGCCGGCTGGTGGCGGCCGTCTACGGTGAGCTGTTCCCTATGTGTTCCCAAAGGGTGCAGTCCCTGGTGATCCAACCCGGGACGCTCGGCCATGGCTGGGCTCGACGTACGCTGCCCATCCAGCAACAGTCCCCGCACATACCACTCACCTTTGGCCCGCTGATCCCGCCGCGGCCTGATGGGTGGACGGGTGAGCCGCGGCCGCCGGGATCCTTCAAGGGCGACGAACCGCCGAAGAATCAGGATTCCGAGCGCGACTACAGCCAGCGCCGTAAGCCCTCCTCCGGAGGGGCAGGGGCCGGTGCTGGAGCGGCACCGGCCCAGGATGTGTCGGTCCAAAACTCCTTCTTCAAGGATTCGTGACCGGTGCGGCGGTGCGGCGCTTCGGTGGCCAGATCGTGCGGAAACACTCCGCGCTGCGCAGGATCGGCTCCTGGAAACCCAGCCCGATCATGATCGTGCGCATCCTGTCCGAAGCTTCGGACAGAGCCAATCTCTGCGCAGTCCTGTTCTTCTGACGGACCCGCACCGGTGGTCGACGAACGTCGCACCACGGGTGACTTCGAGGGTTCACGACGAGTTTTCGGTGATCTGGGTGGAGTCGTGGCCAGTCCGGCCAGTGGCGTTCTCGATGTGGTATTCGTTGATCTTTCGGTAGATGGTTGCCCGGGAGATTCCCAGGCTGCGCGCCGCCTGCGCACGGTTTCCCCGGCTTTCCGTGAGCGCGTTGACGATGGCGTCGCGCTCCATGGACTCGATCGGGTTGAGCACCCTGCCGCTCTGACTGCGGCACTCCGGTGGCAAGTCGTCGACGTTGATGGTGCCTGCTCTGGTTCTCTTGGCCGCCAGCTGGATGACCCTGCGGAGCTCGGCGGCGTTGCCGGGCCAACTCCGCTGCAGCAGCTTTCGCATCGCCGCTGAGGAGAACTCCAGGTCGGATCTCTTGGTGATTTGCTGCAGCATCAGCGGAGCGATCTTTTTGATGTCCTCGACGTGGTGCCGCAAGGGCGGCACTTCGACGGAGTGGGGGAAGGCAGCAAGGAGGTTGTCGAGCGCCGAGCTGCGCTTGGCGTTCTTGTCCAAGGTCGCCGCGACCCACTTCGTCGAGTGGTCGTGGAGCGACGCTAGCAGCACGACTTTCAGACGCTTCATCGTGCGCGCATCGAGGTGATCGAGGTGGCGCAGAACGATGGAACCGTGCCCGGCCTCGAGTTCGCGTTGCACCTCTTGCGTGAACTGTTGGTTCGAGGTGGTCTCCGCTGCATCGATGATTCGCAGGTGTGACTCCGGGCTGTGGTGGAGATGGATGGCCCGGATCAGAGCGAGTTTGCCGACGCCGGGTTCTCCTTCCAGGGCGGTCCAGCTCTGTTCGAGGAAGTCGCGGTTCAGCGTGCGACAAGCCTGTTTCCACAGTGGTCCGGAACCCTTTACTCCCGGCAGGTTTGGCGCGTCTCCGAGTGCGGGCACGGCGAACCGGTGGGCTGGTTCGGCGAGTTGGGCGCGGGCGAGCGTGCCGGCGTACTGGTTTCCGTGGTGCACTTGCTCGGCGTAGACGCAGCAGTGCGCACCGCTGGGGAGATCGATTTTGGCGCTGAGTCGTCGGGTGGAAGCGTCGAGCTCATTGCGCAGGTGTTCGCTCACCGCGGTGTGGTCCTGGGAACTCAACAACTGCCGGGCTTCGTCGTTCAGCATGAAGACGTCCGCGTTGAAGGCGAGAACGGGGCCCGGGTGACGTCGGCAAATCCGGAGGTACTCGTTCAGCAGAGCCGTTTCGCGTCCCCGGGCACTGGCGAGCAGGGCCGCCTCGATGTTTTGGGCGGCGCTGCGCGCCATCGCCATCAGCAGCGGGTTCGCGTCCTGCGCCCAGCACGTGATGTCCAGCAGACCTTCGAGTTGCCGGGTCGTCGGGCTGTACAGCGGCACTCCGGCGCAGGCGAGTTCGCCGAGCGGGTCGGTGTAGTGCTCCCGCTGGTAGACGTACGTCGCCTGACCGGACTCGAGGGCTGTACCGATCCCGTTGGTGCCGATGAACTGTTCGGCGTAGCTGAAGCCCGGGGCCAGGTAGACCTCGTCGAGGTGCTGTTCCAGATTCGGGGTGCCGGTGCGCCGGTCGAGCACGTAGCCCTGGGGATTGGTCAGGACGACGCTGACCGGCTGATCGCTGACCTCGCCCTGCAGCCGATCGAGGACTGGTGTCGAAGCGTGTACGAGGCGTCCTTCGATGTCCACGTTCTCGTGGTACGGGGCCAGCAGTTGGTCCGCCGTGACGTTCCAGCGTGCTGACCGCTGCCACGAGGCCGCGATGGTGTTCCGGACCGTCTCCGGAGTTTGCTGGTCGGCGAGGAACTTCTCACGCGCCGGCGCCAGGTCGGAACCCGGCGTACCGGGTGGGCTCTGCGGTGGCGACTCGTGGTGGGGGTGGCGGGTCATGGTCGGGACCTCCTCCGGGGGCGGCCGCTCGATGGGAAGTGGCCGCCCCTGTGATCCCAAGCCTGACATCAACGCGCAAGTGAGTCGTACCCCAGAGTGTCTCACATTGAGATGAACACGGGGGAGCCGGCCTGCTGTGATTCGTGTCATCCCGGAACCGCGACCACAGCCGGGAGCACGTGACATCCAGGAGGCAAGCGTGAGCCGACAGAGCCTGAGCAAAGCTCACCAGAAGATCACGGAGTTGTCCTGGGAGCCGTCCTTCAAGACACCGGCGCAGCGGTTCGGCACCGACTACAAGTTCGAGAAGTCGCCGAAGAAGGACCCCCTTAAGCAGATCATGCGCTCCTACTTCCCGATGGAGGAGGAGAAGGACGACCGCGTCTACGGCGCCATGGACGGTGCGATCCGCGGCAACATGTTCCGCCAGGTGCAAGAACGCTGGATGGAGTGGCAGAAGCTGTTCCTGTCGATCATCCCGTTCCCGGAGATCTCGGCGGCCCGGGCGATGCCGATGGCCATCGACGCGGTACCGAACCCGGAGATCCACAACGGGCTCGCCGTGCAGATGATCGACGAGGTACGCCATTCGACGATTCAGATGAATCTCAAGCGCCTGTACATGAACCACTACGTCGATCCCGCCGGGTTCGACATGACCGAACAGGCTTGGGCCAACAGCTACTCCGGCACGATCGGTCGCCAGTTCGGGGAAAGCTTCATCACCGGCGACGCCGTCACCGCCGCGAACATCTACCTGACGGTGGTCGCCGAGACTGCCTTCACGAATACGCTGTTCGTGGCCATGCCGGGTGAGGCCGCGGCCAACGGGGACTACCTGTTGCCAACGGTGTTCCACTCGGTGCAGTCGGACGAGTCGCGGCACATCAGCAACGGCTATTCGATCCTGCTCATGGCCTTGGCCGACGAGGACAACCGCCAGCTGCTGGAACGGGACCTGCGGCACGCGTGGTGGAACAACCACTGCGTGGTCGACGCGGCGATCGGGACGTTCATCGAGTACGGCACGAAGGACCGCCGCAAGGATCGCGAGAGCTACGCGGAGATGTGGCGGCGGTGGATCTACGACGACTACTACCGCAGCTACCTGCTCCCGCTGGAGAAGTACGGTCTGGAAATCCCCCACGACCTCGTCGAAGAGGCGTGGAACCGCATCGTCAACAAGTTCTACGTCCACAAGGTGGCGCAGTTCTTCGCGACGGGCTGGCCGGTGAACTTCTGGCGTATCGATCCGATGACCGATGCCGACTTCGAGTGGTTCGAGGAGAAGTACCCCGGCTGGTACAACCAATTCGGCCGCTGGTGGGAGGAGTACAACCGGCTGCGCTACCCGGGGCGGAACAAGCCCATCGCTTTCGAGGACGTGGGTTACGAGTACCCGCACCGCTGCTGGTCCTGCATGGTGCCGTGCCTCATCCGCGAGGACATGGTGGTGGACAAGGTCGACGACCAGTGGAAGACCTATTGCTCCGAGGCCTGCCACTGGACCGACGCCGTCGCCTTCCGGCCCACCTACCAGGGCCGGGAGACGCCGAACATGGGCCGTCTGACCGGTACCCGCGAGTGGGAGACCCTCTACCACAACTGGGACTTGGCCGATGTGCTGCAAGACCTGCAGTACGTGCGCGATGACGGAAAGACGCTGATTCCGCAGCCGCACCTCGATCTCGACGACCCCAAGAAGTTGTGGACCTTGGACGACGTCCGCGGCATACCGTTCGCCAGTCCGAACGTGACGCTCAACGAGATGTCCGACGAGGAACGCGAACGACACGTCGCCGCCTACCGGGCCAACCCGAACGTGACGGCCTGAACGACGCGGGCCTCGTCCCTCCACCGGAGGGGTTCGCCTTCGGGTGGCGGCCTGTTGTGGGGCCGCAGGCCGCCACCCGAGGTCACCGCGGGGTGCACCGCCTCCCTGAGCGAGAGGGGAAGGGAAATCCCATGACCGATAAGCACCGCGTCCGCTTCGAGCCGGTCGACATAGAGATCGAGGCGACCGAAGACGAAACAGTGCTCGATGCCGCGTTCCGCCAAGGCATCATGCCGCTGCACGGCTGCAAGGAAGGGCAGTGCTCCTCGTGCAAGTCCTTCCTGCTCGACGGCGACATGCAGATGGATCGCTACTCGACCTTCGCGTTGGCCGACTACGAGAGCGACGAGGGATACGTGCTGTTGTGCCGGGCGCACGCCTACAGCGACCTGGACATCGAGCTGATCAACTACGACGAGGACATGCTGCGGGCCGGTCTGCCCGTGGTCACCGTGTCAGCCCGGGTGCAGGCAGTGGAGGAGCTCACCCACGACATCACGCTGCTGCGGCTCAGCGTCGACGGTGCTGACGAGCTCAAGTTCCATCCCGGCCAGTACGTGGACATCGCCATTCCCGGCAGCACCGAGCACAGGTCGTTCTCCATGGCGAACCTGCCGAAGAGCCGCAACGGAGAACTCGAATTCCTCATCAAGCGCTATCCCGGCGGCAAGTTCTCGGGCCTGCTCGGCGGTGGTCTCAACACCGGCGACGACCTCGAGGTCACCGGACCGTACGGCACGTTCACGCTGCGGGCCGACTCCGACCGCCGGCTGGTGTTCATCGGCGGCGGTGCGGGTATGGCGCCGATCTTGTCGCTGCTGCGGCAGATCGCTGCCAAGGACGCCTTCGACCGGGAGGTCGTCTTCTACTACGGAGCCCGCACGGCGGCCGACCTGTTCCTGCTCGACGAACTGGCCTCGTTGGCCGAGCAGATCCCCCGCTTCCGGTTCGTGCCGTGCCTGTCCGACAGCGACCAGGCCGACTGGCGGTCGCTGGGACTCGACGGCCGGCTCGGCGTGGTCACGACCGTGGTGGATGAGCACGAGTCCACCTTGGCTGACGCGGACGTGTACATGTGCGGACCGCCGCCGATGATCGACGCCGGTCTGGAAGTGCTCGCCTCCCGCTCCGTTCCCGCGGAGCAGATCTTCTACGACAAGTTCACCGTTTCGGCTGAAGCCTGACAACCGCCCGCATGGTGCCCACCGCACGCGTGTCGTGGGGCAGGCCCATCGGGGAAAGGAACGCCAACGATGGTCACCAGGGACACGAGCAAGCAGCGCAGCTTTCCCAAACCCGAGTTCACCGACGCCGAAGCCGGAGCCGTGACATTTCCCAGCTCGGAAAGCCGTCGCTACAACTACTTCACGCCGAAGAAGAAGCGCGCCACCGTGTACGAGGACGTCACGGTCGACGTCCAGCCGGATACCGATCGGTATCTCAGCCAGGGATGGATCTACGCCTTCCCGGACGGTCCCGGCGGGTATCCGCACGACTGGACCGCGCTGAAGTCCAGCGATTGGCACCGTTTCCGCGATCCCAACGAAGAGTGGGAAAAGACCATTTACCACAACAACGCCAACGTGGTGCGGCAGGTCCAGCAGAACCTGGAGAACGCGAAGAAGGCCAATGCCTACCACCGCTGGTCCCGCGGGTGGATGCACTTCGTGGAACGGAACTTGGGCGCGTGGATGCACGCGGAGAACGGGCTGGGTATGCACGTGTTCGTGGCTGCGCAGCGCTCCGGCCCGACGAACATGATCAACACGGCGATCGCGGTCAACAGCACGCACAAGCTGCGGTTCGCCCAGGACTTGGCGCTCTACAACCTCGACCTGAGCGAATCCGTCGAGGAGTTCGACGGCGGTGCGCACCGCGAAGTGTGGGACTCCGAGCCGGCGTGGCAAGGGGTGCGCGAGGTCGTGGAGAACCTCACAGCCGTCGAGGACTGGGCTGAAGCCGTGTTCGCCACCAACGTCGTTTTCGAGTCGCTGGTGGGCGTGTTGTTCCGCAGTCACCTGGTGATGCAGATCGCCGCTCGCAACGGCGACTACATCACGCCGACGTTGGTCGGCTCCGGCGAGAAGGACTACGAGCGCGATCTGAACTACACGCGCGAGCTGTTCGGGATGCTGCTCGGTGACGACGAACACGCGGACACCAACAAGCACCGACTGCAGCAGTGGGTCGACGCGTGGACGCCGATGTGCGTGCAGGCCGCCCGCGAACTGCAACCGATCTGGTCTCAGCCACAGGAGAAAGTGATCACGTTCAACGAGTCGTGGGACACGGCTGTGGACGGTTTCCGGAACGTGCTGGCCGAATTCAGCCTCGACGAGCCGAAGGAGCTGACGAAGTGAGCAAATCAAGGAATTTCACCGCGAACGAGACGGCATCGGACTTGTGCGGCGTGACGTTGATGAACAATCAGAACGGGCACGCAGTCGCCGAGATCATGGCGGGCAAGGACGACGTGGATGTCGACCACTTGCCATCGATGATCCGCGTCGACGGCCGCGGGAAGCTCGTGTTCGACTTCGACGAGATCGCCGAGGAACTGGGCTTCGAGTTCGATCAGTCCGACTTCGAAGAGATCATGTCCACCCATTACGGGCGCATGGTGCACCTCGACGACAAGACGGTCCTGTTCGCACGCCCCGAGGACGCCGCCGAGTACATCGATTTCGATCTGAAGCCGGTGCGTTAACGCACCGCGCTGGGGAAGGGACGGAGGCGGGCGGGTCGAATCCCCGCCTCCGGCTTCCACAACGACCCCCGTTGTCCCGGCGCAAGGCCGGCCGAGATCGCACGCCCCGCGAGGAGCTCTGTTGCACATGCCCACCCGGACCCGAACCCACCTGTTGCACGAGGTTTGGCAGGCCCTCGACGACATCGTGCCCGCCGGTCGGACCGCGTCGCTGGCCGAGTCGGGAATGGTGGCGGCGGCATCGACCGATGGAGCCGTCGTGCGGGCGCTGCTGCGCGTGCCGACCACTCTGCGCGGAAGAGGCCCGACGGGCGACCTCCTCTCCGATGTCGTGGAGGCGCTCGAGGTGCTGCCCTCGTTCAGCGACATCGAACTGAACGTGAAACCGAGCCGGCCGGCCTGGACGGTCGGACAACCCGCCTACGACGCCGTCTGGGACGCGCACGCCGCGTCGATGGCGCCTGCTGCACATACCGCGTGCGCGCAGCAGGCGGCACCGGATCTGTCCCGCATGGGATGGGTTCTCGACGCCGAACACGCCACCGGCGGTGAACGCACCCCGGCTTTCGACAAGGTGTGCGTGATCATCCACGCGCACATCCGCCCGGACGAAACCCTGCTCGCGTCGGCCTGACCACGCGCACGGCCACGCAACCACCGCGACACATCACGAACCAGAAGGGCGAGCTGACATGGCAAAGGATCTCCGCTTCAACGTCCAGGCACGGCAACTGCTGGTCGACGGGGTCGACGCCCTGGCCGATGCGGTCAAAGTGACACTGGGCCCGAAAGGCCGCAACGCGGTCATCGAAAAGCTCACGGGGCCTCCCAGCATCACCAACGACGGTGTGACCATCGCCCGCGAGATCCAGCTTCGCGACCCGTTCGCCGACATGGGCGCACAACTGGTCAAAGAAGTGGCCAACAAGACCAACGGCGTGGCCGGGGACGGCACGACCACGGCTACCGTGCTCGCGCAGGCACTGGTGCACGAGGGGCTGCACGCTGTCGACGAGGGTGCCAACCCCATGCTGCTGAAGGCCGGAATACAGCACGCCGCGAACGCGGTCATCGACGTGCTTCGCGCGGGTGCCCGCGGGATCAGCGGCAAGGACGATCTCGCGCACGTGGCCATGCTCTCAGCCAACAACGATCCGGAGGTCGGCGAGATGATCGCCGTGGCCATGGATCGCGTGGGCACGACCGGTGTCGTCACCGTGGAAGAAACCCCGACGTTCGGGCTGGACGTCGATTTCGTCGACGGCTTGGAGTTCGACCACGGCTACATTTCCCCGTACATGATCACCGACGAGAACCGGATGGAAACGGTCTTCGACGGCGCTTACATTCTCCTGACGAACGAGAAGATCGCGCACGTGCAGACCCTCATGCCGGTGCTCGAGCAGGTGACCCGCACCGGCAAGCCGCTCGTGGTGCTCGCCGAGGACGTGCAAGGACCTCCCTTGGGCATGCTCGTGCACAACAACGTGCACGGCACCTTCAAATCCGTGGCTGTGCGCTCCCCCGGCTTCGGCCACCGGCGCCTGCAGCAGCTCGGCGACATCGCCACCCTGTGCGGCGGTGAAGTCATCAGCGGTGACGCCGGCCTGCAGTTGGAGTCGGCCAAGCTGGAACATCTCGGTTGGTGCGACAAGATCACCGTTACGGAAAGCAGCACCACCATCGTCGGCGGTGCGGGGGACGACACGAGCGTCAAGGCGCGGATCGAACAGCTCAAACGGGAGCTCGAACGCGCGGAGAACCCGCACGACCAGGACTCGTTGCAGGAACGCATCGCCCGCCTGTCCGGTTCCATCGCCGTGCTGCGCGTCGGCGCCGCCACCGAGGTGGAACTCAAGGAAAAGCAGCACCGCGTCGAGGACTCCGTCTCGGCCACGCGCGCTGCCATCGAAGAGGGCGTTCTCGCCGGGGGCGGAGCCGCGCTCGCCAAAGCAGCCGCGAATCTCAGCCCCACCGGGCTGGACGGAGACGCGGCCCGCGGCCACGAGATCGTTCGACGGTCGCTGATCGAGCCGTTGCGGTGGATCGCGGTCAATTCCGGACATGTGGCCGACGACGTCCTCGACCACGTCGCCGCCCTGCCGGAAGGCCACGGCTTCAACGCGTTGACCGGCGAGTACGGGGACATGTTCACAGCCGGAGTGATCGATCCGGTCAAGGTGACGCGGTCCGCGCTGGAAAGCGCCGCCTCGATCGCCTCGCTGCTGCTGACGACCGAAACCTTGCTCGTCGAGGAGCACGCGCAAAATCCCGGTGCGATTACTGCTCCCGGAATCGGCGATCTCGCGGAGGGAATGGTACGCCCCTCCAACATCGCCTGACCCGGCTCGGAACCAACCGCGGGCCCGGCGGGCATGCGGAGCTACCGGCCGCAGGTCGGTAGGAAAGCTCGTGGGGTCTCGGGCGAGTCGCGGCGCTCGGAACCCCACGAGCGCTTTCCCCGCGCAACCGGTGTCGCTGAAAAGCAATGCAAACGGACGAGGGAGTTCTCCAGTGAAAGCAGTACGAGTGCACGCCTACGGCGAACCGGCGAAGCTGGACACCGTGCCGGACCCGGCTCCGGCGGGGCCGCTCGACGTCCTCGTCGAAGTCGGCGCGGCCGGGGTGTGCCGGACGGACCTGCACATCA
>NZ_BAAGTH010000013.1:0-198611 GCF_054782015.1 Salinifilum aidingensis | reverse complement strand
TGATGTGCAGGTCCGTCCGGCACACCCCGGCCGCGCCGACTTCGACGAGGACGTCGAGCGGCCCCGCCGGAGCCGGGTCCGGCACGGTGTCCAGCTTCGCCGGTTCGCCGTAGGCGTGCACTCGTACCGCTCTCACCTCGGGCTCCTTCGTCCGACTGCAGCGAAGCGACGTTCTGTGTCGCAGTTCACAGCCTGCCCGGACGCGACCCGCGCGGGAAGCCCGTTGTCACATGCTGACAACCGCACGCGCACACCGCGCGATCGAGTGTGCGCGAGCGCGCATCACGCAGGGGCGGTGGACATCTCCCGAGGAACGTCCACCACCTACCGCTCCAGGGGTGAGACGGGTGAGCGAGGAGCGCGGCCGGACTGCGCAGCTGCGCACGGGCTCGAACGTCCGGTGTGGATCTCCCCGTGATGCGAGACTCGGCGGATGAGCGGCGTCGTGTGGAACCTGCTACTCGTGCTCGTGTTCGTCCTGATCGGTGGCTACTTCGCCGCTGCCGAGATCGCGCTGGTCTCGTTGCGCGACAGCCAGCTGCACCAGCTGGAGCAGCGCAGCAAGCGGGGAGCCCGGGTCGCGAACCTGCGGGCCGATTCGAACCGGTTCCTCTCGGCGGTGCAGATCGGTGTCACCTTCGCCGGGTTCTTCGCCTCCAGCTACGGGGGCGCGACCATCGCCGTGCGCCTGCAACCGGCCCTGACCGGGTGGGGGCTCCCGGTGGGCCTGGCCGCGTCGCTGGCCCTGGTCGCGGTGACGCTGTTCGTGTCCTACCTCTCGCTGGTCCTCGGCGAGCTCGTCCCCAAGCGGCTGGCGCTGCACCGCGCGGAGACCACCGCCCTGGCCACCGCCGGGGTGCTGGACCGCACGGCCACGCTGACCCGCCCGCTGATCTGGCTGCTCTCGGTGTCCACGAACGCCGTGGTGCGCCTGCTGGGGCTCGACCCGAAGGCGGCGGCGGGAGCGGTCTCCGAGGAAGAGCTGCGCGACATGGTGCGCACCAACGAGCAGCTCAGCGTGGAGGAGCGGCGCCTGCTCACCGACACGTTCCACGCCAGCGGGCTGGTCCTCGGCGAGGTCATGGTGCCGCGCACGGAAGTGGACTTCCTGGACGAGGCGCTGCCCCTGGAGGAGGCGATCACCGAGATCCGCGGCAAACCGCACTCGCGCTACCCGGTGCTGCGGGACACCGCCGATGACGTCATCGGCTTCGTCCACGTCCGCGACCTGCTGCTGGCCGGGACCTCCGCGACGACCGGCCGGGGGCGCCGCGTGGGCGAGCTGGCCCGTCCGGTCACCTCGCTGCCGAGCAGCAAACCCGTGCTGCAGGCGTTGTCGTTGATGCGGCAGCACGGCCACCTCACCGTCGTGATCGACGAGTACGGCGGGACCGCGGGCATCGTCACGGTCGAGGACCTGGTCGAGGAGGTCGTCGGGGACATCTGGGACGAGTACGACCCGAGCGCCGCCCCGGTGCGCCCGGTCCCCGCCGGCGGGTACGTCGTGGACGGCCTGCTGCACCGCGACGACCTCGCCGAGCAGGTGGGGCTGAGCCTGCCCGAGGGGCCCTACGACACGGTCGCCGGTTTCGTGCTCAGCAGGCTCGGCACACTGCCGGCGGCCGGGGACGCCCTCGACGCGCTCGGGCACCGCTTCACCGTGCGGGCCATGGACGGGCACCGCATCGCCCGCCTGCACATCCGGCCGCTCGACGCCTCCGCTCCGCCGCAGCCGGACCGCGAGTGAGCAGCGGCCGACGCAGCTGAGCAGCAGTCAGCTGAGCAGCAGCACCAGCGCACCCACCACGATGGCGGCGACCACCACGACCACCCCGGTCACCAGGATCATCCGGAATCGCGGCGCGTCCTCGCGCGCCTCGGACTGGGCCCGCTCCTTCCACTGCAAGAAGGTGGTGCCGTCGCCCTCGCTCATGAACCGACTCCTCGTTCTCGTCGTGCGCGGGGTCGCCGCGCTGTTCGCCGCACGCGGTCCTTCCAGCCTGACATATCGTCCGGAGGCCGCGAGCGTTGACACGTGACGCAACCGTGCCACCGCATTCAGTGACGCGCGCGACCGGGCCGGTCACCACCGCTCCGCATGCTGCCAAAACCGCGTCCCGACCGCGTCCGCGGGGCGCAGCGCGGCCACGGACGCGAAATACGTTCGCGTGAGCGCGTTTCCCGCTGGGCGCGCCCACTGTGGACGCGCACCGCCCCGGTGCGCACGCCACCACCGGCCGCGCTCCCCTCCCCGAGGGCCGGACGTGCTGGTATACACGCCGGGAAGCCCGCGAAGAGAGGGAGCGACATGCGCATCGCGTCGTGCCAGATCGTGTCCACCCCCGACCCCGGCGAGAACCTCGACCTCGTCCGCGCCGGCGTGCGCGAAGCGGCCGAGGCCGGGGCGCAGATCGCCGTGTTCCCCGAAGCGACGATGGCGTGCTTCGGCGTGCGCCTGGCGCCGCTGGCCGAACCGCTCGACGGCCCGTGGGCGGGCGAAGTGCGCCGCGCGGCGCGCGAGGCGGGGCTGACCGTGGTGGCGGGCATGTTCACCCCGGGCGAGGACGGCCGCGTGCGCAACACGCTGCTGGCCACCGGCCCGGACGTGGACACCTCCTACGACAAGATCCACCTCTACGACGCGTTCGGCTTCGCCGAGTCGCGCACCGTCACCGGTGGCGAGGAACCCGCGACCATCACCGTCGGCGACACCACCCTCGGCCTGAGCACGTGCTACGACGTGCGCTTCCCCGGCCTGTACACCACGCTGGCCGAGCGCGGCGCGACGGTGGTCCTCACCGCGGCCTCGTGGGGCGCGGGTCCCGGCAAGCGGGAGCAGTGGGAACTGCTCACCCGCGCGCGTGCGCTCGACTCGACCACCTGGGTGGTGGCCTGCGGCCAGGCGAACCCGCGCAGCATCGGGCGCGAACCGAGCGACAAGGCCCCCACCGGCATCGGCCACAGCCTCGTGGCCACGCCCTTCGGCGAGATCCGCGCGCAGGCCGGTGAGACCCCCGAGGTGCTCGTCACCGATGTCGACCAGGAAACCGTCGAGGAAGCGCGCTCGAGCCTGCCCGTGCTCGCCAACCGCCGGTTCTGACGGTGCCGGAGGCGGCCCGGGCGGGAAACGGCCCGGGCGGGGAGCGCCCCGGGCCGGCAACCGCACCGCCGCGGGACGCTGCCATGCGGCAGGCGCGCCCCGACCCCGACAATGGTGCGAAACCGCCGCGACCGGGGGTGCGCCATGGCAACGACCGGATCCGACCGGGACGTCCGCGTGGAGACCATCGAGACCTCCTCGCTCGGTGACCGCAGCTACCTGGCCACCGACGGCGAGCGCGCCGTCGTGGTCGACCCGCAGCGGGACGTGGACCGCGTGCTCGCCCTCGCCGGACAGCTCGGTGCGCGGATCGCGCTCGTGCTGGAAACCCACATCCACAACGACTACGTCTCCGGCGGGCTCGACCTGGCCCGGCTGACCGGCGCCGACTACGGCCTCGCCGCCGACGACGAGGCGCCGTTCCCGCACACCCCGCTGCGCGACGGCGATGTCGTGCCGGTCTCCGCGGCGCTGCGGGTCCGCGCCCTGGCCACGCCGGGGCACACCTTCCACCACCTGTCCTACGTCCTCGAATCCGAGGCGGGTGCGGTGGGCGTGTTCACCGGCGGCTCGCTGCTGTTCGGCACCACCGGCCGCACCGACCTGCTCGGCCCGGAGCACAGCACGACGCTGGCCCGGCACCAGCACGCCTCGGCGCACCGCCTCGCCGATGAGGTGCCGGACGGCGCGCGCATCTGGCCCACGCACGGCTTCGGCAGCTTCTGCTCGGCCACCCCGGCGGGGGGTGATTCCGCCACGCTCGGGCACGAACGCGGCACCAACCCCGCGTTCACCCTGGCCGAGCAGGACTTCGTCGACACGGTGCTGTCCGGGCTGGAGACCTACCCCGCCTACTACGCGCACATGGGCGTGCGGAACCTCGCCGGGCCGGAACCGGTGGACCTGCGACCGCCCGCCGCGGCCTCGCCCGCGGACCTGGCCGACGGGCTGGCCCGCGGCGAGTGGATCGTCGACCTGCGCAACCGCCACGCCTACGCGGCCGCGCACCTCGCCGGGACGGTCAGCCTCGGCCTGGACGGGTCGCTGGCCACCTGGCTGGGGTGGCTGGTCGACTGGGGCGCGCCGATCACGCTGCTCGGGCGCAGCCGCGAGCAGGTCGCCGCCGCGCAGCGGGAGCTGGCCCGCATCGGCATCGACGGTTTCGCCGGTGCGGCCACCGGGGAGCCCGCGGACCTCGCCACCGAGCGCAGCCCGGTGCGCAGCACCCGCACCGCCGACTTCGGCGCGCTCGCCGCCGCGCTGCGCGGCGAGCCCGGTTCCCTGCCCCCGGCCGAGGTCGTGCTGGACGTGCGCACGCCGGGCGAGTTCCGCGCCGCGCACGTCACCGGGGCGGTGCACGTGCCGCTGTACGAGCTGCGCCGGCGGATCCCGGAGCTGCCGGCCGGGATGATCTGGGTGCACTGCGGCAGCGGGTACCGCGCGACCACGGCGGCCTCGCTGCTGGAGGCGGCCGGGCGCGCGGCGGTGGTCGTGGACGACCGGTTCGACGGGGCCGCCGCTGCCGACGTGCCGCTCACCTCCGCGGGGCCCGCGGAATCCGAACCGGCGCAGTCCCGGTGAAGGCGCGCTCTCTGGAAGAATTCCTCCGGCCGACCACTGCGAGGAGACCTGATGAGCCGTTTACTTCCCGAGGCCCTCGACCAGGGCGCGGCGCGCGCCCTGCTCACCTCCACGCCGAACGCCCGGGTCATCGACGTGCGCACGCCGGGCGAGTTCCGCGCCGAGCACATCCCGGGCGCGCGGAACGTGCCGCTGGACCTGCTGCGCGCGCACCGCGGCCACCTCGGCGGCGCGCACGAGGACCCGTTGCTGCTGGTGTGCAGCTCGGGCGCGCGGGCCGAGGAGGCCCGCAGGCTGCTGGCCGAGACGGACCTGGGCGATCCGGTCGTGCTCGACGGCGGCATGGCCGCCTGGCGGCAGCAGGGCGGTCCGGTCGAGCGGGACGCGCAGAAGTGGGCGATGGAGCGGCAGGTGCGCCTCGCCGCCGGGGGTCTCGTGCTCACCGGTGTGCTCGGCAGTGCCGTCGCGCCGAAGGCGAAGTGGCTGGCCGCCGCCGTCGGCGGCGGACTGGTGTTCTCGGCGGTGACGAACACCTGCGGCATGGCCCGCCTGCTGGCGCTGCTGCCGTACAACCGGGATCCCGCGGCCGAGGGGCCGGAGCGGCTGTCGGCGATCACCACCCCGCGCAGCACCGCGAACTAGGGGAGTCCGCGGATGGGCTGGTGCGGGCGGGTGGATGGGGGTAGCTGGGAGGAACCTCCGGCGGGGCCTCGCTGCGGGATCCCCGACATCGGGCAGCCGCTCCCCCGCTCCGGGATCACCGGGACTGCCCGGCGGCCGCGGGGCGGGCGCGGCGCCGCACCAGCACCACCGCGGTCAGCAGCGCGGCGAGCACGAGGGTGGTGATCGCGCTGCCCTCGACGCCGAAGCCGCCGCCGGTGATCGGGGTGGCACCGGCGGGGTCGGCGGAGACGTCCCACCAGGTGGTTCCGAGGTCCATCCCGGACACTTCGATGCCGTAGACGTTGCCCTGCGCCCAGTTCCACACGGTGTGGAAGGCGCACACGCCCCACAGCCCTCCTTCGGCCACGGCCCACAGCCCGAGCAGCACGCCGATGAGCAGGATGTTGACCAGGGCGATGACGCTGATCTCGAGGTTGGTCACGTGCAGCAGCGCGAACAGCACCGCCTGCACCGCCAGCGCCGCGGGCAGTCCCCAGCGCCGGTGGGTGACCTGCAGCAGGTACCCGCGGGTGAGGACCTCCTCGGTGCTCGCCTGCACGGCGAAGACCGGCAGCAGCGCGAGCACCACCGCCGAGGCGCCCGTTGCGCGCACCTCGTACTGCCCGCTGAGGAGGTTGATCGCGACCGGCAGGCTCAGCGCGACCGCGGCGACCGCGGCACCGCCCAGCAGCACCGCCGGGACGCGCCGCGCGAGCGGGAAGCCGAGACTGCCGAACGGGCGCACCTCCCGGAACCGCAGCCACAGCGCCAGCAGCACCAGTGCTCCCGCACCGGTGAGCAGCATCGCCGCCTGGTCGACCGGGCCGACGTCACCGCGCAGCACGGCCAGCGGGGACGCCCCCAGCAGCGGGAACAGCACGAGGCCGGCCAGGTACTGCCCGGCCAGCAGGCACGCGAGCACGACCACCGCGCCGAGGGCGGGGCCGGTGCTCCTGCGCCCCCGCTCCGGCCCGTCCAGCAGCGCGTTGCCGCGCTCGACCGCGTTCACCACGGGATCCCCCTCTCCGGCCACGTGCTGCGCGGCCGCGTCCCGCACGACCGCACAGCGGTGATCATGCCGTCCGCGGGTGCCCGCCGCCGCACCGGGCCCGCGCACGCGCCGCCGAGGCGGTCACATGTCCAAGCCCACGTCCAGCGCGGGAGCGGAGTGCGTCAGCCGCCCCACGGCGAGGAAGTCCACACCGGTCTCGGCGTAGGTGCGGGCGCGCTGCAGCGTCAGCGCCCCCGAGGCCTCCAACCGCACCTGCGGGGCGCTGCTGCGCGCGCGGTGCACCGCCGCCGCGCACCCCTGGGGCGTGAAGTTGTCCAGCAGCACCAGCTCCGGCTCCCCCTCGAGGGACTCGGCGAATTCATCCAGTGTGGACACTTCGACTTCCAGCGGGAGTTCGGGCGCGCTGCGGCGGCACGCGGCGATCGCGGCGCCCACCGAACCGGCCGCGGCGATGTGGTTGTCCTTGACCAGCAGCGCGTCGCCGAGCGCCATCCGGTGGTTGACCCCGCCGCCGCAGCGCACCGCGTACTTCTGCGCCGCGCGCAGCCCCGGCAGCGTCTTGCGGCTGTCCCGGATGCGGCAGCCCGTGCCGGCCACGGCCCGCACCCACTCGGCGGTCGCGCTGGCCACTCCGGACAGGTGGCACAGCAGGTTCAACGCGGTCCGCTCGGCGGTCAGCAGCCCCGCCCCGGGAGCGCGCACCCGCAGCACGCGGTCCCCCGCGGCGACGGCGTCCCCGTCGGAGAGGTCGCGGTCCCACTCGTAGTCCGCGCCCAGGACCTGGTCGAAGACCTCGCGCACGAACTCCAGACCCGCGAGCACCCCGTCGCCGCGCGCGTGCATCGCCGCCTCCAGCGGCGCCTGCCCCACGGTGGCGCGCGTCGTCGCGTCGGGACCTTCGGCCAGGTCCTCGTCCAAGGCCGTGCGCACCAGCGCGCGCACGTGCTCGGCGTCCAGTCCCGCACCGCTCCCGGTCATGCCGCCGCCCTCGCCAGGCCCGGACCGGTGGTGCGGATGAGCGCGCCGGAGACGTCCAGCCGCAGCACCACGCTGCGGGCCTGCTGCCCGTCGGCCTCCGGGAAGTCGCCGCGCCGGTGGCACCCGCGCGACTCGGTGCGCAGCTCCGCCGCGGTCAACAGGGTCTGCCCCGCCAGGGCCAGCGCGGACTCCTCCACGGCCCGGCGGTCCTGCAGCGGCCGCACCACGGCGGTGCGGTCCAGCACCTCCGCGGCCTCCCGCAGCCCCCCGGCCGATCGCTCCAGCGCGGCGTGCCGGCCCATGGTGCGCTGCAGCAGCCCGCGGTCCACCACGGGGTGCGCCGGCACGGCCGGGTCCTCCACGCGGCAGCGGCGGTGCTGGCCGGAGGTGTCCCGGGCGACCGCGCGCGCAGCGCGCTCGCCCACGACGAGTCCTTCCAGCAGGCTGTTCGAGGCCAGCCGGTTCGCCCCGTGCAGACCGGTGCGGGCCACCTCGCCCGCGGCGTAGAGCCCGGGAACGCTGGTGCGCCCGGACAGGTCGGTGACGACCCCGCCGCAGGCGTAGTGCGCGGCGGGCGCGACCGGGATCGGCTCGGCGACCGGGTCGATGCCCGCTGCGCGGCAGGTCCCGGTGACCGTGGGGAACCGCTCGGCGAAGCGGTCCACGCCCGTGGTGTCGAGGAATGCCTGCCCGCCGGTGCGGCGCAGGTGCTCGTCGAGCGCGGCCGCGACCACGTCGCGCGGTGCGAGATCGGCCCGCGGGTCCTTGTCGGCCATGATCCGCCGCCCCGCCCCGTCGACGAGCACGCCGCCTTCGCCGCGCACCGCTTCGGTGATGAGCGGCCGACTGCCGTCCGGGGCGCCGGGGGCGCACAGCGCGGTCGGGTGGAACTGCACGAACTCGACGTCGGCCACGCAGGCACCGGCCCGCAGCGCCAGCGCCAGCCCGTCGGCCGTGGCGATCTCCGGGTTCGTCGTCACCGCGTACAGCTGGCCGATCCCGCCGGTGGCCAGCAGCACCGCCGGGGCGCGCACCGTCCCGGGGCGGCCGTGCTCGTCGAGCACGAGGGCTCCGACCACGGCCCCGTCCTCACCGCGCAGCACGTCCACGACGCAGTGCCGCTCGAGCACGGGGGTGCCCGCGCCGCGCGTGCTGTCGCTCAGGGCCCGGTGCACCTCCGCACCGGTGGCGTCACCACCGCAGTGCACGACGCGGAACGCGGTGTGCCCGCCTTCGCGGGTCCGGGCGAGCCCGCCGCCGGCGTCCCGGTCGAACCGCACACCGGTCTCCTGCAGCCGGCGCAGCGCGGCGCCGCCGTCGGCGAGGATGCCGTGCACCGCTTCGGGTGCGCACAGGCCCGCTCCCGCGGTCAGGGTGTCCGCGGCGTGCCGCTGCACGCTGTCCCCGCCGGGGGCCGCGCCGTCGACGCAGGCGATGCCGCCCTGGGCCCAGGCGGTGCTGCCCTCGGTCAGCTCGGCCTTGCTGATGACGAGCACCCGCAGGCCCGCCTGCCGGGCGGTGCGGGCGGCGGTGAGCCCGGCCACGCCGCTGCCCACCACGACCAGGTCGCACCGGGTCTCCCAGGTCACTCGCCACCTCCCGGCGTACCGATCGCCACCATGCGCTCCACCGCACCGCGCGCGCGTCGCGCGGTCTCGGCGGGCACGCGCACCTCGTCGGTGCCGTCGGTGAGGCAGCGCAGCAGGGCGCCCGGCGTGATCATCTTCATGTAGCGGCAGCTGGCCCGCTCGTTCACCGGTTGGAAGTCGACCTCGGGGGCGGCTCGGCGCAGCTGGTGCAGCATGCCGACCTCGGTGGCCACGAGCACCGAGGACGCCTCGGCCTTCCCGGCGGCCTCGAGCATGCCCCCGGTGGACAGGATCTTCACGCGCTCGTCCGGCACGCTGCCCGCGCCGGCGAGGTACAGCGCCGAGGTGGCGCAGCCGCACTCGGGGTGCACGTACAGCTCGGCGTCCGGGTTCTGCTCGGCCCGGCGCGTCAGCTCCGGACCGTTGATGCCGGCGTGCACGTGGCACTCGCCGGCCCACACGGCCATGTTCTCCCGCCCGGTAACGCGCCGGACGTGCGCGCCGAGGAACTGGTCGGGGCAGAACAGCACGGGCTGCTCGGCCGGAACGGAGCCGACCACGTCCACCGCGTTCGAGGAGGTGCAGCAGACGTCCGTCTCGGCCTTCACCTCGGCCGTGGTGTTCACGTAGGACACGACCACCGCACCGGGGTTGTCGGCCTTCCACTCGCGCAGCTGCTCGCCGGTGATGGACTCGGCCAGGGAACACCCGGCCCGCTCCTCGGGGATGAGCACCGTCTTGTCCGGACCGAGGATCTTCGCCGTCTCGGCCATGAAGTGCACTCCGCAGAACACGATGGTGCTCGCGGTGCTGCTGGCCGCGATGCGGCTCAGCGCCAGGGAGTCGCCGGTGTGGTCGGCGATGTCCTGGATCTCGGGCAGCTGGTAGTTGTGCGCGAGGACGACCGCGTCGCGCTCCTCGACGAGCCGGCGGATCTCCCGCGCCCACGCTTCGTCCGGCACCACGTCGGCCTCCGCGGCCCGGTCCCGGAGCTGGGCGTCAGCGGCCATGCGAACCTCCCGTCCCGAACGACGCCCCCGGCCGGTCGGCCGGTTCCTGCACTGCGCCGTTTCGCCGCCGCAAGTTTTCGCCTTATAATCGAAAACGTGCCTCATCCTAGCAACGGCGCAAACGCGACGGGGAGCGAGATACGTCACGAAGTTCTGGCCGCGGTGCTGCAGGTGCACGACGCGCGCCTGCACGTGCTGCTGTGGCGGCGCGCCCGCCCGCCGCACGAAGACCGGTGGTCACTGCCCGGAGGGCGGCTGGCCACCGACGAGGAGGTGGCCAGCTCGATCCGCCGCCAGCTCGCCGACAAGGTGGACGTGCGCACGCTCAGCCACCTCGAGCAGCTCCAGGTCTTCAGCTGCCCGCGACGCGTGCCCGGGGCACGAGTGCTCGCCACCGCCTTCCTCGGCCTCGTGCCCAGCGACACCTGCCCGGAGATCCCCGGCGACACGCAGTGGCACCCCGTGGACGCGCTGCCGCGCACCGCGTTCGACCACGACCGCATCGTCTACGCCGCGCGCGAACGGCTGCGCGCCAAGCTGTCCTACACCAACCTCGGCTTCGCCCTCGCCCCCGGCGAATTCACCATCACCGAGCTCCGGAAGCTGTACTCCGCCGCCCTCGGCTACGAGGTGGCCGCCACGAACCTGCAGCGCGTGCTCACCCGCCGCGGCGCGATCACCGCCACCGGTCGCACCGTGCCGGCGGGGCGCTCCGGTGGCCGCCCGCCCGCGCTGTTCCACTTCACCCACCACGAGCTCGAGGTCACCGACCCGTTCGCGGTGTTCCGCCCGCCGGAGGCCGCGAACCACTCGCGGCCCGCCCCGGACTGAAGGAGTCCGCGGACCGGCCGGCGCGCTCGCCGCACCGCGAGCGGGATCAGTTCGAGCTCGACTCCTGGGCGAACTCGGCCAGGGCGGCGGGCACCGCACCGAGCCGGTGCCGGAAGAACGTCTCCCGCCGCACCAGCCGGCACGCCAGCCGCAGCCGCGCCAGCGGATCCGTCTCGGACAGCACGTCCTGGCGGTCCTCGGGGCTGAGCACGCAGTCGTCGGCGAGCCGGTAGGACAGCAGCGCGACGTCCTCGGGGTCCTCCTCCCCCGCGGAGGCCCCGGCCGGCTCCGGATCACCCGACCGGCCCGCGGACTCCGCGACGGCCCGGTAGTCGCGGCGCACCCGGCGGGCCGACTCGGCCAGCCGCGCGCGCCGCTGCGGTGAATCGGACTCCGCCTCGGTGTCGGGCAGCGGCTCCACGCGCCCCATCAGGTACGGCGCGGCGTGGTAGTCGACCTGCAGCAGGCGGAACCGCTGCTCCCCCGCAGCCGTGATCTCGTACTGGTCGGCGGGAAGCGAGGTCGTCCTGGACAGCCGGGCGGTGACGCCGATGTCGTACATCGCGTCCACGTTGTCGGTACCCACTTCCCACCCCTGCCGGATCGCCACGATCCCGAACAGGGAGTCCGGCACCACGTGCTCGCACAGGTCGCTGACGAGCTCGCGGTAGCGCTTCTCGAACACGCGGAGCTGGAGGGAGCCGCCGGGCAGCAGCACGCTGTTGAGCGGGAACAGCGGAAGATCCACAGTGGCCTCGCACATCACACCGAAGGACGAATCGTTACGCGGTCGGATGCTCTGCTCTCGGAGGCCCTGCGGGGCGCGGTCCGCCGCACCGGACCGCACCAGCGACGTCCGACAGGCTGAACGCAGGCATCAGCAACACGATAACCGAAGCGCAACCCCTCCCCGTTCCCACGAGGAGGTGATCAACCGGTGCGCCTGCCGAGGTCGTCCCGCCCGTTCCACGCCGCGGCCAGCGCGTAGACCAGCACGAACGCCATCGGCTGCACCAGGACGACCCACGCCGTCGGCGCCTCCGGCGGCATGGTGAGCACGTCCCCCGGCCGCGGCCGATCAGGAGAGGGGAACCACAGGGCCGCGAACGTCACACCCAGCTGCGTGCCCAGCCACGAGGCCCCGACGGACCCCAGCGCGCCGGCGAGCGCGTACACCGGCCCCCGCCGGCGGCGCACCATCCACATCACCGCGCCCGTCCACGCCCCGGCGGTCGCGGCCAGCAGCGCGAAGATCGCCATCGCGTCGAACGCGTGGTAGTTGTCCGTCAGCAGCGGCACCAGATCACCGCTCGGCGCGACCCCGCGTTGCCGGGGCGGGGCCAGCAGCGACCACACGAGCCCGAGCGGCACCCCGAGCATCGCCACCAGCGAGGCCGCGCTGAGCCCGGGGAGCAGGTCCGGCTTGACCACCGCGCGGGGCCGCGGCGCGGGTGCGGCGAGCAGGAAAGCGTCGTCGGCGGGGCCTGTCGGCGCGGCCCAGGACGACGCGGCGCGCGAGCCGTTCTCCGGTTCCTCGGGCACCCGCCAACCTCCTCCGGGGTGGAAACGCGTCGTATCGCTGAACGAGCCGTGCCGCGGGAGGCGGCGGTGCACCCGGTGAACCCGCACCGGCGTCCCCGGCACGCGGTCCGCACGACCGTGGCGGCAGGCGCCCGCACGAAGCGCTCCCGGAGCACAGCTCCGCTGCGGCCGCACAGCCTAACCGCCCGCCCCCGCCGGGCCACGCACCCGTGATCCCGACGGCGCACCGACATCCACTATTCTGCGCCCACTCCCCGTGCCTGACGCGAAGGACCCGAAAGTGACCGGAATCCTGCCGAGTTCCTTGCTGACCGGGCCGGGCCCGGTCGACGAACCCCATCGCGGCGCGGCCGTCCGCCTGACCCTGCGCACCACGATCGCCGAACTGCTCCTCGGCACCGCGGTGAGCGCGGTGGTGAGCCTGCTGATCCAGTTCGCCATCACCCGGTTCAGCATCATCGAACCGAGCAACGCCCCGGAGGCGCTCGCCGTCGTCAGCGGTGCGCTGGTGCTGGCGGCCCTCCTCGGCGCGCTCGTCTTCGGACGGCGGCACCGACCCCGGTGGCTGCGCCTCGGCGGGATCTGGGCAGGACTGTCCACATTCGTCACTTTCGTCCTCGCCATCCCGTTGCACTCGACCCGCTTCTACTTCGGCGGGTCCTCAGTGGACAACGGGTTCCGACTGCAGTACATGACGCGCATGGCCGAGAACACCGGCCTCGTCGACATGAACTACGCGCACCTGGCGCCGTACTACCCCGCCGGCTGGTTCTGGCTCGGCGGCCGCTTCGCCAACCTCATCGGCTGGGAGGGCTGGGCGGCGTACAAGCCGTACGCGCTGACCTGGGTGGCGGTCACCGCGGTCGTCGCGTTCACCCTGTGGAGCATCGTCGTGCGGCGGCGACTGGCGGCGCTCGCCGCGCTCGTCACCGCGCTGACCGGCATGCTGCACGGCATCGAGGAGCCCTACGCCTGGCCGTCGGCGGCGTGGCTGCTGCCGATCGCCGCGCTGACCTGGCAGGTGCTGCGGCACGAGCACCCCTCGCCGCGGTGGGTCTACGGGCTCATCGGCTGCTACGTCGGGTTCGCCGCCGTCACCTACACCCTGCACTTCGGCTTCGCGGTGCTGCTGGTGGTGACCATGGCGGTGATCATCGGCGCGTTCCGCGTCCGCGCCGGCCGCCCCCGGGGCGCCACCGCCCTGCGGCTCTTCCTCCGGCTGCTGCCGATCGGGTTGATCAGCCTCGTCCTCGCCCTGCTCGTGTGGACGCCGTACCTGATCGCCACAGATTTCCTGCTGAACAGCCCCCGCAGCGCCGCCCAGCACTACCTGCCGGAATCCGGCGCGTACCTGCCGATCCCGATGACCGAGGCCGACGCGCTCGGGGTGCTGGCCCTGGCGGGGCTGGTGTGGCTCATCCTGCGGTGCCGCAGCAACGAGATCGCCGCGGCGATGCTCACGGTCGTGCTCGCCGTGTACGCCTGGTTCGCCCTGTCCACCCTGGCGCTGGTCGCCGAGACGACGCTGCTGGCGTTCCGGCTGAACGTCGTCCTCGACGCCGCGCTCGCCGTGACCGGGGTGTTCGCACTCGTCGACGTCATCGCGCGGGTGCGCCGGAGAGCGCCGGCGCAGTACGCGGTCCGCATCGGCGCGGTCAGCTTCGCCGCGGCGTTCTTCGGCGCGATGACGCTCGCGCAGACCGCGGTGGGCGACGAGCTCGCCGACTCCGTCACGACCGCCCACGAGGACTACTACCCGAACGGCACCAACGCCTTCGGCGGCTCCGACCGCTCGCAGCCGGGCGCCGAAACCGCCGCGGTCGACCGGGCGATCCGCTCGATGACCGGACGTGCGCCGCAGGAGAACGTCCTCCTGACGACCGACTACAAGATCATGTCGTTCCGGCCCTACTGGGGCTTCCAGCAGGAGACGCCGCACTACGCCAACCCGCTGGCCGAGTACGACCGGCGCGCCGCGGAGATCGAGCGCTGGTCCGGCGCCCGCAGCGGCGAGCAGCTGGCGCGCATGCTCGACTCCAGCGCGTTCGCCGCGCCGAACGCGCTCGTGCTCCGCCTGCCCGAGGACGGCGCGGCCGCGGATTCCGGCAGCACCTCCGGGGACCTGAGCCTGGAGCTCAAGGCCGACGCCTTCCCCCAGGATCCGAACGTGCACGACTACCAGGTGTTCTTCGACCCGGCCGTCTTCGACTCCCCCGAGTTCGAGTACCGCGACGTCGGCCAGTACCGCGTCATCGTGCGGCACTGAGGTCCACCGCCGCCCCGGGACCCCGCCCACTTTTCTGGATTCATTCCAGAGAGCGCAATTTTCCTGAAAATTGCGAGTTGTCCCCACACGATTGGCCGACGGTTGATCACCACGCCATCGTGTGAGGGCGCGGTGGAGGACAGCCGGACGGGGGCGGCAGGGGACGCGGGCCCGGCCTCCCTCACCCACCGCCGCGCGCCGAACGGGTAGCGTGGCACGACGTGGCTGGTCCGGATCCGGTAGACGTACGACTGCTCAGCGCCCTCGCGGACGCGGGCGACACGACGGTGCCCGAGCTCGCCGGACACCTCGGCATGGACGTGCGCGACGTCGCGGCGCGACTGGCCGCGCTGTCCACGACCGGTCTTCCGCTGACCGTGCAGGTGGACTGCGACCAGCGCGGGCTGCGCAACGCGGTCGCCCAGGCGCAGGCGTTCACCGCCGCCCCACCCGGCCCGGGGATGCCGCCGAACGCACCGCAGCCGCCGGCCGCGCCGCCCGGGTCCGCCAGCGGTGGTTACCCCGCACCACCGCCCGGGGCGCTGCCACCGCAACACCCCAGCGGGGGGTATCCGGTGCCGCCGGCGCCGCCGTCCCCGTCGGGACCGCACTCCTCCCCCCACCCGTCGGGTCCCCAACCATCGAGACCCCAGCCCTCGGGGCCCCAGCAGACGGGCGGTGCGCCCCCGGACCCGATGCACACGTGGGGCCCGCCCGCCGGATCGGCGGCCTGGGCGCGCGGTGACCACTCCCCCTCGGGCCCGCGGGGAGGCGGCAACACCGTCGACCCGCTCGCGGCGGAACGCACCCGGCCCGCGATGAACCCGCAGCGGGGGAAGATCGGCAGCACGCTCGAGGTCGCCGGCCCGGGCGGGGAGCTCGCGATCCAGCTGGTGGAGGTCGTCGACCCCGCGGACTACTTCTTCAGCGCCGCCGGGCACGAGCTCGGCGAGGGGGAGCGCGCCGTGGTGGTGCACACCGAGCTCACCAACCGCAGCCCGGTCACCTACCAGCAGGTTCCGGACGAGCACCTCGTCCTCGTCGCCGAGGACGGCACGACGCTGGGCAAGTCGGGCACGACGCTGACCTCGCGCCCCCCGCACAGCGCCCCGGTGCAGCCGGGCGCCACCGCCGGCGGGCACACCGTGTACGTGGTGCCCGAACCGACGCGGCTGGTCGCCGTGCGGTGGTCGCCCACCGCCGAGGAGACGTGGTGGAGCCTCACCTGGGACGTCACCGACCTCTGAGAGGCGATGCCCGCTCACCCGCCCCACCGGTCATTCGCTGCGCAACCACCGGCCGAGCGGACCGCTGCGGGAGGACTCGTCCTCGCTCCGGGAGCGTTCGCGCCGCAACGTGGGCCACTCCCCCGGATCTCCGGAGGAGTCCGGCTCCGGCGCGGCGCCGAGCACGCTCGGTGCCCCGGAGCCCACGTCCTCGGCCCGGATCACGTCGGCCAGGTTGTCCGCCCCGGAGGCCGGGTTTTCCCCCTCCGGGACGGCGAGGCTCCCCAGCGCGGACATGCCCGCCGGCGGCGTGGCGGTCTCGTCCTCGGGAGGTGCGGAATCCCCGCGCGGGAAGTCCTGGGGCTCTTCGGGGTTCGGCCGGTTCATCGTCCCTCCGTCCGCGGTCCGCCCGCCGGCCGGTCCGGCCAGGACCCACCCGGGTCGGCCCGGCGGTCTCGCTGATCCGCCGCAGCCTACTCCTCCGGTTCGCGCAGCAGGTCCACGGCGCGCTGCAGATCATCCGGATAGGGGCTGTCGAAGGACACCCACGTGCCGTCGGCGGGGTGCTCGAACGCGAGGGTGCGCGCGTGCAGCCACTGGCGGCCCAGTCCGAGCCTGCGCGCCAGCACCGGGTCGGCGCCGTAGGTCAGGTCGCCGACGCAGGGGTGGCGCATCGCGGCGAAGTGCACGCGGATCTGGTGGGTGCGTCCCGTTTCCAGCTTCACGTCGAGCAGCGAGGCCGCCCGGAACGCCTCCACCGTCTCGTAGTGGGTGACGCTGGGTTTGCCGCCGGTGACGACGGCGAACTTGTGGTCCTGCCGGGGGTGCCGGTCGATCGGCGCGTCGATCGTGCCGCGCGTGGGGTCCGGGTGCCCCTGCACCAGCGCGTGGTAACGCTTCTCCACGGTGCGCTCCTTGAAGGCGCGCTTCAGCGCGGAGTAGGCGCGTTCGCTCTTGGCCACGACCATGACCCCGGTGGTGCCGGCGTCGAGGCGGTGCACCACGCCCTGGCGCTCGGACGGGCCGGAGGTGGCGATGCGCACCCCGGCCGCGGCCAGCCCGCCGATCACGGTCGGGCCCTCCCACCCGGGACTCGGGTGCGCGGCGACCCCGATGGGCTTGTGCACCACGGCGATGTCGTCGTCCTGGTGGAGGATGTCCAGCCCCTCGACGGGCACCGCGACGACCTCCGGAGGCCGCTCCGGCTCCGGCAGGCTGACCTGCAACCAGCTGCCGGCGATCAACCGCTCGGACTTGCCGAGCTGCGCGCCGTCGACGACGACGTCACCGGACTCGGCCATGGACGCCACGGCGCTGCGGGACAACCCCAGCAGCTTGGCCAGCCCCGCGTCCACGCGCATGCCGTCCAGCCCGTCGGGCACCGGTAAGGATCGAAGGTCGCTCACGTGTCGTCCTCAGCTCGCTTTCCTCGCTTGCGCTGCACCGTTCCGTCGTAGTCGCGCCCCAGCAGCGACAGCAGGATCACCAGCGCACCACCGCAGACGATGCTGGAATCGGCGATGTTGAACACCGGGAAGTAGGCGCCGTTCGGGGCGAAGACGGAGATGAAGTCGACCACGTGCCCGCGCAGTGGTCCGGGTTCGCGGAACAGCCGGTCGCCCAAGTTGCCGCAGGCACCGCCGAGGACCAGGCCGAGCCCGATGCCCCACCCCGTCGAGCGGAGTTTCGGGGCCAGCCAGACGATGCCGGCCACGAACCCGATCGCGAGCAGGGCCAGCAGCCAGGTCATGCCGGTGGCCAGGGAGAACGCGGCACCCGGGTTGCGCAGCACGTCCAGGTAGACCAACCCGCCGAGCAACCGCACCGGCGGGCCGCCCTCCAGCGTGGCGACCACGGCGATCTTGGTCAGCGCGTCCAGGACGAGGACGCCCGCGGCGATGCCGAACAGGAGGGCGAGCAAGCGCCGCGATCCGCGGGGGCGGGGGGCGCGCTCACCGCCCGCACCGGTGCCGCCGGGCTCGGCGGCCCGCTCGTCCCCGTCCTGCGACCGCTCGGGCTCCGCGGAGGAGCCGTCCGCGTCGTGCGGCTGCTCCGAGGGGGGCTGTTGTGTGCTCACCGCGCCATTGTCGCGCAGTGCGCGGGTTACTCGGTCGAGCGGGCCGGGGCGGTGTGTTCCCGCTCGATGCGGCGCCGCATCTGCAGCGGCACGCTCGCCGCGGTCCGCGCGGCGTCCGCGCTCGTGCGCGGAGCGGGGTCCGCCGCGGCCCGGGCGAGGTCGCCGAGCCGCTCGCGGAGGTAGTCGCCGAGGGGCTGCCCGGCGGCTCGCGCCTGGTCGCGCAGCTGCCGGTAGACGTCGTCCGGAACCTCGTCGATGCGCATCACTACTGCCATGCCGGACAGTATCCGGCAGCCTCCCCGGTCTCCGCAGCAGCGGTGATCAATTCGACGTACCACCGGGTGTGTGTACATTTCTCGAGAAACGTACGCACACCCGGGGCCGGGAGCGGGGCGCGGAAGCGTTCACACCGGGGCCTGCGCCCTGGCCACCCGGACGCTGATCTGCGTGCCGTCCCCGACGCTGCCGGCGAACCCGTCCTCGACCGGACCGGACTCGACGACGCGCGCGAGGGTCTCCCCCGCGATGAAGGAGCGGTGCGCGGACACGTCGGCGAGCACCTCCTCCGGTGCGGACACGGTGACGGTGATCCGGTCGGAGACGTCGAGGTCGGCCTCGCGCCGCGCCTGCTGGATCACGCGGACCACGTCCCGGGCCACCCCCTCCGCGGCGAGCTCCGGGGTGACGTCGGTGTCCAGCGCCACCAGACCGGTGCCCGAGGGCAGGGCGGAGGCGGCGCCGGAGCCGGTGGAGACGAGGTGCTCGGCGAACTCGCCCTCCCGCAGCTCCACGCCGGCGGCGAGCACCGTGCCGGTCGCGGTGCGGGACCACTCACCGGACTTGACCGCCTTGATGGCCTTCTGCACGTCGCGGCCGAGGCGCGGCCCGGCGGCGCGCGCGTTGACCGAGACCTCGAAGTGCCCGTGCGCGGCCACGTCCTCGGTGAGCTCGACCTCCTTGACGTTGACCTCGTCGCGGACGAGGTCGACGAACGGCTGCAGCGCCTCCGCATCGGGCGTGGCGACGACCAACCGGGACAGCGGCAGGCGCACGCGCAGCTTGTGCGTCTTGCGGAGGCCGAGCGCGGTCGAGCAGACGCGCCGCACCTGGTCCATGGCGGAGACGAGCGCCGGGTCGGCGGGCAGCTCGTCGAACAGCGGCCAGTCGGCCAGGTGCACCGAGCGCCCGCCGGTGAGGCCGCGCCACACGGCTTCGGCGGTCAGCGGCAGCAGCGGGGCGACCACGCGGCAGGTCGCTTCGAGCACCGTGTGCAGCGTGTCGATCGCGTCGCGGTCACCGCTCCAGAAGCGCTCCCGGGAGCGGCGGACGTACCAGTTCGTCAGGACCTCGAGGAACTCCCGCACGCTCGCGCATGCGCCCGCCAGGTCGTAGGCGTCCATGCTGGACTGCACGTCGCCGACGAGCTCGTGCGTCTTGGCGAGGACGTAGCGGTCGAGCACGTGCGTGCTGCCGGTGCGGCGCTGGCCGGACAGGCCTTCCGCATTGGCGTACAGCGCGAGGAAGTACCACGAGTTCCACAGCGGCAGCACGGCCTGGCGCACGGCGTCGCGGATGCCGCGCTCGGTGACGACGAGGTCGCCGCCGCGCAGGATCGGGCTGGACATGAGGAACCAGCGCATCGCGTCCGCGCCGTCGCGGTCGAAGACCTCGTTGACGTCCGGGTAGTTGCCCTTGGACTTCGACATCTTCATGCCGTCGTGGCCGAGCACGATGCCGTGCGCGACGACGTGCTCGAACGCGGGCCGGTCGAACAGCGCGGTGGCCAGCACGTGCAGCGTGTAGAACCAGCCGCGGGTCTGGCCGTTGTACTCGACGATGAAGTCGCCCGGGTAGTGGTGCTCGAACCACTCGGCGTTCTCGAACGGGTAGTGCACCTGCGCGAACGGCATCGACCCGGACTCGAACCAGCAGTCGAGCACGTCGGGCACGCGCCGCATCGTGGCCCGCCCGCTCGGGTCGTCCGGGTTGGGCCGGGTGAGCCGGTCGATGTTCGGCCGGTGCAGGTCGGTGGGCCGCTCGCCGAAGTCGCGCTCCAGCTCGTCCAGCGAGCCGTACACGTCGACCCGCGGGTGGTCCGGGTCGTCGGAGACCCACACCGGGATCGGCGAGCCCCAGAACCGGTTGCGGGAGATGTTCCAGTCGCGGGCGTTCTCCAGCCACTTGCCGAACTGGCCGTCCCGGATGTGCTCGGGAACCCAGTCGATGCGCTGGTTCAGCTCGACCATGCGGTCGCGGAACTGGGACACGGCGACGAACCAGGAGGACACGGCCCGCTGGATCAGCGCGTTGTCGCAGCGCCAGCAGTGCGGGTACGGGTGGTCGTAGGTCTCGTGCCGCAGCAGCAGCCCGGCCTCCTTGAGGTCGCGGGTGATGTCGCGGTTGGCCTCGAAGACCTGCTGTCCCTCGTACGGCGGCACCTCGGCGGTGAACCGGCCGTGCGAGTCGACCGGCACGACCGGTTCGATGCCGGCGGCATCGGTGACGACCTTGTCCTCCTCGCCGAAGGCGGGGGCGATGTGCACGATGCCCGTGCCGTCGTCGGTGCTGACGTAGTCCGCCTCGAGCACCCGGTGGGCGTTCTCCCGCCCGCGGAAGAAGTCGAACGGCGGTTCGTAGCCGGTGCCGAGCAGCTCGGTCCCGGAGAACCGCGCGAGGACGTGGTCGGCGATGTCCTCGCCCAGCTCGCGCTCGTAGGCAGGCAGGCGCGCCGCGGCGAGCACGTAGCGCTCACCGCTGCTGGGCGGGGCGACGACGACGTACTCGATCTCCGGGTTCACCGCTGCGGCCAGGTTGGACGGCAGCGTCCACGGCGTGGTCGTCCACACCAGGGCCAGCGCGCCGTCGTAGGTCTTGCCGGGCGCCCGCAGCCGCAGTCCGGCGGTCACGGCCGGGTCCTGCCGCTGCCGGTACACGTCGTCCATGCGGGTCTCGGTGTTCGACAGCGGCGTCTCGCACCGCCAGCAGTACCAGAGCACGCGGAAGCCCTGGTAGACCAGGCCCTTGTCCCACAGGGTCCGGAACGCCCACATGACGCTTTCCATGTAGTCCAGGTCGAGCGTCTTGTAGTCGTTCTCGAAGTCCACCCAGCGGGCCTGGCGGGTGACGTAGTCGCGCCACTCCTGGGTGTAGCGCAGCACCGAGGAGCGGCAGGCCTCGTTGAACTCGGCCACGCCCATCGCTTCGATCTCGGCCTTCGAGGTGATGCCGAGCTGCTTCTCGGCTTCGACCTCGGCGGGCAGGCCGTGGCAGTCCCAGCCGAAGCGGCGTTCCACCCGGTTGCCGCGCATCGTCCGGTAGCGGGGCACCGCGTCCTTGACGTAGCCGGTCAGCAGGTGCCCGTAGTGCGGAAGGCCGTTCGCGAACGGCGGGCCGTCGTAGAAGACGAACTCGTTGGCCCCGTGGTGCCCCGCCTCGCGCGCTTCGACGGAGGCGCGGAAGGTGTCGTCGGCCTCCCAGTAGTCGAGGACCCCGCGCTCGATCTCCGGGAAGGATGGTTGCGCAGCGACCCCGGTGTCCGGCGCTTCCGCGCCGCTGAACTGCACTCTCGGATAGGTCATCGCGGCTGTGCTCCTCGCGGTGGTGTCCTCGGCTCCGCCAACACGGCGACCCGCGGTCGCCCGGGCGGGGACGGCGCCGGCTGCGCACCGGTCCGCGGTACCACCCCGCTTGCCGTTCCGCGGGCCCGCGGAACGGCCGCTCGTTGCCGGCTGTGACGGGCCGTTCCCGTTCGGTTCTACTGAGGTGCCGCGCACCCGTTCTTCCGAAAGCTCCCCGGTGATGGCCGGATCATCGCCGCTGTCGTGCCAGCATAGCGCAGCCGCCGCACCCCCGGCCCGGCAGGCGGGCACCGCGGCGTCCGGGCGGACCCCGCCCGCCGCCCCGGCCCGGTGGTCCTCATCCGGCCTGGTGACGACGCGCGAGGTGCTCGTCCGGACCGCACCGCGCGCACGGGGTGAAGCCGAGCTCGTGGGCCTTCTCCACGGTCAGCCCCATGGGCTGCGGTCCTGCCTGCTCGGCCAACCAGGGACAGCCCTCGAGGTGGTAGCGCGGACGTCCGTCGACGACGAGCACCCGCGCGTTGAGCTGGGCCCGGCTGTGCACGCCCACGGTGACGCGCTCCACACCCGGATCGGGCGTGGCGGACGTCCAGCGACCCCCGGAACCGGCGGAACCTGCGGACTCCGCGAGGGACCCGGACATGCGCGCGCTCCCGCCGCGAGCCGAAGCCGCGGCGCCGTCCGCGGCCACGGCGCTGTCCGGTGCGGTGAGCGTGGCGCTGCCCGCAGGAGCGATGAGCGCGGTTCTACCCGCAGGAGCGGCGGTGCCGCCGACCGGTTCCGAGCTGCGCGGGCCGCGGCCGCTCCCCGACTCCCCCGGCGGAGATGTCGACTGCGACCCCGCGTCCTCGGAGCGCCGCACGCGGTGCCGCCCGCTCGCAAGCCCCGAACCGCCCGCGCGGCGCCTGCGCTTCTCCAGCAGCAGGAGCAGCAGGCCCCCGAGGACGGCCAGCAGCAGCGAGCCCCACGCCAGCTCGGGCGTGTGCAGCGCGACCGCCGCGACGAGCACTCCGGCGGCGAGCACCACGAGCAGCAGCACGACGAGCACGTGGCGTCACTCCCCGATCGGGCGAACCGAGCGCGCTGACGCGGGCACCGTCACCGGCGAGGCCGCACCGGAGCGCGGCCTCCGCCGGGCAGGTGCGCCCGCGGCCTCAGCCCGCCTCTGCGCGTGCACCGAAGTTGTAGCTGGCCGAGCTCTGCTGACCGGACGCCGAGTGGCTCGTCGAGGCGGAGTGGCCGGACGAGCGGCCCTCCCCGTCCTCGGCGGCCGGAGCCGCCGAACCGCGGTCCTGCAGTTCGCGCAGCTGCGATTCGAGGTAGGTCTGCAGCCGAGTGCGGTACTCGCGCTCGAAGGTCCGCAGCGTCTCGATCTTCTTCTCCAGCGCGTTCTTCTCCTGCGTGATGTTGCCCATCACCTCGGCGTGCTTGCGCTGCGCGTCGCGTTCCAGCGTGGAAGCCTTCTCGCGGGCCTGCTGCTCCAGGGTCTCCGCCTGGGTCCGGGCATCGTTGAGCAGCGTCTCCGCGCGGCTGCGCGCGTCGTTGACCATGCTCTCGGACTTCGTCCGGGCCTCGGACAGCAGTTGCTCGGACTTCGTCCGCGCTTCGGACAGCATGCCGTCGGCCTCGGTCTTGGCCTCGCCGGTGAGCCGGTCGGCCATCTCCTGGGCGAGCCCGAGCACCTTGGCGGCCTGCACGTGGTGATCGCCACCCGAGCCGCCCTGCTCGTTCGAGCCGGACGGCGCCTCAGCGGGGACCGGGGCGAGACGGCGCGGCTCCTCCTGCGCCGTCGCAGCAGCAGTCGAGGACGGGGCCGGTTGCGCCGCCGGCTGCGCCTGGGTCTGCGCCTGGTTGCGCGCCTCTTCCAGGTCGGACTGGGCCGTCTGCAGCTGGGACTCCAGCTGCTCGACCTGGCTGCGCAGGTCGTTGTTCTCCTCCACCAGTCGGGCCAGCTCGGCTTCGACGAGATCGAGGAAGGCATCCACCTCGTCCTCGTTGTAGCCGCGCTTCCCGATCGGTGGCTTACTGAACGCGACGTTGTGCACGTCGGCGGGCGTCAGACCCACAAGATCACCTCACGCACTCCTCGGCTGCGCCTTCCCGGGTTCCCCGCTACCCGGGCCGAACCAGTTGCATCAGTATGAACACAACCAGCATCAGCACCATAATCGACAGGTCCAATCCGACACCGCCGATCCGCACGGTCGGGATGATCCGACGCAGCAGCCGGACGGGCGGGTCGGTCACTGTGTAGATGGTCTCCAACGCGATCGCAACCCCCCCGGCGGGTCGCCAATCGCGCGCGAACACACGTACCAGCTCAACCACAATACGGGCTACCAGGAATAGCCAGAAGAAGAACAGAACGTAGAACAGGACGATCTGCACGGGATACACGCGTCAACTGTGCCACCTTCACCCGTAGTTGAAAAACGCCCCCTCCGCGAGACGGCGTTTGTCCTCCGCAGCGACGTCCACGTTCGGCGGCGAGAGCAAGAACACGCGGTTGGTGACCTTCTCGATCGAGCCGCGCAGCCCGAAGGCGAGCCCCGCCGCGAAATCGACGAGCCGCTTGGCGTCGGCTTCGTCCATTTCGGTCAGGTTCATGATCACCGGAGTCCCGTCGCGATACTGCTCACCGATCGTGCGCGCCTCGCTGTAGGAGCGGGGGTGCAGGGTTGTGATCTTGCTCAAGTTGTACTGGGTCCCGGTGTCGGTGACGGCGCGCAGCCGGGACACCGACTCGCGCGACACCTCGGCGCCCCCCGCGCGTCCGGACTGCTCGCCGGACCACTGGCGGCGCGAGCGCCCCGCATCGCGGTACTCCTCGTACCCGTTCTCATCACCATCGGTCTCCGGCTGGTAGCTTCCGCGCACGCCGGTCGTCCGACGCCGCCCGCCCATCCGGTCGGCGGGAACGTCGTAGGCGTCCGAGTCCGCGTACCGGTCACGGTAATCGACCTCGTCGTCGTACTCGTCGACCTCGTCGGCCGGGACCATGCCGAAGTAGGCCTTCAGCTTGTGCAAAGCACTCATCGGCATGCCCTTCCTGTGCGACTCCCTAGTACCGAGCGCGAGGCGGCCGACCACACGACCGCCGGCTGGCGGCTACGGCGAGGTTAACCGGCGGCCGCCGAGCAGCGCTGTTCCGACACGCACGCGCGTGGAGCCGTGCGCCACAGCACTCTCGAGGTCACCGCTCATCCCCGCGGACACATCCACAGCTTCGGGGTGATCACGCCGCAGGCGCTCCGCAACCCGCGAAAGTGTGCCGAAGGACACATCGGGATCGCCGGCCAGCGGAGCCACCGCCATCACACCACGCAGCCGCAGCGTTTCGGAACCGGCGATCACCTCCGCCAGCGCCGGCACGTCCTCCGGAGCGCACCCCCCGCGCCCCTGCTCCTCGTCCAGTCCGACCTGGACCAGCACGTCCAGCACATCGCGCCGCGCCCCCGCCTCGAGCGCGTTCGCCGCGGCTCGCCCCAGTGCTTCCGCCAACCGTACGCTGTCCACGGACTCGACCACGTCGGCCCACCGCGCCACCTGGCGTGCCTTGTTCCGCTGCAGCTGCCCGACCATGTGCCACCGCACCGCCGCCTCCGGGCGCAACGCGGTGAGCTCGGCGGCCTTCGGCGCGGCCTCCTGGTGGCGGTTCTCCGCGAACGCGCACTGCCCCAGGTCGGCCAGCAGCGCCGCGTCCGCGGCCGGGAACGTCTTGGTCACCGCGAGCAGCTCGACCTCACCGGGCGCGCGGCCCGCAGCGCTGCACGCCCGGTCCACCCGGCCGCGCACGTCCCGCAGTGCCGCGGCCAGCTCCGCACCGCGTTCGCTCACGCCTGCTCCCCCTCCTGCCCATCGGCGTCCTCGTCCGGCTCGCACCACACCACGGCCGCGAAACGTCCGGTGCGCCCCCGGTCGCGCCGGTGGCTGTACAGTTCGGACGACTCCACGGTGCAGCGCGGGTCCGCGCCGATGGCCGCGACCCCCGCCCCCGCGAGCTGCTCGGCGAGCCCCGCCCGCAGGTCCAGTCCCGGCGTTCCGCTGCGCGTGGTGCAGGCGCTGCCGGGCAGGTGCTTTTCCACGTCGGCGCGCATCTCGGCGGGCACCTCGTAGCACTTGCCGCAGGCCGCGGGGCCGAGAACCGCCTCGACGCGGTCGATGCGGGCTCCGGCCCGCTGCATGCCCTTCAGCGCGGACACGAGCACGCCCACGCGGGCTCCGACGCGTCCCGCGTGCACCGCGGCCACCACCCCGGCCTGCGGATCACCCAGCAGCACCGGCACGCAGTCCGCGACGAGCGCCGCCACGGCCAGGTTCGGGCGGGCCGCGACCAGCGCGTCAGTGGCCTCAACCGGTGTGGAGCGCGGTCCGTCCACGATCGTCGCGGTGCGACCGTGGATCTGCTCCATCCACACCACGTGGTCGGTGGACAGCCCGATGCCGTCGGCGAGCTTCCGCTCGTTCGCCGCGAGCGCTTCCGGATCGTCGCCGACCGCGCCGCCCAGGTTGAACGAGTCGAGGGGTGGGCGGGAGCTCCCACCTTCCCGCGTGGTGAACACGCGTCGAATCCGCACTGCTGCCCCTTCTCCGCGGTGCGCCGCGCACCGCGGCACGCCCGCTCGACATGGTTCGACACCGGAAGCGCCGCGGCGCTTCCGGTGTCGATTCTCGCGCATGCCCGCTCCGGCTCCGACGGCAGCGCGGCCCGGAGCCGGTGCGGGGCGTCAGCGCCGCATGAACGGCGGGATGTCGACGTCGTCGTCGGTGTCGTCGCTCACCGGGATCCCGCGGTTCGGCAGCGAGCCGGAGGTGCTCTGGTTCGTGCCGGTGTGCGTCGGGTAGCCGGATCCGCGCGGCGAACCGCCGGACGGTGCGGAGTGCATCGGGTTCGACCCGGACACGGGGGAGGTCGGCGAGTTCGCCCCACCGGCCGGACTGCCCGCGTCCCCGGCTGGGCCGCTGTTGTCCGGTGCCGGTTCCTGCCCGCTGTGCGGAGTCGGCGCGGCGGGAACCGAGGTGGGGTGCTGCCCGACGGCGGAACCGTCCCCGCCGATCGGGCCCTGCTGGCCCTGGTCCGCACGGCGGTGCTGCGCGGTCGCATCGCTGCGCGGGGCGGGCTCGGGGTTCTGCGCGGTCGGCTGCGGCGCGGCGGTCTCGCCGGGGGCGGCAGGAGCACTCGGCGCCTGCTGCGGCCCCGGTGCGGCCTGCCCCGGAGAGCTCTGCCCCGGTGCCTGCGCGGCGTCCTGCCGGGGCTGCTCCGCGGTGCTCGGCGCTGCCGGGCGGCTCTGCTCAGCCGTCGGCCCGGTGCCCGCGCTGCGGGTGGCCTCCCGCGTGACGCTGGTCTCGCCGAGGGTTTCGCCGTCGACCTGGCCCGCCTCGGCGGCCGACTCGTCCTCGTGGCCACCGACCTTGGTCGGGTCGAGCTTCTTGTGCGTCGGCGTTCCCGCGTCGAAACCGGCTGCGATGACCGTGACGCGCACCTCGTCGCCGAGGGAGTCGTCGATCACCGTGCCGAAGATGATGTTGGCCTCGGGGTGCGCCGACTCCTGCACGAGCGAAGCCGACTCGTTGATCTCGAACAGGCCCAGGTCGGAACCGCCCGATATCGCCAGCAGCACCCCGTGGGCCCCTTCCATCGAGGCCTCCAGCAGCGGTGAGTTGATGGCCTTCTGCGCCGCTTGCACCGATCTGCCCTCACCTCTGGCCGAACCGATGCCCATCAGTGCGCTGCCCGCACCGGACATCACGCTCTTCACGTCGGCGAAGTCCAGGTTGATCAGACCGGGAGTCGTGATCAGGTCGGTGATGCCCTGGACACCGGAGAGCAGGACCTCGTCGGCCTCGCGGAACGCGTCCATGAGGCTCACGCCCAGGTCGCCGAGCTGCAGCAGGCGGTCGTTCGGGATCACGATGAGCGTGTCGCACTCGTCCCGGAGCGTCTTGATGCCCTCTTCGCCCTGCGTGGCTCGCCGCTTGCCCTCGAACGAGAACGGGCGGGTCACCACGCCGATGGTCAGCGCTCCGAGCTTGCGCGCGACGGAGGCGACGACCGGCGCCCCACCGGTACCGGTGCCACCGCCCTCGCCGGCGGTGACGAAGACCATGTCGGCGCCCTTGAGGACTTCCTCGATCTCCTCGCGGTGGTCCTCCGCGGCCTTCTGCCCCACCTCGGGCGCCGCGCCGGCACCCAGGCCGCGGGTGAGCTCGCGGCCGATGTCGAGCTTGACGTCGGCGTCGGACATCAGCAGGGCCTGCGCGTCGGTGTTCACCGCGATGAACTCGACACCCTTGAGCCCGACCTCGATCATGCGGTTCACGGCATTGACGCCGCCGCCTCCGATGCCGACGACTTTGATCACCGCGAGATAGTTGTGCGGGGGCGTCATCGGATCCGCCTTCCTGATCTTGGCTCTGTGCTCTGTACTGCGACCGCCGGAACGATCACGGTGGGGCTTCGGGCACTCGCGCACTTCGGTGACGTCGACGACCCGTCGAGGGGGTCGCCCGCGGCGTCGCCTGCGTGAACGATACCGAGCCTGCTAGCGGACCGTAGGCACGTCCTCGGCCCCGCGTCCAGCAGCCACGCCGATGGGTTCTCCCGGCGTGTCGCGCCGTTCCCGCCCTGCAGCTCCCCGCCCGGACCGCCCCCGGTCCGGGATTGCCGAACCCCCAGCGGCACACCGAACAGAACAGTTCCTCCCCTTGCAGCGTGATCACGCTCCGATCACACGAACGTGATCACACCGCACACCGTATCGCGATCATCCCAGCGCGGTGGAGCCACTCGCCACCCGAACGCGGATCGGAGCGCGGATCGGCCGGTGGTGACCGACTCGCCGGGACGTGTCGGACCCGCCAGGATCGCCCCGGTTCGCGCACGATGAGCTCCGGGCGCCGCCCGGAGCGCCGGGACACCGCAGCGGGAGGAACCGCTGCGGGAGGAACCGCTGCGGGAAGACACCGCGGCGGCGGAGATCGGAGGGCCGAACACCGAGCGGGGGAGGGGAACATGGCACGGAACGGAAGGGGCCGCGCGGGTGCGCTGGCCGCGGCGGTCGTGCTCTGCCTGGGGATCTTCACCGGCAGCGCCGTGCCCGAACCAGCCCACCGGACCACGCTGCTCGTGCACGGGCACGCCGCGGACGCGGGGCTCGACTGCACCGCCGTGTGGGGGCGCGCCGAACAGCACCTCGCCGAGCACGGGCATCCGCGGGAGTCGATGCGCACGATCGGGTACTACCGCGGCGACCGGAACTGCGACACCGGCATCGCCCGCGCCACCACGAGCACGCCGATCCCGGAACTCGCCGCGCGCCTGGCGCGGCACATCCACCGCCGCTACACCAGCAACGGCGAGGCGGTGGACGTCCTGGGCCACTCGATGGGCGGCCTCCTCGCGCGGCTGGCCGTGCTCGGAACCGCCCGCGACTGGCGCGGATTCCCCGAGGGCGAACTGCGAGTGGGCAGGATCGTCGCGCTCGGCGCACCGCACCGCGGGGTGACCGATCCGAACCGCTCCCGCGACGTGCAGTGGGAATCCATGCACGCCGGCTCCGAACTGCTGAGGAGGCTGCACGAGCCGGCCAACCTCCTGGACCGCGCGTGGGCGTCCGGCACCGACTGGACGCTCGTGGGCTCGGACTCCGACGCCAACGTCAGCGGTGGCTCCGCTGTGGACACCGGCTCCCCCGCCGACCACAAGCACCGGTACCTGGCCGGTGGCGAGGTCTCGCACACCGGCCTCATCGAGCGGTTCCCCGACTCGGGGCCGTTCCCCCTGCGCTGGTGGCACGCGGCGGAGGGCGTGCAGCACGAGACCCCGGACGGGCCGGCGCCGGTGGAGACGATCCGCCGGGCACTGGCCAGCGGGAGGTAGGACTCGCGGTGCGCTCCCGGCGGACGGCGGGGCTCCCAGGGGAGGGGGACGCCCGGGGGCAGTGGGCCCCGGGAGCGTCGGGACTCCCGGGCAGCGCGACTCCCGAGGGCGTGGGGAAGCCCGGGGGGCAGCGCGACTCCGGGTCGTTCCCGGGGCGCTGTGCCCGCCGGGGAGTCCGGCGGACGCGTTCAGCGGAGGACATCCTCCCCCGGGCTGGAGGCCCCCGCACTGGAAGTCGCGGCGCCGGAAGTCGCGGTGCCGGCCACCTCGAACCGGGGCGGACCGCCCCGCTGCGCGCGCTGCACCGCGTCGTCGTCCTGCAGGAAGTCCGGGCGCTGCGGCTCGGTGTCGTAGTAGCGGTGGAACACCGGTGTCTGCGCACCGGACATCGGCGGCACGATCCAGCTCCAGTCCACCGGGCAGCGCCGCCCGGCGTCCTCCTCGCGCTGGAGGTGGCGCAGGAACCGGTGCGATTCGGTGTGGTGGTCGGTGATGGTCACGCCCGCGACGCGGAAGGAGTGCAGCACGGCGCGGTTGAGCTCCACCAGCGCCCGGTCGCGCCAGAGCGTGTCGGCGTGCGAGGTGTCCAGGCCGAACCGCTCGGCCACCACGGGGACGAGGTCGTAGCGGTCGGTGTCGGCGAGGTTCCGCGCTCCGATCTCCGTGCCCATGTACCAGCCGTTGAACGGCGCGGCCGGGTAGGACACGCCCCCGATGGTCAGCCGCATGTGGCTGATCACGGGCACGGCGTGCCAGCGCAGTCCGAGCTCGGCGAACCACGGGTGGTCGGGGTGGTGCAGCGGGACTTCGGTGATCGCGCTGTCCGGCAGCGCGTACATGTGCGGGCCTTCGGCCGCGGTTTCCACCACGAGCGGCAGCACGTCGAAGGCGCTGGGCTCCGCCGGCGGTCGCCAGCCGTAGGCGCGCACCGCGGCGGTGAACTCGCTGTGGGCGGGATCGCCGAGCACGCCGCCGTCGTCGCGCTCGTGCCCCGCGTAGCGGATGAGCTGCTCGTTCCAGATCCGCGGGGCGGGCCGTTCGGGCGTTTCCGGTGGGAAGACGCTGATCACCGGGCGGATCTTGCCGCCGTTGGTGGCCCGGCGCAGGTGCCGCACGCACTCGCGGGCCACGTCGTCGACGCCGTGCACGTGGCGCAGGTCGCGGACGACGAGGCTCTGCCAATAGAGCCTGCCGATGCAGCGGGCGCTGTTGCGCCAGGCCACGCGGGCGCCGAAGGTGAGCTCCTCCGGCGTGTGCCGGTACCAGCCGTCCTCCTCGACGGCGCTGCGGACCTGTGCGAGGCGGTCGCCCAGCGACAGCGGTCCGGGGCTGCGACTCTCGGCGTAGAACAGCCGGAGGAACTCCTCGGCCTCGCCGAGATCAACCGGTTCGATCACGTCAACCCCCTCTCGCTCCACTAGGTATCACACCTTGGAGTGAAGAGAGGATCATTCGGCGATGGTCGGCAGATCCGGCGTCGCGACGTCGTACACGCGACCGGGCTGCGTCAGCAGCGGCACCAGCACCTGGGCCTTGCGCGCCGAGTCACGCGGCGCACCCCACTGCACCTCGCGGCCGTCGGCGAACCGCATCCGCAGGTCACCGGGGCTGCGCAGCACGATCCGCCGCACCTCGCCCCGCAGGTCCTGCGGCAGGGAGCGCAGCACCCCCATCACCGCGCGGGTCTTGCCCTCCCGAGCAGCGGGCAACCGCAACTCGGGCAGACCGGGCGGCGGCCGGTCCTCCCGCGCGAACCGCACCCCCTCGAGATCGACGAGGTCGACCGCCCCGCCGCGCTTCTGGTACGCCGCGGCCCGGCGCTCCCGCACGCGGATATCCACTGTGGACGGCCACTGCCGCGACACCTCGGCGCCCGCCACCCGGGACAGCCGCGCGACCTGCTGCTGCGCCCCGCTGACGTCGACCCGCGGCATGGGCGTCCCCGTGCGCACCCCGGAGGCGGCGAGCACGCGCTGCTCCGACAGCGCACGGGTGCCCGTGACGCGGATCTCGCGCACCCCCAGCACCGGGGTGAGGTACCCGACCAGGACCAGCGCGGTCACGGTGGCGAGCGCGCCGACCACGACCCAGCGCCGCCACGACGGGCCGCGCTGGGATCCTCCCCGCACCGGCCGCCCGCGCGTGGTGCGGGCGCCGGGGCGGTTCGTGCTGCGGCGGGGCGCCTCGCTCACCCGCGCTCCTCCTCGACGGCGTCCTCGTCCCCGACCCGGTCCAGTTCGGCCAGCAGCTCCGGCCCGAGCATCGTCACGTCCCCGGCGCCCATCGTGACGACGAGGTCGCCGGCCCGCACCAGCCGGGCGGTCCTGCCGGGCACGTCCGCCAGGGACGGCACGTAGTGCACGCGCTCGCGCGCCAGCGGCACCTGCTCGGCGATGAGCTCACCGCTCACCCCCGGAACCGGGTCCTCGCGGGCGCCGTAGACGTCGAGCACCACGACCTCGTCCGCCGCGCCGAGCGCTTCGGCGAACTGCTCGGCGAACGCCTGGGTGCGCGAGTACAGGTGCGGCTGGAACAGCACGACCACCCGGCCCGCCCCGGCGACCGACCGGGCCGCGGCCAGCTGCGCGGCCACCTCGGTCGGGTGGTGCGCGTAGTCGTCGAAGACCCGCACACCGCCCGCTCGCCCCTTGTACTCGAAGCGGCGCCGCACCCCGCCGAACGCGACGAGCCCGGCGCGCAACCCGTCGAGATCGGCGCCGAGCTCGAGGCCGGTCAGCAGCGCCGCCACGGCGTTGTCCGCCATGTGCCTCCCGGGCGCGGCGACCCGCACCTGCACCGGTTCCTCGGACAGCGCGGGGAGCAGCACCGTCACCACGCCGGTCCCGTCCTCGGTGCGGTAGTCCACCACCCGCGCGTCCCCGTCCCCGGAGGCGCTGCTGCCGTAGCGGCGCACCCGCAGCCCCGCGGCCTCGGCCCGGTCGGCCAGCACCGCCGCCCCCGGATCGTCCGCGCCGGCGACCAGCACCCCGCCCGGATCGATGCGCTCGAGGAACTCCCCGAACACGTCCGTGTAGGCCGCGGCCGTGCCGTGGTGGTCCAGGTGGTCCGGTTCCACGTTGGTCACCACGGCCACCGAGGGCGAGAACACGAGGAACGACCCGTCGCTCTCATCGGCCTCGGCGACGAAGATGTCCCCGCCGCCGTGGTGCGCGTTCGCCCCGGACTCGTTGAGGTCCCCGCCGATGGCGAAGGACGGGTCGAACCGGCAGTGCTGCAGCGCGATCGTGAGCATCGAGGTGGTCGAGGTCTTGCCGTGCGTGCCGGCCACGCAGGCCACGCGGTGGCCCAGCATGAGCGTCGCCAGCGCCTCCGCCCTGGCGAGCACCGGGATGCCGCGCCGGCGCGCCGCGGCGACCTCCGGGTTGTCCGCGCGGATCGCCGTCGACGTCACCACCGCCGTCGGCGGTTCCTGCGCGTCGAACTGGTCGAGGTTCTCGGCCCGGTGCTCCGCGGCGATGCGCGCCCCCTGGGTGCGCAGCGCGAGCAGCGTGCGGCTCTCCCGCGCGTCCGAACCGGACACCGCGCACCCGCGGGCGAGGGCGATGCGGGCGATGCCGCTCATCCCGGCGCCGCCGATGCCCACCAGGTGCACCCGGCGCAGCAGCTCCGCGGCCCCGTCCCGGGTCCGCGGCAGGTTCTCCGCCCCCACCGGCGTGTCAGCAGTCACCGTCCCGCCACCTCCAGCACAGTCCGCGCCAGCACCTGATCCGCCTCGCGGTGCCCGCTGCCCAGGGTGGCCCGGCTCATCGCCGCCAGCTGCTGCGGGTCCCGCACCAGCGGCAGCACCTCGTCGACCACGCGCTGCGGCGTCAGCTCCTCGTCGGGGACGAGGCGCCCGCCGCCCGCGGAGACCACCGGTTGCGCGTTGAGCGCCTGCTCGCCGTTGCCGTGCGGCAGCGGTACGAACACCGCCGGCAGCCCCACCGCGGAGACCTCGGCGACGGTCATCGCCCCGGACCGGCAGACCACGAGGTCCGCGGCGGCGTAGGCCAGGTCCATCCGCTCCAGGTACGGCACCGTGACGTACGGCGGGGCCGAGGGCACCTGCTGCACCGCGACGGTGTTCTTCGGGCCGTGCGCGTGCAGCACGCCCACCCCCGCGCGTCCCAGCGCGTCGGCCGCGCCGGAGAACGCGGTGTTCAGCGTGCGCGCGCCCTGCGACCCGCCGAACACGAGCACCGTCGGCGCGTGCGGGTGCAGCCCGAAGTGGGCGCGGGCCTGCGCCCGCAGCTGGGCCCGGTTGACCTGGGTGATCGTCTCCCGCAGCGGGATTCCGATGACCTCCGCGCCGGCCAGGCCGCTGTCCGGGGTGGCGGCGAGCACGCGCTCGGCGACGCGGGCGCCGAGCTTGTTGGACAACCCGGCGCGCGCGTTCGCCTCGTGCACGACGATCGGCAGCTTGCCCCGGGCGGCGAGGTAGGCGGGCAGCGAGACGTACCCGCCGAAGCCGACCACGACGTCGGCCTCGACGCGGGTGAGCACCTCGCGGGTGCGCCGCACGGCGTCGCGCACCTTCCACGGCAGCCGCAGCAGCTCCGGCGTGGGCCTGCGCGGCATCGGCACCGGCGGCACCAGCTCCAGCGGATAGCCGCGGGCGGGAACGAGGCGGTTCTCCAGGCCCCGCTCGGTGCCCAGCGCCGTGACGCGGGCGTCCGGCCGCTGCCGCCGCACCGCGTCGGCCAGCGCCAGCGCGGGCTCGATGTGCCCGGCAGTCCCACCGCCCGCCACGACGACGGACGGGGCCTTCCGCACCGCCGCACCCGTATCGATCCTGACCGTGTCGTCACCGGTCACCGGTGTCCTCCTCGTTTCTGTGTCCGGGTCCCGGGGCCGTTGCGCGGTCGCCGCTCGCCACCGGGCCGCGCCTTCGCACCGGAGCCGGGGCGGGCGGGGGCACCGGCGCGTCCCTGCCGCCGCCGGGCCGGCGGCCGGTACGGCTCGGGAGTCGGCAGTCGCAGCAGCTTGCCCACCCGGCCCGGTCCCAGGGACCGTAGCGCGGCGATCGCTTCCGGCTCGTTGCGGGCGAAGTTCGCCAGCAACCCGAACACGAGCATGCTCGTCACCACCGAGGAACCCCCGGAGGAGATCAGCGGCAGCGGCAGGCCGGTCACGGGCAGCAGGCCCACGACGTAGCCGATGTTGATCGCCGCCTGGCTGACGAACCACAGCGTCAGCGTAGCGGCGACCATGCGGATCCACGGGTCGGTGTTGCGCCGCGCGATGCGCATGCCCACGTAGCCGGTGGTGGCGAACAGGGCGATGACGACGGCGCAGCCGACGAAGCCGAGCTCCTCGCCGATCACCGCGAAGATGAAGTCGTTGTGCGCGTACGGCAGGTACTGCCACTTCGACCAGCCCTGGCCGAGGCCGCGGCCGACGAACCCGCCGTCGGCGAGCGCGAACAGCGCCTGCATCGACTGGTAGCCGCTGCCCGAGGGGTCCGAGGCCGGGTTGAGGAACGTGGTCAGCCGCGCGGCGCGGTAGTCCTCCAGCAGGGCCAGCACGACGGTGCCGGTGAGCCCGCCGAGCAGCGTCACGCCGAACAGCCGCAGCGGCGCGCCGGCGAACCACAGCAGCGCCAGCAGCACGACGAACAGCGTGATCGTCGAGCCCAGGTCCGGCTGCATGACCACGAGCGTGAACATCACCAGCGCCGCGGGCACCACGGGCACGAGCAGGTGGCGGTACTGGTTGAGCAGCGCCCGCTTGGTGACCAGCACGTGCGCGCCCCACAGCGCGAAGGCGATCTTGGCGAACTCCACCGGCTGGAACGACACACCGCCGACGACGAACCAGCTCTGCGCACCGTTGACGCTGGTGCCCAGCGGCGTGAGCACGAGCACCAGCAGGACCAGGCACACCACCAGCAGCGGCAGGCTCAGCCTGCGGACGATCCGCACCGGGGTGCGCAGGGCGGCGTAGAACAGGACCAGCCCCACCGCGCAGTACAGCACCTGCTTGCCGAACATGGTGTACGACGAACCGTCCTGAGTGTACGAATCCACACTGGACGCCGAGAGCACCATCAGCAGCCCGAACACCGTCAGCAGGCCGAACACGGCCAGCAGCAGGTGGAAGGAGGCCAGCGGCCGGGTCAGCCACGCGGTCAGCGGGTTGAGCACGCCGCGCGCGGAGCGGCGGCGCTTGCTGGAGTCGGTCCCGGTGGCCACCACGGGACTCACCCGCCGTGCGCCGGCCGCGCGACCTCGTCAGGGGCACCCGCGATCGCGTGGACCGCCTCGGCGAACGCCCGGCCGCGGTGGGCGTAGTCGGTGAACATGTCCATCGACGCGGCCGCGGGTGCGAGCAGCACGACCGCCCCCGGCCGCGCGAGCTCGCTCGCCAACCGCACCGCCTGCGCCATGCCGGCTTCGCCCCCTTCTGCCACCTCGCGCACCGGTACGTCCGGCGCGTGCCGGGCGAGGGCCTCGGCGAAGCGCGCGCGGTCGCGGCCCAGCAGCACGACCGCGTCGAGCCGTTCCGCGTTCGTCGCGACGAGGTCGTCCACCTCGGCGCCCTTGAGCAGCCCGCCCGCGATCCACACTACCCGCGGGTGCGCCCGCAGCGCGGCATCCGCGGCGTGCGGGTTCGTCGCCTTGGAGTCGTCCACGTAGGACACACCACCGGACTCGGCGACCGGAACCGAGCGGTGCGCCCCCGGGTCGAACGCGCGCAACCCGGCGCGGACGTCCGCGGACGCGCACCCGTGGGCGCGGGCGAGCGCGGCCGCGGTCAGGGCGTTGACCACGTTGTGCGGCCCGGGCGGGTGCACATCGGCCACGTCGGCAAGCACGCTCCCGTCGCCGAAGGCGCGGTCGACGAGCAGGCCGCGCCCGTCCCGCCCGCCGGGCAGCACGCCCAGCATGCCGGGCTCCGGCTCGGACAGGGTGACCCCGGCGGCGCGCCCCCCGTCCGGGACCGGTGCCAGCTGCGACGCGCGCGCGTCGTCGGCGTTGTGCACGGACACGTCGTTGCCCCGGTAGATCCGGGCCTTCGCCGCGCCGTACTCGGCGAGCGTGCCGTGCCAGTCGAGGTGGTCCTCGGCGAGGTTGAGCACCGCGCCGACCCGCGGGGCGAGCGTCTGCGACCAGTGCAGCTGGAAGCTGGACAGTTCCACGGCCAGCACCCGGTGCTCCGAGCGCACCGCGTCGACCACGGGCAGGCCCACGTTGCCGCAGGCGACCGCGTCGACCCCCGCGGCGCGCAGGATCGCCTCCAGCATGCCGACGGTGGTGGTCTTGCCGTTGGTCCCGGTCACCGCCAGCCACGTGGCCGGCCGCGCCGACTCGCGGTCCAGCCGCCAGGCGAGCTCCACCTCGCCCCAGACGGGGACGCCGGCCTGCGCGGCCGCGTGCAGCAGCGGTGCGTCCGGGCGCCAGCCGGGGCTGGTGACCACCAGGTCGGTGCCCGCGGGCGGTTCGCCCAGCCCGGGCTCCAGCCGGACGTCCTGCGCGTGCAGCGAGGCCAGCGCGGCGAGCCGCTCGCTGGACTCGTCCGTGACCGTCACCGAGGCCCCGGCCGCGACCAGCGCTTCCGCCGCGGACCTGCCGGAGATGCCCGCGCCGGCGACCACCACCCGGCTGCCGCTGAGACTCGCCACCTCGTCGCCTCCTCGTACGGTGCTCGCGCCGCAGCACGCGGCGGGGTTCGAGCGACCGCCGCGCGGTCGCCGTCCGCGGCGCCGGGAACGCCCGGCCCCCGGTGCGGCGCCGGTGCGCCGCCCGCACCGCCATGGTGCCGGGCGGATCAGCGAGCCCGGCCACCGCCCCGGCGTTCCCGCCGAGCGGGCCGCAGCCCGGGTCAGAACGTCGCGCCCGCCCCGGCCAACCAGTCGGCGTAGAACAGCCCCACGCCGAACATGCAGCTGATCGCCGCGAGGATCCAGAACCGGATGATCACCGAGGTCTCGGCCCACCCGGCGAGTTCGAAGTGGTGGTGGAACGGCGCCATGCGGAACAACCGCCTGCGTGTGGTGCGGAACACCACGATCTGCAGCACCACCGACAGGGCCTCGACGACGAACAGCCCGCCGATGATGATCATCAGCAGCTCGGTGCGGGTGACCATGGACAGCCCCGCCATGAGCCCGCCGAGGGCCAGCGAGCCGGTGTCGCCCATGAAGATCTTGGCCGGCGCCGCGTTCCACCACAGGAAGCCGACGCACGCCGCCATCGCCGCGCCCGCCACGATCGCGATGTCCAGCGGGTCGCGCACCGTGTAGCAGGCGGGCATCGGCCCGGACGGCGGCGAGCAGGAGTTGCGCAGCTGCCAGAACGAGATGAGCACGTAGGTGGCCAGCACCATCGCCGCGGTGCCGGCGGCCAGCCCGTCCATGCCGTCGGTGAAGTTCACCGCGTTCGACCAGCCGCTGATGGCCACGTAGGCGAAGATGACGAAGCCGACCGCGCCGAACGAGATCACCGCGATGTCGCGGATGAACGACAGGTGCTCCGAGGCCGGGGTCACCCCGTTGGCGTCCGGGAACCGCATCGCCAGCACCGCGAACAGCACCGCGGCCGCCAGCTGCCCGAGGAGCTTCGCCGTCTTGTTCAGCCCCAGGTTGCGGTGCTTGCGGATCTTGATGAAGTCGTCGAGGAAGCCGACCAGGCCGAGCGCGGTGGTCAGCCCCAGCACGAGCAGCGCCGTCACGCTGGGCGGCTCGATGCTCACGCTCAGGTGCGTGACGATGTAGCCGGCCCACATGGCGACGATGATCGCCATGCCGCCCATCGTGGGCGTGCCCCGCTTGGAGGAGTGCGAGGCCTGCACCTCCTCCCGGATCTCCTGCCCGAAGCCCTGCCTCGAGAACAGCCGGATCAGGTAGGGGGTGAACAGGATCGACACCACCAGCGAGACCGCGGCGGCGACCAGAATTGCCTTCACGCCGAGCCCTCCTGGTTCGCGAGCAGCGCGTCGGCGACCCGCCACAGCGCGGCGGAGTTCGACGCCTTGGTGAGCACGACGTCACCCGGGCGCAGTTCGTTGCGCAGCAGCTCGAGTGCCGCGTCGACATCCGGCACCAGTGCGGACTCCTCTCCCCAGGACCCCTCGTGGCAGGCGGCCTGGTGCATCGCCCGGGCCTGCTCGCCGACGACGACCAGGCGCTCGATGTTGAGCCGCACGGCCAACCGGCCGATCCCGTCGTGGGCCTCGGTCTCCTCCTCGCCGAGCTCGGCCAGCGGTCCGAGCACCGCCCACGACCGGCCCGGACCGTGCCGCGTCATCTCCGCGAGGGTTTTCAGCGCGGCCCGCATCGACTCCGGGTTGGCGTTGTAGGCGTCGTTGACGACGGTCACCCCGCCCGGCGTTTCGACGACCTCCATGCGCCGCGCCGACACCGGGCGCACCTCGCCGAGCCGCTGCGCGATCCACTCCGCGCTCGCACCGAGCTCGGTGGCCACCGCCGCCGCGGCGAGCGCGTTGCTCACGTGGTGCTCGCCGTGCAGCGGCAGCGCGACCGCGGCCCGGCCGTCCGGGACGACGAGCGTGAACCGCGGCCGCGCCTGCTCGTCGATGCGGACGTCCTCGGCGCGCACCCGCGCCTGCGGCGACTCGCCGAAGAGCACCACCCGCGCGGCGGTGCGCTCGGCCATCGGCGCGACCAGCGGGTCGTCGGCGTTGAGCACCGCCACGCCGTCGGCGGGCAGCGACTCGGGCAGCTCCCCCTTGGCGCGGGCCACCGCCTCCTGGGAGCCGAACTCGCCGACGTGGGCGTGACCGACGTTGAGCACCACGCCGATCTTCGGCGGCGCGACCCGCGTCAGCGCCGCGATGTGCCCCACGCCGCGCGCGGACAGCTCCAGCACCAGGTGCCGCGTGTCCTCGTCGGAGCGCAGCACGGTCCACGGGTGGCCGAGCTCGTTGTTGAACGAGCCGGGCGGGGCCACGGTCGGCCCCAGCGGTTCGGTCAGCTGGGCCACCAGGTCCTTCGTGGAGGTCTTCCCGGACGAACCGGTGAGACCGATGACCGTCAGCTCGTCGAGCCGGTCCACCACGTACCGGGCCAGCTTCGCCAGCGCGTGCAGCACGGCCGCGCCGGAACCATCGGCGTCCCCCGCCAGCGCCATCACGTCCGCGCTGCCGGACGGCACCGGCGGCACCAGCACGGCGGGAGCATCCACCGCGCGCGCGGCGAGCACCCCGGCCGCGCCGTCGGCCACCGCCCGCGCGGCGAAGTCGTGCCCGTCGACCCGTTCACCCGGCACGGCCACGAACAGGCCGCCGGGCCGGATCTCGCGGGAGTCGAATTCCACACTCGCGGTGACGGTCTCGGAACCGTCCGCGTGCACGAGCTCTCCGTCGACCGCCCGTGCGATCTCCGCGAGGCTGAGCCGGATCACCTTGCCTCCTCATCGCCCTGCCCCCGGGTGAGCAGCTCGGGGCCGTCCCCGGCGGTGTGCGGGGCGGCCGGGCCGGTGGCTCGCCGCAGCGCCGCGGCGAGCTCGTCGCGGTCCGCGAACGGGTGCACCACGCCGGCCACCTCCTGCCCCGTCTCGTGTCCCTTGCCGGCGACGACCACGATGTCGCCGGCCGCGGCGCGCTCGACCGCCTCGGCGATCGCCGCGCGCCGGTCACCGATCTCCCACACTTCACCACGTTCGGCCCGCGGCACCGCGTGCGCCCCGTCGATCACCGCGCGGCGGATCGCGGCCGGGTCCTCCCCCCGGGGGTTGTCGTCGGTCACCACGAGCACATCGGCCCGCCGCGCCGCCGCCTCGCCCATCAGCGGCCGCTTCGCGGTGTCCCGGTCGCCGCCCGAGCCGAGCACGACGAGCACGCGCCCGGCCACTTGCGCCCGCGCGGCTTCGAGCACGGCGGCCACGGCACCGGGCTTGTGCGAGTAGTCCACCACCGCGGTGAAGTCCTGCCCGACCGCGACACGCTCCATCCGGCCGGGCACGTCGACCTCGGCCAGCCCGCGGGCGACCGCTTCGGACGGCACGCCGAGCGCGTCCACCACCGCCACGGCCAGCACGGCGTTGGCGATGTTGAACGTCCCCGGCAGCCGCAGGCGCACCGCCAGGGAGCGGCCCGCGCGGTGGTGCGCGGTGAAGGTCTGCTCCCCGGTGGGGTAGGCGGTCACGTCGGAGACCGACCACGTGGCCCGCGGGGCGGAGCCCTCCGGGGAGTCGGCCGTCCGGCCGTCGTCCTCCGGCCCCTCCGCGGCCCGCGCGGTGACGGTGGTGGTCTCCGGCCCGACGAGCCTGCGGCCCCACCCGGTGTCCACCGCGACCACCTCGCGGGCGGCGCGGCCGTCGAACAGCAGCGCCTTCGCGGCGAAGTAGTCCTCCATGTCGCGGTGGAAGTCCAGGTGGTCCTGGGAGAGGTTGGTGAACGCGCCGACGGCGAAGCGCGTTCCGTCCACGCGGCCGAGAGCCAGCGCGTGGCTGGAGACCTCCATCGGCACGTGTGTCACCCCGCGTTCGACCATGACGGCGAGCAGCGCCTGCAGGTCCGGTGCTTCCGGCGTGGTCAGCGCGCTGTCCAACCGCTCGCCTGCGACCCGGGTCTCCACGGTGCCCACGAGCCCCGTGGTGTGCCCGGCCGCCCGCAGCACGGACTCCACGAGGTATGTCGTCGTGGTCTTGCCGGACGTTCCGGTGACACCGACCACGCTCAGCCGGTGCGAGGGGTCGCCGTAGACGGCGGAAGCGGCGCGTCCCAGCACGCCGCGCGGGTCCTCGTGCACCAGCAGCGCGACCTCGCCCGAGCGCACCGCGTCGCTGCCGCGGGCGCGTTCGGCGCCGGCCGGATCGGTGAGCACCGCCGCGGCGCCGGCCCGCACGGCGTCGGCGAGGAAGTCCGCCCCGTGCGCGCGGGAGCCGGGCAGGGCGGCGAAGAGATCGCCGCCCTGCACGTGCTGGGCGCGCAGGGTCGCCCCGGTGACGGCGCGCGCGGTTCCGGCCGGGCCGCCCTCGGGCGGGACGAGGCGCGCGCCGACGGTCTCGGCGAGGGCCGAGACGTCGACGGGGACGACGTGACGGGGCCTGGGCGGGGCTGTCGCGACCGGGGATGGCACGTCTGGGAAGACTACCGGTCGACCTCGGCAGCACCTGCGCAAGGTCACCGCAGAAGTCACCGGGGATCACCCGAGCGAGGTGCCGCCTCAGTGCCCGTCGCGGGGGACGTAGCTGCCGGACCCGCCGAGCAGGAAGTCCAGGTCGGCGCCGTCGGAGGCCTGCATCACGTGGTCCCAGTACAGCCGCTGGTAACCGCGGGGGTAGGGGTTCTCCGGAGCGCGCCACGCGGCCCGCCGCCGCTCGAGCTCCTCGGCGGGGACGTCGAGGTCGAGCGTGCGGCCCGGCACGTCGATGACGACCCGATCACCGGTGCGGACGAACGCCAGCGGACCGCCCGCTGCGGACTCGGGCGTGACGTGCAGGAGGACGGTGCCGTAGGCGGTCCCGCTCATGCGCCCGTCGGAGATCCGCACGATGTCGTCGAACCCGCGGTCCTGCACCTTCTTCGGCACCGGGACGTTGGCGAGCTCGGGCATGCCGGGGAATCCCTTCGGCCCGAGGTTGCGCACGACGAGCACGCTGTTCTCGTCCACGTCCAGGTCGTCGTCGCGGCAGACGGCGTAGTAGTCGTCGACGTCGTCGAAGACGAGGGCCGCGCCCTCGTGCTTCAGCAACCGCGGCGAGGCGGCGGACTGCTTGACCACCGCGCCGTCCGGGGCGAGGCTGCCGCGCAGCACGGCCGTGCCGGAGCCCTCCGGCTGGAACGGCTCGGAGCGCGAGGTGATCACCCGGCGGTCGTGGACCTCGGCGTCGGCGATGTTCTCGGCGATCGTCGCTCCGGTCACCGTGCGCGCCCCGGTGTCGAGCAGGTCCTCGATCTCCCGCATGACCGCGGGCACGCCGCCCGCGTAGCAGAAGTCCTCCATGAGGTGCTCGCCGCTGGGCATGAGGTTCACCAGGGTGGGCACCTCGCGGGCGAGGCGGTCGAAGTCGTCGACGCCGAGGTCGACGCCGACGCGGTGCGCGATGGCGATGAGGTGGATGACCGCGTTGGTGGAGCCGCCGATCGCGGCGTTGACGCGGACGGCGTTGTCGAAGGCGCTGCGGGTCAGCAGGTCGGAGGGCTTGAGGTCCTCGTCGACCGCGTCGACGATGCGCTGGCCGGTGCGCCGGGCCGTGGCGTAGCGGCGCGCGTCGACGGCGGGCCAGGCCGCGGCGCCGGGCAGCTGCATGCCGAGCGCTTCGACGATGCTCGCCATGGTCGAGGCGGTCCCCATGGTCATGCAGTGCCCGTTGGAGCGGGACATGCACCCCTCGAGGAAGTAGCACTCCTGCTGGGTGATCCGCCCGGCGATGAGGTCGTTCTCCGCCTGCCACACGGCCGTTCCGGAGCCGATCTCGCCACCGCGGTACTTGCCGTTGAGCATCGGCCCGCCGGTGAGCACGACCGTGGGCAGGTCGACGCTGGCCGCACCCATGAGCAGCCCGGGAGTGGTCTTGTCGCAACCGGACAGCAGCACCAGACCGTCGAGCGGGTTGGCGCGGATGGTCTCCTCGGCCTGCATGGCCAGCAGGTTGCGGTAGAGCATCGCGGTGGGACGCATGAGCGTCTCGCCGAGGGCCATGTTCGGGAACTCGAGGGGGAACCCGCCGGCCTGCCACACGCCCTGCTTGACGGACTCGGCGATGCGCTGCTGGTGCGCGTTGCACGGCGCGAGTTCGGACCAGGTGGTGGCGATGCCGATGACCGGGCGGCCGTCGAAGACGTCGTCGGTGTGGCCCTGGTTCTTCAACCACGACCGCGCGTGCATCCCGGCACGTCCGAACGCGCCGAACCATTCCGCGCTGCGCCGCGAGGTGCTCATCCGTTGCCTCTCCGTTGCTTCCGGCGGACCCGTTGTGCACGGCGAGACAACCAGGAGCGCACCCGGCGCGGCAAGAGCGCGCGGCAAAAATGTTCGTGTCCTCGGATGCTGAACGCGATCACGAACAGCGAGGCGGCGGGCGGCGGGACCGCCCACCGCCTGGCCGAGCGGCAGCAGCGCCTCGAGCACGAGCTCGACGCCCCGGTGAACCAGCTGTCCACCGGGGACGGCACGCTGCTGCACCACCCGGGTCCCTTCCCCGATGCGTCGCGGACCCGGGAACGGTGCCGGCAGCACGGGCTGCCGGATCCCGCGATGTGCCGACCGCGCTACCTCGGCGACGAGGGCTGAGCCCCGCCGCCGCGGCGACCGGGCCTCACAGAGGTTTGTCCGCGCGCAGCTTCTGCTCCGGCGCCGGCGGTGACAGCGGCAGGTGGTGGCGCTGCACCAGGTAGGCGCCGATGTCGTGGAACAGCGGCGCGGCCGTCGTCGAGGCGTGGCCGCCCGCTCGCGGGTTGTCGAGCATGATCCCGATGACGTACCGCGGGTTGTCCGCCGGGAGCATCCCCGCGAACGTGATCCAGTGCTTCGACTGGCTGTAGCAGCCGCACTCCGGGTCGACCTGCTGCGCGGTGCCGGTCTTGCCCGCGACCTGGTAGCCGGGCAGCGCCGCGTCCGACCCGGTGCCCTCCTGCACCTCGTTCGGGGACTGCACGACCGCGCGCAGCATGTCCCGCACGGTGCTCGCCGTCCGCGGGCTCACCACGCGCACGCCCTCCGGCGGCTGGTGCCGCACCGTCGTGCCGTCCGGTTTCTCCTCGGAGCGGATGATGCGCGGCGGCACGCGCACCCCGTCGTTGGCGATCGCCTGGTACATGCTCGCCATCTGCAGCGCGGTCATCGACAGCCCCTGCCCGATCGGCAGGTTGGCGAACGTGGTGCCCGACCAGTCCTCGCGGTCCGGGTACGTGCCCGCGGACTCGCCGGGCAGTTCGATGCCGGTGCTCTGCCCCAGCCCGAACTTCTCGGCGATCTCGTTGAACCGCTCCGGCCCCAGCTCCTGCGCCACCTGCAGCGTGCCCACGTTGGAGGACTTGCCGAGCACACCGGTGAACGTCAGCGGAATCGTGCCGTGCTGCCAGGCATCGCCGATCGTCCGGTCCGCCACCTTGATCTTCCCCGGCACCTGCAGCACCTGGTTCGGGCGGACGATGCCGTTCTCGATCGCCGCCGCCGCCGTGATCACCTTGTTCACCGATCCCGGCTCGAACGGCGAGCTCACCGCCGGATTGCCCAGGCCGTCCCCGCCCCAGTCGTTCGAGCTCGGATCGAAGGTGCGGTCGTTGGCCAGCGCGCGCACCTGCCCCGTCTCGGCGTCCAGCACCACCGCGCTGCCGCTCTCGGCCTGCACCCGCCGCGCGTAGTCCGCGAGCTTGCGCTGCACCATGAACTGCAGGTCCGCGTCGATCGTGAGCCGGAAGTCCGACCCCGGAACCGCGGGTTCCAACTCCTGGGTCCCCGGGATGACCACGTCCGACGTGCCGCGCGCGGTGTCGGCGATCTGCACCCCGTTCTTGCCCGCGAGCTCGTCGTCCAGGGACATCTCCAACCCGATCAGCCCGCGGATCTTGCGCTCGTCCATGCGCCAGTTCGCGCCACCGATGATGTCCCCGGCCACGCTGCCCGCCGGGTACTCCCGCGAAGCCCGGTACTCCGAGCCGATCTGCGGGTACTCCTCGGTGATCTTGCGGGCCTGGCCGGAGTCGATCGGCGTGCCGAAGTAGGTGAACTGGTCGTCGTTGAACAGCGCCGTGCGCACTTCCTTCACCGGGATCCGGCCGCCGGTCACCTTCGCGACGAACCGCGCGATCTCGTCCTTGTACTGCTTCGGCGTGGGCGAGGACGGGTCCTTGGCGCGCTCCTCGCGCAGCGTCTCGGTCAGCTGCTGCGGATTCGCGTACAGCTGCTGGCTCTCCCCGCTGAACGCCAGCACCGCGCCGTGGCGGTCGCTGATCGTGCCGCGCTCGGCCGGGACGTCCTGCTTGCTGACCCGCTGCTGCTCGGCCTGCTCGGACAGCGCGCTGGCCTCGAAGGCCTGCACGTGCACGAGCTTGACCGTGGTGAGCGCGAGCAGCGTCACCATGACCACGGACGCGGTGCGCAGCCGCAGCCGGCTGCCCCCGACCTCGGGCCGGCCGGACTTCTTGCGCCGCGGGAAACCCCGCCTGCCACGCGCCATCACGGAGCTCCCGCGGAACGCGTCCCGGGGGTCTCCTGCGCACCCGAGGCGGACCGCGCAGCGCCCCGCGCGTTCCCGCCGTCGGCGCCCCGGCCGTCGCCGGCGGGCCCGGCGGCCTGGTCCGGCGCGTCCTGCGCAGGTCGTCCACCGTCCTGATCGGACTGCGGCCCGCCCCCGCGACCGCTCTGCTCGCCCCGCTGACCGGCGGGCTCGCGCGGTGGTGGTGGCGGTGCCGGGGCCTGCGCCTGCTCCGGCTCACCGATCACCTGCGCGGAACCGTCCGGGCGCTGCACGAGGTGCGCCGGCATCGGACCGGGAACCATGCCCTGCTGCTCGGCGCGGCGCTGGATCATCGGACTCGAGTTGAGCGTGTTGACCTCGCGCACCAGCTCCTCCTTGCGCTCGCTCAACGAGTTCAACTCGGCTTGCCCCTGCTGCAGGTGGTAGCTGCCGCTGACCGCGGCGATCGACAACCACAGCGTGGCGGCCAGCCCCACGCCGAGCAGCGTCATGACCACGCCCACCAGCGGGATGCGGTCAACCGCGCTGCGCAGCCGCAGCACCGCGGGGGAGGACTGCGGGGCCGCGCGCTGGGACCGCGCCGACCGCTGCGCGCCCTGCGGCGTCCCCTTCACCGCCTGCCGGGACTTGGCTCCCCGCCCCGTCCGCCCCGCGGACTTGGTGCCCTGCGCCGTCCGCTCCGCGGACTTGGCTCCCCGCCCCTTCCCCGAGGGCGCGCTCCGCCCGCCGCGGCGCGAGGTGCGCTGCCCCGCGTTCGCGCGGGACCGGCGCTCCTCGCGGGGAGCGGTGTCCTCGGTGGTGCTCCGGGCTGACTGGGAGCGCTTCTGCCCGGTCCGGTTGTTCCGCGTCGGTGCGGTCATCACGCCTCCGTAGCGTCGTCGGCGTCCGGCGGAATGCGCTCGACAGCACGGAGCCGCACTGACGCCGCTCGTGGATTGGCCGCTCTCTCCTCCTCGCCGGCCTGCTCGGCGCCGCGGGTCAGCAACCGCAGCTCCGGGCCGTGCCCCGGTAATTCGACGGGCAGGTCCACCGGCGTGCGGGACCGGGAGCGCTCGGCGAACTCGCGCTTGACCGCCCGGTCCTCGAGCGAGTGGTACGACAGCACTGCCATCCGACCGCCCGGCGCCAGCGCGTCCACGGCCGCCGGCAGCGCCTCGGCCAGCACCTCCAGCTCGCCGTTGACCTCGATGCGCAGCGCTTGGAACGTGCGCTTCGCCGGATGGCCACCGGTGCGGCGCGCTGCGGCGGGCACGGCGTCGTAGATCAGCCGCACGAGGCGCTCGCTGCGCTCGAACGGCTCCTCGGCGCGCCCCCGCACGATCGCCTGCGCGATGCGCGCGGCGAACTTCTCCTCGCCGTAGGTCTTGAGCACGCGGGTGAGCTCCCCGGCGGAATAGGTGTTGAGCACCTCCGCAGCGGTGCGCTCAGCCGTGGTGTCCATCCGCATGTCCAGCGGCGCGTCCTGGGCGTAGGAGAAACCCCGCTCGGCCTCGTCGAGCTGCAGCGAGGACACGCCGAGGTCGAACAGGACGGCGTCCACCGTGGACACCTCGTGCTCGGCGAGCACCTCGGCCAGCCGGTCGTAGCGGGCGTGCACCAGGCGCGTCCGGTCGGCGTAGCCGCGCAACCGCTGCTCGGACATCCGCAGCGCCGCCGGGTCGCGGTCCAGCCCGAGCAGCGTGACACCGGGGTGCGCCTGCAGCAGCGCCAGGGCGTGCCCGCCCATGCCCAGGGTCGCGTCGACGACCACGGCGGACTCCCGCCGCAGCGCCGGCGCGAGGAGTTCCAGCGTGCGCTCCAGCAGGACCGGAACGTGCCGGTCCGCAGGAGAGGCGCCGGATCCCCCCTCGTCTCGTCGTTCGGCCACGGCTGTCCCCCTTCTCTCCCGTGCGCCGGAATGCGGTGCACCTGCCGGCCCCTCGCCGGTGCGGTGCGCTGTTGTTCGGCTCGGCCCGCGACGCTCCCCCGCGGGCTCGCGGACGCGCCCTGCCGCGGCGCTCCCGCGCGGCGGGCGCGACTTCCGGACGTGCTCCGCGGCGTGCTCGCGGGACGCTGCACCCGGAGCCGCGCAACCCACCGAACACGCCTGCACGCGGAACCTCCCACCTGCGCGCACGCCGATGGCGTGCCGGCGCCCTCGTCCTCGCGTGACGGATACCGCCAGGTCCCCGCCCGCTCGTCGCGTCCTGACGCCGGGGAAGGTGCGTCAGGCGTGCGATAACCGAGCGGACCGAGGCCTAACGGCACCCGAAACGGTGGCGCCGCGCCGGAAGTCCCGGCCTCAGAACACGCCGGGCAACACCTCCTCCTGCGCCTGCGCGCACGCCTCCTCGTGCTCGTCCAAGTAGGACTGCCAGCGCTCGGCGTTCCAGACCTCGAGGCGGTTGATCGCGCCGATCACCACGCACTCCTTGTGGAGATCGGCGTAGCGCCGCAGCTCCGCAGCGATGGAGATGCGGCCCTGCCCGTCGGGCTGCTGCTCGTCGGTCCCGGCGAACAGGTAGCGCTGGTAGGCCCGCACGGTCTCGTTCGTGAACGGGGCCTCGGCGAGCTTGCGCGCCATCTGCTCGAACTCCGCGCGGGGGAACACGAACAGGCAGTGGTCCTGCCCCTTGGTGACCATCAACCCCCCTGCGAGCGCTTCCCGGAACTTCGCCGGCAGCGTGAGCCGGCCCTTGTCGTCGAGTCGTGGGTGGTGGGTTCCGAGGAACATCCCGGGCCACCTCCCCACAGTGAGGACACTCCGCACCGCTCCGGACGAACGCGCCGACCACCCGGGGCGCCCCGGACGACCCGAGCACGGCGGACGCACCGACTACCGTCCGCGGGAACCTCGATCACTCCCGGTTGGACCGGAACCTCGTGAACCGGCACCCACCCCGTGAACCGACAGCCTGCGATTCGATCTCCCCACTGCGCACCACAGTACCCCACTTCGCTCCACCGTCAACACGAAACACCGCGGCACGAGCGCACTCCTTCGAGGCATTTGTGCTGGTGAAAGCAGGTGGGAGACAGCGGGGCGGCGGTGGGGAGCTCCGCCGCCCGGCGCGTCGCGACCGCGGGCGCGGGACCCGAGCGCCGCGCCCCCGCGGAGCCGACGGCATGATCCGGGCGGCACCTCCGGCGGTTATGCTCGGCTGTCGCCCTCGGACCGGTCGCCGGCGGACGGCGGGGACGCCGCGTCACCGGCCGAGCAACAGCACAACGCAGCACGCCCGGTGCACCAGCGCGGCCGCGAGCACCCTCGCCGAGCACGACCGCCCGAGTCCGACCCGTCCTTGGAGGCCACCCATGCGCGACCCGTTCCCCTCCCGTCTCGCCGAGACGAGCGGGCAGTCGGCGCCCTCCGGCGGTCGCGCCCGCGGCGAGAGCACCGAACCCCTCGCCGGGTCCGGGCACAACGCGGAGTCCGGCAGCACCACCGGGACCGGCAGCAGCCGCACCGACCGGGGCGTCGAACCGGACGCGGCGGCCCTGGCCGACACGATCCACCGCATCGCCGCGAACGTGGAACGCGTCGTCGTCGGCAAGCCCGAGGTCGTGCGCATCGCCCTGATCACCCTGCTCTCCCAGGGACACCTGCTCATCGAGGACGTGCCCGGGGTCGGCAAGACCTCGCTGGCGAAGGCGCTGGCGCGCTCGATCGACTGCTCGGTCAGCCGCATCCAGTTCACACCCGACCTGCTCCCCAGCGACGTCACCGGCGTGTCGGTCTACGACCGCAACTCGGACTCCTTCGAGTTCCACCCGGGTGCGGTCTTCGCGAACATCGTCGTCGGCGACGAGATCAACCGCGCCTCCCCCAAGACCCAGTCGGCGCTGCTGGAGTGCATGGAGGAGGATCAGGTCACAGTGGACGGCCAGACGTACCCGCTGGCCGCGCCGTTCATGGTGGTGGCCACGCAGAACCCGGTGGAGCTGGAAGGCACCTACGCGCTGCCCGAAGCCCAGCGCGACCGGTTCACCGCCCGCGTGTCGGTCGGCTACCCGACCGCCGAGGCGGAACTGGCCATGGTCGACGAGCACTCCGGCCACCAGCCCCTCGAGGATCTCTCGCCGGTGACCGATGCCGAGCGGGTGCACGAGCTCGCGCGGGCCGTGCGCGTGATCCACATCAGCACCGAGCTGCGCCGCTACGCCGTCGAGCTCGTCGCGGGCACCCGGTCGCTCTCCGAGCTGCGCCTGGGCGCCTCCCCCCGCGCCACGCTGCACCTCGTGCGCGCCGCCCGCGCGCACGCCGCCCTGTCGGGGCGCTCCTACGTCATCCCCGACGACCTCCACGAGATCGCCGTGCCGGTGCTGGCGCACCGGCTCGTCCTCACCAGCGAGGCCCGCTCCGCGCGCAAGTCGGCAGCGGAGCTGGTGCGGCGGATGCTCCGGGATGTCCCGGTGCCGCGCAACGCGGGATAGAGTGCGCGTGCCGGGCTCCGGCGGCGTCACCACCATCCCACCGCGTGCGATCCGAATGAGGGGCGAGACTGATCGTTGATGCTGTCGGGCCTGACGCTCCGCGGGCGCTGCCTGCTGGCGGCCGGACTGGCCGCGGTGGTGAGCGCGCTCCTGCTCGACGAGCGCGACCTGCTGCGCGTGGCCGCCTTCGTGCTCGCCCTCCCGCTGCTGGCCGCGACGTGGACCCTGCGCACCCGGCGCGCGCTGCGCGCCCGGCGTGAGGTCGCACCGGCGCGGGTGGAAGCGGGGCAGCCGGTGCGGGTGCGCCTGGAGATCACCGCCACCAGCCGCCTGCCCTCCGGCGGACTGGTCCTGTCCGACCACACCCCGCACGGCCTGCCCGCGGCGAGCCACTTCCGGCTGGACGCGCTGCCCCGGCACGCCCCCGCTGCGGTGCACTACACCGTGCACCCCCGGCTGCGGGGCCACTACCTGTTGGGGCCGCTGACCACCCGCGTGGCCGACCCGCTCGGCATGTCCGAGGCGCGCGAGGAGATCGCCGGGCCCTCGCGGTTGACGGTGCTGCCGCGGACCGTGCCGCTGCGGGGGATGTCGCCCGGCGCGGGCCACGGCCAGGGAGCCCGCGGGCGCAGCCGCCCGCACCCGGGGCAGGGCGTGGAGGACGCGATGGTGCGCGAGTACCGCCGCGGCGACGACATGCGCCGGGTGCACTGGAAGTCCACGGCGCGCCGCCAGGAGCTGATGGTGCGGGTCGACGAGCACCCCTGGCACGGCGGCACCACCGTCCTGCTGGACCGCCGGGGCCCCGCCCACCGCGGCAGCGGCGCCGAGTCGAGCGTCGAGTGGGCCGTCTCGGCCGCCGCGAGCATCTGGTTGCACCTGCGCGCCTCGGGCCGCCCGGTGCAGCTGATCACCGAGGACGACCAGCAGCTGGACACCGCGGCCGCCGGACCGAACGGCGACGACCGCGTCCTCGACGCGCTGGCCGGGGTGCGCACCAGCGCGCACCGCGACCTCGGCTTCACCGACGACCCCGGTGACGGGCAGGAGCTCATCGCCGTGCTCGGCGAGCTCACCGCCCCCGGTGTGGCCGAGCTCAGCCGGCTGCGCCCGGAGGGGACGCAGAGCCTGGCGCTGCTGCTGGACGTGGGCCGCTGGTCCGGGCAGCCGTTCGGCGGTGCCGATCCGTACCGCGCCGCGGACCGGCTGCGGGCGAGCGGCTGGACCGCGGTGGTCGCCACGCCCGGCACGTCCGTGGCGGCGGCGTGGCAGCTGCTGTGCTCGGCCGAGGGCGCCGAGGCCGCGGAAGGGGTGACGCTGTGAACCCGCGCTCGTGGCGGCTGGACACGTCGCTGCTGGCCGCGCTCGCCGGCGCGGCGGCCGTGCTGTGCGCCTCGGCGGCGTTCGCCGGTGTGCTGGCCGACGTCTCCTGGGTGGCCCCGGCGTTCGGCACCGTGCTCGGCGTCGTGCTCGTCGGCGTGCTCGCCCGCGCCCTGCACTGGCACCCGGCGCTGGTCGTGCTCGCCCAGCTCGTCGGGCTGGCGCTGCTGCTGAGCGCGCTGTTCTCCGACCGCGCGCTGCTCGGGTTCGTGCCCACCGCGGACAGCCTCGGCGAGTTCGCGGAGCTGCTCGGCCGGGCGGGCGAGGTGGTGCGCACCGGAACACCCCCGGTCCCGGCGGAGCGCGCGCTGCGCTGCCTGCTGTGCCTGAGCCTGGGGATCGTGGCGGTCGCGGTGGACGCGATCGTCGTCGCCGCCCGTTCCGCGGCCGTGGCCGGGCTGGTGCTGCTGTGCGTGTTCGCGATCCCCTCGGCGCTGTCGGGCGACCTGCTGCCGTGGTGGACCTTCGCGCTGGCCGCCGCGGGGTTCTCCCTGCTGCTCACCGCCGACCCGCGGCAGCACCACTGGCGCGCGCGGGAGCGCCCCGGTCGCGTGCTCCGCGGCCTGCTCGGCCCCGCCGGGCTGAGCGCGGTGGCGATCGCCGCCGTCCTCGGCCTCCTCAGCGGCGTGGTGTTCACCGGAGTGGGCACGCAGGGCCGGTTCCCCGTCGGTGGCCCCAACAGCACGACCCGCACCGAGGGCATCGGGCTGCGCCCGTTCACCTCGCTGCGCGGCCAGCTCACCCAGGACGACCCGACCGAGCTGTTCCGCGTGCGCGGACTTCCGGAGGGCACGTACCTGCGCGCGATGACGCTGCGCAACTTCGACCCGCGCCGGGGCTGGTCGCTGGCGGGGCTCACCCGCGGCGTCCCGGCCGGCCCGCAGCTGCCGACGCCCGAGGGCACCTCGATCACCGAGGGCGAGCGGGCCCGGGTGCGGATCCAGCCGGTCAGCTACCGCGACCCGTGGCTGCCGGTCTTCGGCACCCCCACCGGCGTGTCCGGCATGGGGCCCGGGTGGCGCTACGACCCCGCCGCCGGGATCGTGTTCACCCAGCGCAAGCAGGACAGCCAGGCCTACACCGAGCGGATGGTGCTGCCCGCTCCCAGCGCCGAGGACCTGCGCAACGCCGACGGCCCGGTGGCGGTCGCGCCCGCGTACCTGGACACGCGCGGGATCCCGCGCCGGGCGGGCGACCTCGCCCGGCGGATCACCGCCGACGCGCCCACCGACTTCGACCGCGCGGTCGCGCTCAACCGGTTCTTCACCGACTCGCGGAACGGCTTCACCTACGACGAGAGCACCGGACCGGCCTCCGGGACCGACGGCCTGAGCGAGTTCCTGTTCCGCAACCGGCGCGGCTACTGCGAGCAGTACGCCTCCGGGATGGCGGCGATGCTGCGGGAAGTGGGCATCCCGTCGCGCGTCGCCGTCGGCTTCACCCCCGGAACGCCGAACGGGGAGGGTGAGCGCAGCATCACCACGCAGGACGCGCACGCCTGGGTGGAGGCCTACTTCCCCGGCTGGGGGTGGCAGACGTTCGACCCGACACCGCTGGACGACGGGCGCACCGACGTGCCGCAGTACCTCGACCAGCAGCCGCCGCCCCCGCCGGACGGCACCCCGCCGAGCGGGGAGGACTCCCCCCCACCGGAGGAGACCGGCACCCCCGCGCCCCAGGACCGCCCCGAGCCTCCGCAGCCGGACGCCGCGGGAGGGCGCGGCGACGCGCCCGCCTGGCCTGCGGTGCTCGCCAGCGTGCTCGTGCTCGCCGCTGCCGCGTGCGGCGTTCCCGCCGGGGTGCGGCGGTTGCGGCGGGAGCGGCGGCGCCGCGACGCCGCAGCTGGCGGTGCCGAGGCCGCGGGGCAGGCGTGGCGCGAGGTGGAGGACGCGTTCGCCGACCGCGGGTCGGTGCTCGGTTCCTCGGAGACGGCGCGGACGGCCGCGGCTCGGCTCGCCGAGCAGCACGGGCTCGACGAGCCGAGCCGGCGCGCGCTGCGGCAGCTGGTCCACGTCACCGAGCACGCCTGGTACGCCCCGGCCGGAACGCCCGCCGTGCCGCAGCCCGCCCCGGACGAGCTGCGGACCGCGGTGGACGCGGTCCTCGACGGGCTGCACCGGGCCGCACCGCTGCCGTGGCACCGGCGGCTGTTCCCCCGGTCGGTGCTGGTGGGACGGCGCGGTCTCCTCCCCCGGCGCTGATCCCTCCCGCGGTGCCGGCCTCCCGCGGTGCCGGCCTCCCGCGGTGCCGGCCTCCCGCGGTGCCGGCCTCCCGCGGTGCTGGAGCGCTCGCCGCGCGCACGAATTCGCCGGCCGCGACTCGGCGCGGCCGGCGAGGACGGCGCTACCGGGACTCCGCTGTCACCGGGGCTCTGCTGTCGTCGGGGTTCCTGCTGCCGCCGGGGCCCTACTGCTCGAACCGCCGTCGGAGGCGGTCCTCCATCCGCTGCGAGAGCGAACCGCGAGCACGTGGCTCACGTTTTTTTCGTCCACCCCCGCCCTCTCGCTCACCTGTTCCCTGTGCGCCGTTCTCCTCGTCGCCACCACCGCGCATGGCGGTGAAGGCGAACACCGCTCCGGCGAACATCACGAGGAAGCCGACCACGCTCACGACGGGGATGTCTGCCGGTTTGACCGGTATCACGACACCGACCACCAGCAGCACCAGGCCGAGCGCGAACACGACGCCGCCCTGCAGGCGGCGCCGGCGGGACGGCCGGTGCACTCGTCCACGGACGGTGGACGCGAACTTCGGGTCTTCGGCGTAGAGCGCGCGCTCGATCTGGTCGAGCATTCGCTGCTCGTGCTCGGAGAGTGGCATGGCTCCTCCTCCGGCACAGGTCTGTCGGTGGCGCCGGTAACCCGCACCACCAGCTGGGTGCGAGCCGGTCCGGCGAACGCTTGGGGGCGTCATTTACGAGGATACGGTGCCCGCGACGCGACGACTACCCGGTCCCGGTGCCGAGGCGGTGCGAGGTTGCCGACATCATCCCCTCGGGGCAATGATCTTGCCATCGCGGCGGTACGCCAGCGCAACCGGGGGATGCCCGGGATCAGCCGACCACGCGTCCGATGCCGTGCAACCGGGTCGCGATGTCCCGCAACGGGGGCTGCGCCGAGGACGCGCGCTCCAGCTCCAGCAGCGCCTCGAGCGCCTTCGGGTTGGTCTCAACGGTGGAACCCGGGACCAGGTCGCTGAGCACGCCCTGCCCCTGGATCAGCTCCACGTCCAGCCCCGACTCCGTCAGCGCCGCGGTGAGGCTCTCCGTGTCGAACCGCCGCTGCAGCGGCTCGGCCGAGTCCGGCACCCGTCCGTCGGCATTGCGGTACAGGCTCAGCGCGTCCGGCAGGCGCCCCGCGAGAGCGCGCCCCAGCACGGCCGCGTACCGGTTGGCGACGAGGACCGACACCGCACCCGCGGGCGCGGTCGCCGCGATCATGGTGCGCAGCGAAGCAGCCACGTCGTCGACGTACTCCAGCAGCCCGTGGCCGAGCACGAGGTCCGCCCCGCCCTGCAGGGGCGGGTTCTCCAGCGCATCGGTGTCCCCCTGCACCGGGTTGATCCACTCGGAGACGCCCGCCTCCGCCGCGCGGCGCTGCAGCATCGCCAGCGCGTTCGGGCTGGGGTCGACGACCGTGACCACGCAGCCCGTCGCTGCGAGCGGCACGGCCCACACGCCGCTGCCACCACCGACGTCGAGCACTTGGGGCGGGTCACCTCCCCTGCGGTGCCGCGCCTCGGCGAGTTCGTCTTCCAGCACGCGGTGGACTGCGTCGGATCGCATGGCCCGAGCGTAATCCGAGCCCGCAGCGCACCTGGCGGCGGCGTGCCGGTGCGATCACGACGCCTGCCCAACACTCCCGAGCGGCCCGTAGGCTGCGGAACCGTGCAGACGGTGGCAGTGCTCAGCCTCAAAGGCGGCGTAGGCAAGACGACCGTGACGCTCGGACTGGCTTCGGCCGCGATGCGCCGCGGTGTGCGCACCCTCGTGGTGGACCTCGACCCGCAGTGCAACGCGACGGCGTGCCTGGAACCCGGGGAGACCGAGGCCGACCTCCGCGACGTCCTCGCCGATCCCGGCGCGGCGACGTTGCGCGCCGCGATCAGCCCGACCTCGTGGGACGAGGACGTCGACGTCCTCGTCGGCTCCGAGGGCGGCGCGCAGCACGACGGCGACGGCGGCGCGCACCTCACCGGGCTGACCGCGGCGCTGTCGGCGCTGGCCGCCGAGCAGGACGAACCGCCCTACCAGCTCGTCCTGGTGGACTGCCCTCCCTCGCTGGAGCGGACGACCCGCGCGGCGCTCGTCGCCGCCGACCGCGCGCTGCTCGTCACCGAACCGACCATCTTCGCCGTGTCCGGGGTCCAGCGCGCCTTCGAAGCGGTGCAGGCCGAGCGGGAGGCGCGCAACCCGGACCTGCAGCCGCTCGGGGTCGTGGTCAACCGGATCCGCGCGCGCTCGCAGGAGCACCAGTTCCGCGTGGAGGAGCTGCGCGAGATCTTCGGCCCGCTCGTCATGCCGGTGTCGCTGCCGGACCGGCTCGCCGTGCAGCAGACCCAGGGCGCCTGCGTGCCGATCCACCGCTGGGACACCCCCGGGGCCCGGGAGATCGCGCTGGGCTTCAACCTGCTGCTCGCCCGGACCCTGCGCGCCGGCGGCCGGCCCGCTTCCGAGGCCGCGCCGGAGGACGACGAACCCGACGAGGAGGACCTCGAGGTCTGACGTGCCGGGGCGCCGAGGGGGCGGTGCGGCTCAGCCGCGCAGGTCGGCGATCCGGCGCAGCAGCGGGTAGAGCACGACGATGCCGACCGAGCCCCACACCAGTCCGGGGATGCGCAGCCCGCCGAGCGACAGCGTCAGGTCGCCCACCGCGGCGAGCAGCGCCGTCCCGAGCACGAGGAGGTTCACCGGATCGGCCAGGTCCGCTCCGGACTCGGCGAGCACCCGCACCCCGACCAGCGCCAGCAGACCGCCCAGCGCGAGCAGCACGCCTCCCACCACGCCGGGCGGGATCGTGTTCAGCAGCGCGCTGACCTTCGGGCAGAACGACACGAGCACCGCCACGACGGCCGCGGCGAAGCACGCGGCCGTGGAGTAGACGCGCGTGGCCGCCATGAGCCCCACGTTCGGCCCGGAGTTGCTCAGCGCGGCACCACCGCCCGCGGCGGAGAGCGCCGTGGCCGCCCCGCCCCCGATGAGCGCGTTGCCGATGTGCGGGTCGAGGTCCCGGTCGCTGCTGACCGCGACCGCCTTGATGTGCGCGACGTGCTCGGCGACGAGGACGATCACCAGCGGCAGCAGGTAGGGCATCACCGTCAGGTGGATCTCCGGCGCGACGAACTCCGGCAGCCCCACCCAGGGCGCCGCGTCCAGCCGCGCCGCCCGCTCGGCCGGGACCGCTCCGGTGAGCGCGCCGTGGGCCCAGCCCGCCGCGACGCCGAGCAGCACGCCGCTGCGGAGCAGCACGCCCCGGCTGCACGCGGTGACGAGCAGGATGGTGCCCACGGTGACCACTCCCGGAGCGGCGCGGCCGTCGAACGCGGAGACCGCGCGGGGGGCGAGGCTGGCCCCGAACATGAGCACCACGGTCCCCGTGATCACCGGTGGCAGGGCGGCTTCGAGCAGGCGCACCCCGAGCGCCTTCACGGCCACGCCCACGGCGACCACGGCCAGCCCCACCGTCACGATGCCGCCGAGCAGCGCCGCCGGACTGGCCCGCCCGTGCTCCACCGCAGCGTTCAGCGGCACGACGAACGCCAGCGAGGCACCGAGGTAGGCGGGCACGCGGTAGCGCGTGAGGACCAGGAACAGCAGCGTGCCCAGTCCGGAGAACAGCAGCGCGGTGGACGCGGGAAAGCCCGTCAGCAGCGGCACCAGCATCGTGCTGCCGAACATCACCACCGCGTGCTGGATCCCGAAACCGATCGTGACCGGCCAGCTCAGCCGCTCCTCGGTAGCGACGACAGCATCGCGCAGCGGGCGCCGACCGTTGCCGTGCACGGTCCACAACGCCACGTTGCCTCCCCCGACACATTCCAGGCATCAGAACGACGAGCTGTCACGCCTAGTAGCGACATCGGGGAGATTACTCGATCAGCTCACACAATCAAGCCATTGAGGTAGGCGAGGAGAACCACACTGGTTTACGACGAGTGACCGAGCGCGTCGGCCTCCGAATGCCGGGGCCCTGGTGCCGGAGCCCCTGCGGCGACTCAGCGGGACTCGTCCTCCTGCGAGGGCCGCTCCAGCGGCTCCCCCCGCGGGGGACGCTCCAGCGGCGGCGCGGTTCCTCCCGCGCCCGCATCGCCGAGGACCTCGCGCAACCCCGCGGCGAGACCGGCCAACCGGTCGGTGGCGTCCTGCAGCAGGTCCCGCTGCTCCGGCGCGTCGCTGGCCGCGACCGCGCGCCCGGCCGCGGCCACGAGCTTGCCGTACTCCTCGACGCCCTCGTCCAGTTCGCCGCGCAGCCGCCGCACGTCCTCGTCCAGCTGCGCCCGCTGCTCGTCCGGGACGTGCTCGCGCGCGGCCTCCACGGCGACGAGCCGGTCCGCACCGTGCCGCAACTCCCGGGCCGTGGCGTCCGCCGTGCCCCGCGCCTCGGTGACCGCGACGCTGTCGGAGACGACAGCGGCCCCGCGCAACCGCTCCAAGGCCTGGTGCAGGCTCTGCTCCGCGTCGCGCAGCCGGCGCATCGGCTCCCGCGCCGCGGAGTCGCTCGGTGGCAGCTCCACCGGCTCCGGCGCGGCCTCGGGCAGCGGCTCGCGCTTGAGCCTGCGGTAGCGCAGGCCCGCCCCCACGGCACCGGCGCCGCTGAGCACGGCCAGACCGCCGAAACCCGTGGCCGCGGAGTACTGCAGGAGGGCCGGGACGAAGTCGGCCATCCCCGAACCGACCGCGCCCGCGCCGAACACACCCGTCGCGAGACCGCCACCGGTGGCCGTGCGCTTGGCCCAGCGGCGCTTGCGCAGCAAGCGCGCGCGGGGGTCGCGCCACCGCGCGACCCGCTTGCGCACCTCGGGCAGCACCTCCTGGCCGACGCGGGTGGCCGTGGAGAACCCCCACTCGACCAGCTCGCGCTTACCCCGGCCCACGACGACTCCCCTCAGGCCTGGTCGGCCTGCGGGTTCTGCCGCTGCTGCGGCTGCGCCGCCGGCTCGTCCGCAGCGCCGCTCGCGCCACCGGTGACCTGCTGCTGGTCCTTCGTCCCGCTGCTGCCCAGCGAGGCGCGCAGCTGGTTGAGCCGGTTCGCCCCCGCCGCGTCGATCGAGGCCTGCTCGACTTCGGCCATCCGGCCCTCGACGCTGTTCTGCGCCAGCTCGGCCTCACCGAGGGCGGTGCTGTAGCGGTTCTCGATCTTGTCCCGCACCTCGTCGAGCGTCGGCGTGCTGCTGTCCGCGGTGTTCATGTTGTTCATCTGCTTGAGCGAGGACGAGACCTGCTCCTGCATCTTGGCCTGCTCCAGCTGGCTGAGCAGCTTCGTCCGCTCGGCGATCTTCTGCTGCAGCTGCTGGGAGTTGCGCTCCACGGCCTGCTTGGCCTGCTCGGCGGCCTGCAGGGCCTGGTCGTGCATCGACTTGAGGTCCTCGACGCTCTGCTCGGCGCTGACCAGCTGGCTCGCGAACTGCTGCGCGCTCTGCTCGTACTTCTGCGCCTGCTCCTCGTCGCCCTGCGCCCGGGCGTCCTCGGCCATCTGCAGCGCCTGCTTGGCCGAGGACTGGAGCTTCTCCACCTCGCCGAGCTGGCGGTTGAGCTTCATCTCCAGCTGCCGCTGGTTGCCGATGACCGAGGCGGCCTGCTGCGAGAGGTCCTGGTGCTGCCGCTGCAGTTCCTCGATGGCCTGCTGGATCTGCACCTTCGGATCGGCGTGCTCGTCGACCTTCGACGAGAACGACGCCATCAGGTACTTCCAGAACTTCACGAACGGGTTGGCCATCTCCTCCGCCTGCCTTCTGTCCCCTGCTCGGCTGCCGTCGCCGGACCACAGCACGACCCCGTGCACGTGGGCTGCCCCACGTGTCCATCGTGTCAGGTGACCGCCACCGCTTCCACCGAGCCGGGAAGATCTTCGGAAATTTGCCGCGAGCTTAACGAGGATCACCACTGCGCGCCCGCAGGGGCCTCGTTTCGCTCGTCAGTGCGACAGCCCCGCACCGCGGAGCGACAGCCCGCAGCGCGAAGGCCCGCCGAACTCCCCGCAGGAACCGCCCCGGGCGGAACGCACGCCCGGCACGGGCGCTTCCCGGCGCGGGACGCAGCGCGCCCCGCGCCGGGTGCCGCCGCTCAGGCGGCGACGACGACGTCCTTGCGCACCGGTGCGTCGATGCGGTGGCTGAGCATCGACTGGAGGTACAGGTCTCCGGCGCTCCCGTCCGCGGTGGCCCGTGGCTCCGCATCGACGAGCTCGTCGGCCCAGTCGGAACCGGCCGCTCCGGACCGGGCGGCGGCACCGGCCAGCTCCCCCTCGGGCAGCTGCGCACCGAGCAGGCTCGGCACGAGCTGGTCGCCCCCGGTGGCGCCCTGGCCGACGACCTCCGGCGCGACCACGCCCTTGTCCAGATCGCCGGCGACGGTCACCAGGAGTTCCGGAAGTGGGAGGTCCAGCGCGTCGCAGATGGACGCGAGCAGCTCGCTGGAGGCTTCCTTGCGTCCTCGCTCCACCTCGGAGAGATAGCCGAGGCTCACCCGAGCCGCGTGCGAGACGTCCCGCAGGGTGCGGGACTGAGCGGCCCTGGCGCGGCGCAGCCGTTCTCCGACCGCTTCCCGCAACATCACGGTCATCGCGCGCCTCCCTTCGTCCGTCGCCTCCGTCGCGACGTGTGAACGCACCCTACGTTACTCATCCAGCGGCCTTAACGAGAACGATCCAAGCCAAGTCCGCCGAGGGCGAACGACTCGCACGCGTGCACAACCCTTCCGTCTCGCGATCCTCGCTGCGGCGTCGGTCGACTCCGCACGGCACCACCTCGGCAGGCCCCACCACCTCGGCACGGCGGCGGAGGCGGTGCCCCGTCCCGCCCACACTACTGGGTAGAACGCACCGACCGGTCCAGCTGTTCCAACGCCACCCGAACGGCGGCAGCGCGGACCTCGTGCCGATCTCCCGGCAGGCGGACGCTGCGCACCGCGCTCGTGTCCGGACCTGCCACGCCGACGTGCACCGTGCCCGGCGGGACGCCGTCCTGCTCGCTCGGGCCGGCCACCCCGGTCAGCCCCACTCCCCAGTCCGCTGCGCAGCGACGGCGCGCTCCCGCCGCGAGCATCCGGGCCACCTGCGGGTGCACCGCGCCGTGCTCGTCGAGCACCGCGCGGTCGACCTCGGCGAGCTCGGCCTTCAGGTCCGTCGCGTAGACCACGAGTCCACCGCGGACGACCTCGCTCGCACCGGCGACGCCGGTCAGCGCCGCGGTCACCAGTCCCGCGGTGAGCGACTCGGCGGTGGCCGCCGTCTCGCCCCGCGCGCGCAACCGGTCGAGCACGCGCGCCACCGCTGCGGGGTCGAGCCCGAGGGCCTCCGGGCTCATCGGCCCTCCCCGCCCCGCCGGCTCGCGGCGCGGAGGCGCACCGCCTGCACGGCGTAGTCGACGCCCGTGCCGACGGTCACCAGCAACGCGGCCGCGAGCAGCGCCCAGCGCGCGGGGTCCAGCGCGTCCACGGGGACCAGGTAGAGCACGATCGCGACGGTCTGCAGCAGCGTCTTGAGCTTGCCACCCCGGCTGGCGGGGATCACACCGTGCCGGATGACCCAGAAGCGCAGGACCGTGACCAGCGCCTCGCGCCCGATGATCACCGCGGTGGCCCACCACCACAGCTCGCCGAGCACGCTGAGCCCGAGCAGGGCGGAGCCGGTCAGCGCCTTGTCCGCGATGGGGTCGACCACTTTGCCGAAGTCGGTGACCAGCCCCCGCCTGCGGGCGAGGTCGCCGTCGACGCGGTCGGTGATCGCGGCGAGCACGAACACGGCAGTGGCCACGACGCGCCAGAGCGCGTCGTGCCCGCCCGCCCAGAACAGCGCGAGGAGGAACACCGGCACGAGCACGAGCCGCACCACGGTCAGCACGTTGGCGATGTTGAGCAGCGGCACGGGAGACGCCCCGGACCCACCAGCCCCTCCGGCTGCTGGGTCGGATGCCGCGCGGTCGGCCGTCATCGTCACTCCCCGAACCGTGCTCTTGGGACCGCGGTCACCACTCGTGCTCCGACGGGTGCCGCTCGCCCTTCCGTGATCACGCCGCGTCGCCGGCGATCACGCGGCAGCGTGACACTTCGCCCATCGGCGACCCTCCCAGGATCGAGCACGGGTCCCGGAGCGTCCACGTCGGGGGTCCTCCTCGGACCGCGCCGCTGCCGGGCGCGGGGCCCGCCGCCGCAGTTCCGACCACCCGCATCGCCCGCCATTCGGCACGTTACCCTGGAAAAACGTGAATGAATCGGTACAGGTGCGGCCAGCGCGAGCGGCTGACGTCGAGGCCGTGAAGGGGCTCGTCGACCACTACGCCGGCACGGCCGTCCTCGGCGCGGACCTGGCCACGCTGCACGAGAACCTCGGGGAGTTCTCCGTGGCCGAGCTCCGCGGCACCCTCGTCGGCTGCGGCGCGCTGCACGTGCTCCGACCCGAGCTCGGCGAGATCCGCACGGTGGCGGTCGACCCGCAGCACCGCGGCGCCGGCATCGGGCGCGCGCTGCTGGACCTGCTGCTGCAGCGCGCCCGCGGACGGGGCCTGCGCTGGCTGTTCGCCCTCACCTTCGAGACCCGGTTCTTCGGCCGGCACGGCTTCCAGTCCGTGCGCGAAACGCCGCTGCCCGCCGACGGCGCCACGGAGCCCGCACACTCGGAAGGCGTGGCGCAGTACCTCGACCTCACCCGCGTCAAGCCCAACACGCTGGGCAACACGCGCATGCTGCTCGAACTCGACGCGGCGTAGCGGCCGCGCGGCAGGCGCACCCCTGCCACCTCCGAAGGCCCCGGAGCGCGCGCACCGGGCCACATCCGCACGGGGCCGCCCGCGCGTCGGGACGCGCACCGAGACCCCCGCGCCGGAGCGCGTGCCGGGACGCGCCGGGAGGAGGCTCGACGCGAGGTCTACGATGAGCGCATGAATGACTATGCAGGGTCAGACATAAACATCCGGCGTGCGCGGATCCACGACGTCCCCGGGATCAAGGACCTCGTCGACTCCTACGCCGGTCGCGTCCTGCTCGCCAAGGAGCTCGTCACCCTCTACGAGGACGTCCAGGAGTTCTGGGTCGCCGAGCGCGGCGACGCCCTCCTCGGCTGCGGTGCCCTGCACGTGCTCTGGGAGGACCTCGCGGAGATCCGCACCGTCGCGGTGAGCCCCGCCGCCCGCGGGCACGGCGTGGGCCACCACCTCGTCGGACGGCTCATCGGTCTGGCCGAGGAACTCGGCCTCCCCCGCCTGTTCGTGCTCACCTTCGAAACCGCGTTCTTCGCGCGGCACGGCTTCCGGCCGATCGAGGGCGCCCCGGTCAGCCCCGAGGTCTTCGCCGAGATGCGCCGCTCCCAGGACGAGGGCGTGGCCGAATTCCTCGACCTGGCCCACGTGAAGCCCAACACCCTCGGCAACACGCGCATGCTGCTCGACCTCGACGGCGGGTGAGCGCGGAACCGCGCGATCACCCGGGCGGACCAGCTCGACGCGGCCGCGCATCCCGCGTTCCGGCGATCTCGGCCGCGAACACGCAGACAGCATGATCGCGACGCGGTATAACACCGTCCGTGATCACGACCACTCAGCGAAGCACCCGCACGCGCGGACGCCTCCGCCGCGGCCTGGTCGCCGTCGCCGCCGCCGCGAGCCTGCCCGTCACCGGCCCCGTCGCCTCCGCCGCCCTCGACCCGCCGCAGCTGCGGGCCGCCACCGACGAGTACCTGTTCCACACCGGACTCGACGACTTCGCCGCCGCGCACGAACGAGCTCCGCACGCCGACCAGCTCGACTGGTCCTCGGACGGGTGCTCGGTGGCCCCCGACGAGCCGCTGGGCTTCGACTTCACCGCCAGCTGCTGGCGCCACGACTTCGGCTACCGCAACTACCAGCTGCAGCAGCGGTTCAGCGAGGACAACCGCGCCCGCATCGACGAGAACTTCCGCGCGGACATGACCGGCACGTGCGGCGTGAACCCGCTGTGCCACGGCACCGCGCAGGTCTACTACTGGGCGGTGCGGGAGTTCGGCGACGTCGCCACGTCCACATCGGACGCCGTCGAGCGGGCGCGCATCCGGCCGGTGCACGCCGACGGCCGCATCGTCGGCTTCCGGGCCGTCGACGAGTCCGGCGATCCCGTCACCTTCACCGCGCGCTGAGGCCACCGCACGGCGGGCCCGGCCGACCTCCGGTTCACTCCCCGGAATCCTCGGCCGGGCCGCCGCGGATCGCGGTCAACGCGCTGTCCAGCTCCTCCGGCTTGATCAGCACCTCGCGCGCCTTCGACCCCTCGGAAGGGGCGACGACACCGCGCGATTCGAGCAGGTCCATCAGCCTCCCCGCCTTGGAGAACCCGACCCGCAGCTTGCGCTGCAGCATCGACGTCGACCCGAACTGGCTGGTGATCACCAGTTCCGCGGCCTGCAGCAGGACCTCCAGGTCCTCGCCGATGTCCGAGTCGACCTGCTTGCCCTCCCCGCTCGCCTTGGCGGTGGTGACGCCGTCGGCGTAGTCCGGCTCCGCCTGGTCCTTGGCGAAGGCCACCAGGCGGTTGATCTCCTCGTCGGAGACGTAGGAGCCCTGCGCGCGGATCGGACGCGACGCCCCCATCGGCAGGTAGAGCCCGTCGCCCATGCCGATGAGCTTCTCCGCTCCCGGCTGGTCCAGGATCACGCGCGAATCGGTCAGCGAGGAGGTCGCGAACGCCAGCCGCGACGGCACGTTCGTCTTGATCAGACCGGTCACCACGTCCACCGACGGCCGCTGCGTCGCCAGCACCAGGTGGATCCCGGCGGCGCGCGCCTTCTGCGTGATCCGCACGACCGCGTCCTCCACGTCGCGCGGCGCGGTCATCATCAGGTCCGCCAGCTCGTCGACGATCGCGAGGATGTAGGGGTACGGCCGGTACTCGCGTTCGCTGCCGGGCGGCGCGGTGATCTCCCCGGAGCGGACCTTCGCGTTGAAGTCGTCGATGTGCCGCACCCGGTTGGCCTGCATGTCCTGGTAGCGCTGGTCCATCTCCTCGACCAGCCACGCCAGCGCGGCCGCCGCCTTCTTCGGCTGGGTGATGATCGGCGTGATCAGGTGCGGAATCCCCTCGTAGGGGGTCAGCTCGACCATCTTCGGGTCGATGAGGATCGCCCGCACCTCCTGCGGGGTGGCCCGGGCCAGCAACGACACCAGCAGCGAGTTGACGAAGCTGGACTTGCCGGAACCGGTCGAGCCCGCCACGAGCAGGTGCGGCATCTTCGACAGGTTCGCGGTGAGCATCTGCCCCTCGATGTCCTTGCCCAGGCCCATCACCAGCGGGTGCGGGTCCTTGGCGGCCTCGGGCGAGCGCAGCACGTCGGCCAGGTGCACCACTTCGCGGTCCGAGTTGGGCACCTCGATGCCGACGGCCGACTTGCCGGGGATCGGGGTCAGCAGCCGGATGTTGTCGTTGGCCACCGCGTAGGCGAGGTTCTTCGTCAGCTGGGTGATCTTCTCGACCTTCACCCCCGGCCCGAGCTCGACCTCGTAGCGGGTGACCGTCGGCCCCCGGGTGAAGCCGGTGACCTGGGCGTCCACCTTGAACTGCTGCAGCACCCCGGTGATGGCCTCGATCACCGCGTCGTTGGCCTTGCTGTGCGTCTTCGGCGCGGCACCTTCCTCGAGCATGTCCAGCGGCGGGAGCTGGTAGTCGCCCTCGACCGTCCGGCTGATGCGGAGCTTGCTGCCCCCGTCGTCCGCGCCGTCGTCCGCGGCACCGGTCCCCTCGGCACCGGCGCCCTCGGCGACGGGTGCGCTCTGCTTCCCCTTCGCCGCGGCCGCTCCGGCGTCCTCCGCCGCAGCGGTGCGCGCGGTCGCCGCGTGCTCCTCGGCCGCGGCGGTGTCCCCGGCGCCCTCGCGGTCCTCGGCCATGGCGGCCTGGCGGCGCCGCGAAGGGCGGCGCAGCGAGACCGCGGAGGGGTCGGCCTCCTCGAGCTCGCCGCGCCCGCCGTCCCCGCGGCGCGGCGAACCACCGGTCTCCTCCTCCGGCTCGGCCAGCTGCCGCAGCCGACGCGGCACCTCGCGCACCGGAGTTCCCGTGAGCACGAGCAGTCCGAACAGGCCGATGAGCACGAGCACGAGCACGGCCACCCACCCGGACAGCCCGCGCGCCAGCGGGCCGCCGGCCACGAAACCGAGCGCACCTCCCGCCTCGGGCCACAGCTCCGGCCGGAAGGGGTTGCCGCGGACGATGTGCAGCACGCCGAGGGTGGCCAGCACCAGAACCGCGGAGCCGACCACGACGCGCGGGCGCGCTTCGGGGTCCGTCTCGGTGCGCATCAGCAGCACCGCGGTCAGCGCCAGCACGATCGGCAGCACCACGACCGCCGAGCCCACGGCCGCGCGCAGACCGCCATCCATCCACTCGCCGACCGGTCCGCCCGCGTGCGCCCACACGCCCGCCGCCGCGATCACGGCGACGGTCAGGAACAGCAGCGCCAGACCGTCCCGGCGGTGCGCCGGGTCGATGTCGCGGGTGCGGCCGAGCGCGCGCAGCACCCGGCCCGCGGCGCGCGCGGCACCGCTCGGGCGGTGCGTCCTCTTCGGCGCGGAGCTCCGCGACCGCCCACCGCCCCCGGAGGACTTCGCGGGGGAGTTCTTCGGCGGGGACTTCCGCGCCGACGAGCCGCCCTTCGACGACGAGCCACCGCCCTTCGCACCGGTGGAACGGCCGCGCGCGGATCCGCCGCTCCCGCCGGTGCTCTTCGACCCCGCGCCCTGCGACGACCCCGCGCTCTTCGACGGCCCCGTGCCCTTCGCTCGGGAGCCGGTGGAACGCGTCGCGCTTCCCGAAGTTCGGCTCGCCATGCCCCACACGGTATCCCGCTGCACCACTGCCGTCACACCAGCCACAACCCCGCCCGCGCGGAGGTGCCAGCCCGAACGGATCGCGGCGGCGTTGCGGCAGCTCCACAACCCCGCCCGCGCGCGGAGGTGTCGGTGGGAGCAGGCCGCGGGGTTCGTCGACCACCGCAACCGCGCCCGCGCGCGGAGGACCGCGCCGCGGCACGTCGGCCGCGGACCCCGGCTGGCAGGTCACCCGGAGCCGGCCGGCGTGCGATCCTGTGGGCATGGTGGCCGTTCCACCCGCACCGGATGAACCGACCCGCCCGGCGGCGGAGGAGCAGTACCGGAGCCGCCCCGGCCGCGCAGCGCGGGGCCGTGCCGAGGCGCCGCTGCTGTGGCGGGCGCTCACCCGGCTCGACCGCGGGATCGTCGCCGCGACCGGGCGGCTCGACATCACCGGTTCCCCGCCGGAACCCAGCCCGGGCAGGCCGCTGCTGCTCGTGCCCAACCACATCGGCAACGCCGACGCGCTGGTCGTGCTCGCCGCCTGCCACCGACGCGGACTGGCACCGCGGTTCCTCGCCACCGGCGGGCTGTTCGACTTCCCCGTGCTCGGCACCGTGCTCCGGCGCTGCGGGCACGTCCGCGCCGACCGGGGGAGCCGGCACGTCACCGCCGCGCTGGCGGTCGTGGTGGAGACGCTGCGGCGGGACCCGCGTCCGATCGTGGTCTACCCGGAGGGGCGGATCACCACCGAACCGGGGATGTGGCCGGAACGCGGCAAGACCGGCGCGGCCCGCACGGCCCTGGCCACCGGCGCCACGGTCGTGCCGGTCAGCCAGTGGGGCGCGCACGAGATCCTGCCCTACGAGCTCCCGCACGTCGCCACCGCCGCCGAGGCCTGGACGGTGGTGCGCAGCTGGCTGCGCGGCGTGCGCCGGCGCCCCGCGCTGCGCGTGCGGTTCGGGCCCGCGGTGGACCTCGAGGGGCTCGACCCCGGCCGGGCCGGCGACGCCGCCCGCGCGCACGCGCGGATCATGCGCGCGCTCACCGCGGGCGTGGCGCGGCTGCGCGCGGACGAACCCGAACGGCCGCGCCACCGGGATCCCACCCGGCCGGCCACCGGGAAACCCTGCCCCTGGCGGGAGTGACGCCGGGGCCGCTGCCGCCCGGCTCAGGGCATCCGCTCCGGGGCGGCGGGCTCGGCCGGGCGCGCGGAGGACCACCACCGCAGCACGAGGTTGTTGACCACCCAGAGCACCAGCCCCGAACCGAGCAGCACACCGGCGACGACGTACTCGGTGGTGTCGCGGCCGGTGAACGGGCTCGCGAAGAACGCGCAGCACACCGCACCGAGCACGGGCACGGCCGTGGGGGCGCGGAAATGCTCGTGCTCCGCCGGGTCTCGGCGCAGCACGAGCACCGCGACGTTGACCACGGTGAACACGATCAGCAGCAACAACGAGGTGGTCCCGCCGAGCACGGAAATGTCCAACGCCGCGACGAGTCCGACGCCGAGCAGGCTGGTGAACAGGATCGCCACCCACGGCGTGCGGCGCTGCCGGTGCACGAGCCCGAACTGGCGGGGGACGAGGTGCTCGCGCGCCATCCCGTAGAGCAGTCGGCTGGCCATCATCATGTTGATCAGCGCGGAGTTGACGACCGAGATCAGGGCAATCGCGGCGAACGCCAGCAGCGGGAACCACGGCGCGCTCGCGCGCACGACTTCGAGCAGGGGCGCGGTCGAGCCGTCGAGCACCGAGGTGGGCACGAGCACCGCGGAGGTGGTGGCGACGAGCACGTAGACGCCGGTGCACACGGCGATGCCGAGCAGGACGGCGCGGGGAAAGGTGCGCACGGGATCGTGCGTCTCCTCGACCATGTTCACCGAGTCCTCGAAGCCGACCAGGGAGAAGAAGGCCAGTGCGGTGGCCGAGGTGACCCCGAAGAACGCCCCGGCCTCGCCGTTGAACTCGACGAGCCGGTGCGGTTCGCCCGCTCCTTGCGCGATCGCGCCGAGACCGAGGGCGACGACGATCAGCAAACCGGTGATCTCCACGCAGGTGAGCAGCACGTTGAGCTTCACGGAGACGTTCGCGCCGCGGTAGTTCACCCACGCCAGCAGCGCGAGGAAGGCGCAGGAAACCAGCGTTTCCGGTGCGCTGATGAACTCCTGCAGGTAGTCGCCGCTGAACGCGTCGGCGGCCGAGGCCGCCGAGGTGATCCCGGAGCACATCACGGCGAAGGCCACGAGGAAGGTGAGCAGGTGCACGCCGAAGGCCTTGTGCGTGTACAGCGCAGCCCCCGCGGCTCGCGGGTACTTGCCGACGAGTTCCAAGTAGCTGAACGCGGTCAGGAACGCCACGACGAAGGCCACGACGAACGGCACCCACAGGGCGCCTCCGACGAGGCCGGCGACCTTCCCGGTCAGCGAGTAGATGCTCGCGCCGAGGATGTCGCCCACGACGAACAGCAGCAGCAGTTTCGGCCCCATGACCCGCGCGAGCCGGGCTTCGCCCGGCGGCGCGTCGGGGGAAGTCGTCTCAGGCATGCAATGCAGATTGCCTTAATCGTGAGTTGTGCAACAATAGATGCGTCGCTCTGATTCGGTTGCGCCCGCCGGGAGGAAGCGCGGCGCGGCCGCCCGCGACCGCTGTGCGAGGCTGGAACGATCAGCGCGCACAGCCCTGGAGGTCGTCGTGACCGCCCCGCGGAACTACACGGAACTGCGCGAGGCCCTGCAAACCCGGATGAGCTCCCTCGCCCCCGGGCAGCAGCGCATCGCCCGCGTGCTGCTGACCGAGCCGGAGAGCACGGCCTTCCGCAGCATCAGCGAGACCGCGCGCGCCGCCGAGGTGCACCAGTCCTCGCTCGTGCGCTTCGCCAACTCCCTCGGATTGGCCGGATACCCCGACCTCGTCCAGCTCTGCCGCGACCGGCTCACCGAGCAGGCCCACCTCGTCACCCGGTTCGAACAGGCCAGCCGGCACACCTCCGCCGAGGAGCTGCTGACCGCCGTCGTCGAGCACGACCGGGACAACCTCACCCGCACCTTCTCCCGCATCGACCCCGCGGAGTGGGAGCGGATCGTCGCGCGGTTGGCGCAGGCTCCGCGGGTGCACGTGATGGGACTGCGCAAATGCCGTTCGGTGGCCCAACTGGCGAGCTACCTGCTGCACATGGTGCGGCGCGACGTGCACCTCGTGACACCGGCGCTCGGGGGCCTCGTGGACGAAGTGCGCGATCTGGCCGCCGGGGAACTGTTCCTGGCCGCCTCGATCCGCCGCTACACCGCCGATACGGTGCGCGCTTTCGAGGTGGCGAGCCAGCGGGGCCTGCACACGGTGGCGCTGACCGACGACGCGGCCTCACCGCTGGCCGCGGTCGCCGACGACGTACTCCTCGTCGAATGCGAAGGGGTCACGCTCTTCCGCTCGCTCACCGGGTTCACCTCCGTCGTGCAAGCCCTGGCCACGGCCACGGCCATCGAACTGGGCACCAGCAGCCGCTCCGAGCTGCTGGAGGACGAGCAGTTGCTGGAGACCTTCGGCGCCTACGAAGAGGAGCGTTGACGCAACCGTAGTTGCTTTTATTTATTGAAACGCAAATAAGATTGTGCAACGCTCGGCGCGAACGAGACGCGCGGGAGGTGCACGGTGGTACGGCACTCGGCGACGCTCGCCCTCGATGAACGGCTCCGCGCCCGCAGGGAAGCGGGAGAGGACGTCCTGCACCTGGGCTTCGGCGAAGCCGGACTGCCCGTGCACCCCGACGTGGCCGCTCGACTCGCCGGGGCGTCCGGCCACAACGCCTACGGGCCCGTAGCCGGCTCGGTGACCGCCCGCACGGCTGCAGCCGGGTACTTCGCCCGCCGCGGCCTGCCCACCGAACCGGACGAGGTGATGCTCGCCCCCGGCAGCAAAGCCCTCCTGTTCGGCCTGCTGTCCGTTCTTCCCGGTGACGTCGCGCTGCCGCGCCCCTCCTGGGTGAGCTACGCGGCGCAGTCCGCACTGGCCGGCAAAAACGTGCTCGACGTGCCCGTCGCCGAGGGCAGCGGCGGCGTCCCCGACCCCGAGCGGCTCGACGAGGTCCTCCGCGCCGCCGAGCGGGAGGGGAACGCGCCCGGTTGCCTCGTGCTCACCATCCCGGACAACCCCACCGGCGTGGTAGCCGAGCGGACGCTGGTGGCCCGCGTCTGCGACGTCGCCGCGCGCCACCGGCTGACCGTCCTCGCGGACGAGATCTACCGGGACCTCTCCGACGCACCGGACTTCCCCGACCCAGCGTGGATGTTGCCCGAACGCACCATCGTCACCAGCGGCCTGAGCAAGAGCACGGCGCTCGGCGGCTACCGCATCGGCTTCGCCCGCATTCCCCGCACCGGTCACATGGAGGGCGCGCGCGACGACCTCGTCGGGCTCGCCAGCGAGGTGTGGTCCGGCCTGGCCGCCCCGATGCAGGAAGTGGCTGCGTGGGTTCTCGGGGAACCGCCCGAGATCACCGAGCACGTCGCCGCCTCCCGGGCGCTCCACCGACGCGTCGTCGACCGGGTCCACGGCCTCTTCCTCGAGGCCGGGGCGCACTGCCGCTCCCCGCGCGCCGCCTTCTACCTCTACCCGGACCTGGAACCGCTGCGCCCGGCGCTGGCCGCACGGGGGGTCAGCACGGGACGGGACCTGGCCGATCACCTGCTCACCGAGCACGGCATCGGCGTGCTCGCAGGCGAGGAGTTCGGCGACACCGACCGAGCGCTGCGCTTCCGCGCGGCCACGAGCCTGCTCTACGGCAGCACGACCGAGCAGCGCTGGCAGGCGTTGCGCAGCGACGACCCGTGCGCGCTGCCGTGGATCAGCGAGGCGCTCGACCGCTTGCGGCGCGCCCTCGGTGCGCTGAACCATCCGTGAGCACGACCGCCTGGCGCCCGGACCTCGCGCCCAGGAGCGGCGGGCCACCGCGAGGCGGGCGAGGTGTCACTCGTGCACGGGCAGCACGTTCGGCACGATCATCGGGCGGCGGCGGTAGGTCTCGGCGACCCAGCGGCCGACCACCCGGCGCACCGCCTGGGCGATGCGGTGCGTGTCGGTGATTCCCTCGGCCTCGGTGCGCGCCAGCTCCATCTCCACCATCGGCACGACCTCGTCCAGGGCCTTCGGGTCGTCCGAGAACCCGCGGCCCGCGATCGTCGGCGAGGACACCGCGCGACCGGTGCCCGACTCCACCGCGACCGTGATCGAGATGAACCCGCCCTCGCCGAGGATGAGCCGGTCGGACAGGGTGGACTCGCCCACGTCGCCGACGGAGAGCCCGTCGACGTAGACGTGGCCGACCTCGACCCGCCCGGCGATGCCGGCGGTGCCGTCGACCAGGTCGAGGACCACGCCGTTCTCGGCGATGTGCACCTGCTCGCTGCCGACGCCGGTGAGCTCGGCGAGCTCGGCGTTGGCCCGCAGGTGCCGCCACTCGCCGTGCACCGGCATGACGTTGCCCGGGCGCACCGCGTTGTACAGGTACAGCAGCTCGCCTGCCGAGGCGTGCCCCGACACGTGCACCTTCGCACCGCCCTGGTGCACCACCTGCGCCCCGAGCCGCACGAGCCCGTTGACGACGGCGAACACCGCGGTCTCGTTGCCGGGGATGAGCGAGCTGGCCAGCACCACCGTGTCCCCGGACCGGATGCTGATCTGCTTGTGCTCGCCGCGTGCCATGCGGGACAGCGCCGAGAGCGGTTCGCCCTGCGAACCGGTGGAGACGAACACGACCTCCTGCTCGGGCATGTCCATGGCCTCGTCGAGGTCCACCAGCAGCCCCTTGGGCACGTGCAGCAGCCCCAGCTCCGCGGCGATGTTCATGTTGCGCATCATCGACCGGCCCACCAGGCACACGCGGCGGCCGTGGGCCGCGGCCACGTCGAGGATCTGCTGCACGCGGTGCACGTGGCTGGAGAAGCACGCGACGATGACGCGCTGCTGCGCCTTGCCGATGACCCCGTCGAGCACCGGGCCGATCTCCCGCTCGGGGGTCACCACGCCGGGCACCTCGGCGTTGGTCGAGTCGACGAGGAACAGGTCCACGCCCTCGTCACCGATGCGGGAGAAACCCGCCAGATCGGTCAGCCGGCCGTCCAGCGGCAGCTGGTCGAGCTTGATGTCGCCGGTGTGCAGCACCGTCCCGGCGGGCGTGCGGATCGCCAACGCGAGCGCGTCCGGAATGGAGTGGTTGACCGCGAAGAACTCGAGGTCGAACGCCCCGCGCTGCGCGCGCTGCCCCTCGGCGACCTCGACGAGCACCGGGTCGAGCCGGTGCTCGGCGCACTTGGCCTCCACCAGGGCCAGCGTGAACTTCGAGCCCACGATCGGCATGTCCGGGCGCAGCCGCAGCAGGAACGGCAGGGCGCCGATGTGGTCCTCGTGCCCGTGGGTGAGCACGATCGCCTCCACGTCGTCGAGGCGCTCCTCGACGAACCCGAAGTCGGGCAGGATGAGGTCCACGCCCGGTGCGTCGTCCTCCGGGAACAGCACACCGCAGTCGACGATCAGCAGGCGGCCCTCGTGCTCGAAGACCGTCATGTTCCTGCCGACCTCGCCGATCCCGCCGAGCGCCACCACGCGCAGCCCCCCGCTGGTCAGCGGGCCCGGCGCGGACGCCGACTTCGACACGGCCGCGGTTTGGCCGCTCTCCGTGGACTTCTCGCTCACCGCTGGGTCCCCTCTGCCGCCGTGTCCGGATTCACCAGTACGAGACCAGCTTCCCACAGGTCGCTCGTGATCAGGCGAACCTGGTCGTCGGTCGCCACCGGGATCGGCAACCGCGGCTGCCCCGTCTCCACTCCGCAGGACCGCAGCGCGGTCTTGGCGAACAGCACGCCGCCGGCCACGCTCATCGAGCGGTACACCGGCAGCAGGCCGTTGTGCACCTGGCGCGCCCCGGCCACGTCGCCCGCCTCGTGGAAGTCGATCAACGTGCGCAGCCGGTCCGCCACGACATGACCGATCACGCTGACCACGCCGACCGCACCGACCGACAGCCACGGCAGGTTCAGCGGGTCCTCACCGGAGTAGTAGACGATGTCCGTGTTGGCCATGACCTCGCTGCCGGCGAGCAGGTCGTGCTTGGAGTCCTTGACCGCGACGATGCGCGGGTGCTCACCGAGGCGCTTGAGCGTGTCCACCTGGATCGGCACCACCGAGCGCGGCGGGATGTCGTAGAGCATCACCGGCAGGTCGGTCGCGTCGGCGACCTCGCAGAAGTGCTGGTACAGCCCTTCCTGCGGCGGACGCGAGTAGTACGGGGTCACCACGAGCAGCCCGTGCGCGCCGGCGTTCGCGGCGGACTTGGCCAGAGCCACCGAATGCGCGGTGTCGTTCGTCCCCGCGCCGGCGACGACGGACGCCCGGTCACCGACCGCCTCGACCACGGCGCGCACGAGGCGCTCCTTCTCCTCGTCGGAGGTGGTCGGGCTTTCCCCGGTGGTGCCGTTGACGATGAGCCCGTCGTTGCCGAGCCGGTCCACGAGGTAGGTGGCGAGCTCCTGGGCAGCCGGAACGTCGAGCTTTCCGTCCTGGTCGAACGGGGTCACCATCGCGGTCAGCACGCGACCGAACGGCCGCCCCGCGGTCGCACTCGGAGTGGTAGTGGAGCTGTCGGTCATAACTCCTGACGCTACCTGGTCGGGCCGCAGGTCAGCGCGCCCGTCTCAACCCGCGTCGACCGATCCGGGGCCGCTGCCCGGGGGCACCGGAAACTCCGCGGGCGAGCGGCCCCGACCGCGGATTCTCTTGCGGCGCAACCGTCCTCGTCCGGCAGGTTTCCGCGCGGCACCCGCGGGGCGGGCCGGGGCGCGGCACCGGCGTCCCGGTGGCCGTACCGCGACGACCGCGCCCCGGAAGCGGACACCACCCGGAAGCGGGCACACGCCCGCATCCGCCGGCGGGGCGCTCAGAAGCTGCGCCGCAGGTCCTCGACGGCGGCGATGTCCGCCTCGTTCCCCTCGAACTCCACCTGCGCCTGCTTGCGCCCGAACGCGCGCAGCAGCAGTTCGCCCGGCTCACCGAGCAGCCGCACGGTGCGCGGGCCCTGCCTGGCGGCGATCTCCGTGCCGTCGGGCCGCCGCAGCACCACACCGACCGGGCTGCGCCCGTAGAAGACGCGGGCGACGCGGCCGAGCGCCTTCCACAGCACCTCCTCCCGCTCGGGGTCGCTCGCGCGCGGCAGCCACCCCTCCCGGGCCCGCCGCACGTCCTCGTGGTGCACGAAGAACTCGGCGGAGTTCACCGCTTCGTCGACCGCGCCGACGGCGAACGGGTGCCACTTCGGAGCTCCCCCGCGCACCCGGTCGACGAGGTCGTGCCACGGCAGGTCGTGGAGCTCGCGCTCCACCCGCTGGCCCCGCTCGGCCAGCGCCTTGACCACGCGTCCGGCCATCGCGTCCGGACGCCGTTCCCGCACCACCAGGTGAACGGCGAGGTCCCTGGTGGCCCAGCCCTCGCACAGGGTCGGTGCCTCCGGCCCGACCTGTTCGAGGAGATCGCAGAGCTGTCGACGTTCGTCACTGGCCACACCCATGGGACCACTGTAGCCAGCACCACCACCGGGACGCCGCAGGTGATCACCGCTGCCGCCCCCACCAGCAGCGCACCGGCGCCACCCGGCGTGTCGGGGACCGGCGCAGCCCGATGCGGTCAGCCCCGCACGCGGCTCCTCCGCCCCGCTGCACGCGCGAGGCTCCTCGAGGAACGGCGCACCGGCCACCGCGGTCAGCGCCCCGGCAACGGCACCGCCGCGACCGGCGTCAGCCCTCGTTGACGTAGGGGCTGGAGGCCACCTCGCTGCCGTCGGCGAGCGCGGTGATCTCGAAGTCGCCGAACACGTTGCCCGCGACCTTCTGCAGCTGCCGCAGGCACTCCACGGCCAGCGCGCGGATCTCCACGTCGGCGTGCTCGGTGGCCCGCATCGCGACGAAGTGCCGCCAGGCGCGGTAGTTGCCGCTGACGACGATGCGGGTCTCGGTCGCGTTCGGCAGCACCGACCGCGCGGCCTGCCGGGCCTGCTTGCGCCGCAACGTGGCCTTGGGCTCGTCGGCGAACTTCTCGTTGAGCGCCCGCAGCAGATCGGTGTACGCGTCCACGCTGGCCTGGGTGGCCGCCTCGAACTTGGCGTGCAGTTCCGGGTCCTCGGCGATCACGTCCGGCTCCACCATCGCCGCGTCCCGCTCCGGGACGTACCGCTGGGACAGCTGCGAGAAGGAGAAGTGGCGGTGCCGGATGAGCTCGTGGGTCAGCGAACGCGACATGCCGGTGAGGTAGAACGTGGCCGTGCCGTGCTCCAGCACGGACAGGTGCCCCACTTCGAGGATGTGCTGCAGGTACCCGGCGTTGGTCGCGGTGGCGGGGTTGGGCTTGTGCCACGACTGGTAGCACGCCCGGCCCGCGAACTCCGCGAGGGCCTGTCCGCCGTCGGCATCGGTCGACCAGTCCACGTCCTCCGGCGGGAAGAACTCGGTCTTGCCGATGAGCTGCACTTTCGGCGGCACGATTTCGGTCACGGCGGGCGGACCCCTTTCCTTCGCTGCGGCTGCCGGGGATGCGCGGCGCAACGGCGCCGCGCCGCCCCCGAGGAGCAGGCGCGTCGACTCCCCTTCGTCCTCGTCGAGGGTAACCGCCGCGGGCGGAGACCCCGCGGCGCACCGCCGGTCCCCACCGCGCGCCGCTGCTCGTGCGGCGGGCACCGCCGCGGTTGCCGAGGACCGCCCGCGCCGGTCCGGTGACGCCGCCGCGGGATTGTGCGGTGTCACGAGCAGCGTCATAGTGATGTCATGGACCTCAGCCCGTACATCAACCAGCTGCGCGAGGACCTCAGCTCGGCCGCCTCGGCCGGTGACGACCACACGCGCCACGCGGCCGCCGCGCTGTCCGCGAGCCTCGAGCCCGCGGCGCGCCTGGCGATCATGAACGCGCTGTCCGACCTCGCCGCCGAGATCACCACCCAGCTCGACGGTCCGGTGGTGGAGCTGCGCCTCGACGGCCGCGACGTGCGCGTCGTCGTCAGCGGAGCGGTACCGGCCGAGGAGGACGGACCCGGCGAACCGCCGCCACCGCCGCCCAGCGCCGACGGCGGCGACGTCAGCCGGATCACGCTGCGGCTGCTCGACGAGATCAAGTCGCAGGCCGAGCAGGCCGCCGCAGGCCAGGGCGTCTCGCTGAACGCGTGGGTCGCCCAGGCGGTCCAGGAGGCGCTGCACGGCGGCCGCCCCCGCGGCCCGTGGGACCACCACCGTCCCGGCCGCCGCCCCGCGCGGGCCCCGCACACCGACCGCACCTGGTGGAACGAGGGCTCCGACGGCGCGGGTTCCCGCATCCACGGCTGGGTGGAGAACTGACGCCGGGACGGCGGAAACCCCGGGAAGACGGAAGGACACGGCCATGACCGACGAAGACCCCACCGGCCCGGACGAACCGCAGGACGCGGGGGCGCGCGCGGACGACGCCGGCGAGTCCCCCGGCCTGGTCCGCAGCCTCGACTTCGACACGCCGCAGCCGCTGACCCTCGACATCGGCGACAACCACGGTCCCGTCACCGTCGAGCTCACCGACACCGCGGTCACCCAGGTCGAGGTGCGGCACGATCCCGACGCGGACGCGCCCGACTGGCGCGGCGGCCTCGCGGGCCTGCTCAACTGGGTCACCGAGCAGTTCGGCGAGGCGGGCGCGCGCACCGGCCGGGACCCCGACCGCGGTCGCGAGCGCGAACCGGCGACCGAAGCGGTGCGCAACACCCGCGTCGAGCTCACCGGCAACCGGCTGGTCGTGCGCACCCCCAGCGGCGCCCCGCTGCGCAACGTTCCCGTGGCCGTGCGGGTGCGGGCCCCGGCGCACTCCGAGCTGTCCGTGCAGGCCGGCTCCGGCGACGTCACCGTGACCGGCACCGCCGTGCGCGCCCAGGTGCAGTCCGGCGGCGGCGCGGTCTCGCTGGCCGGCTCCACCGAACGCGCCACGGTGCGCACCGGTTCCGGCCAGCTCCGCCTCGGGTTGATGAAGGGCGGGGTGCACGCGCGCAGCGGCAGCGGCGACGTGGAGATCGCGGGCGTGCTCGCCGCGTCCTCGGTGGTCACCGGCAGCGCGGACGTGTGGCTGGGCGAGGTCGGCGCCGACGTGCTCGTGCGCTCCGGCAGCGGCGACCTCAGCGTCACCGACGCCGCCGCCGGGGAGCTCGAGCTGATCACCGGATCGGGGGAGATCCAGGTGGCCCTGCGCCGCGGGCGCAGTGCCGAGGTCGACCTGACCTCCAGCGCCGGTTCGGCGCGCAGCGACCTCGACGTGCGCGACCAACCGCCCGCCACGACCCCGGAGCTGCACGTGTACGGGCGGACGGGGACGGGCGACGTCGTGCTCACCTCGGCGCTGTGAGCGTCGGGGAGTCCGCGGATCGGCTGGCGCCGCGGGTCGGGTGGGGAACCTCCGGCGGGTCGGTCTGCGTGCGAGGGAGGAAGCGGTTGCGCCGCTTACCCGGCGGACCGCTGCGGCCAAGCACCCGACCGCCGATCCGCGGTCTGTTGGTCGGGACGGTGTCGAGTCGTTCTGCCCGCTGCGGGTGGGTGCTCTGGCGCAGTTGGGCGGATCACTGCACCGCATCCCGCAGCTCGCGGGCCAGCGGACCGGCGAGGTCCCCGCGCCCGCCGACCGCGACGCGCTCCAGCCCGAGCCAGTCGGCCATGGCGCGGAGCTCGGCGGCGAGCTCACCGGCCACGCGGGCGCACCGCCGCTCGGGTTCGGCGAAGGCCGCCGGCACCCGCAGCGCGCCGGCTCGGCGGTCGGCCTTGAGGTCCACGCGGGCCACCAGCTCGCCGTCGAGCAGGAACGGGAAGACGTAATAGCCGTACTCGCGCCGGTCGGCGGGCACGTAGATCTCGATGCGGTAGCGGAAGCCGAACAGCCGCTCGGTGCGCGCGCGTTCCCACACCACCGGGTCGAACGGCGCGAGCAGGGCGCGGCCGGTGATCGCCCGCGGGGCGCGCGCGGTGGTGTGCCGGTAGGCGCGGTTGCGCCACCCCCGCACCGCCACGGGTTCCAACCGCCCGGACTCGACGAGCTCGGCCACGGCGCGGCGCGACTGCTCCGGGTGCAGCCGGTAGTAGTCGCGCAGGTCGGTCTCGGTGCCGACGCCGAGCGCCTGCCCGGCGCGGTCGACGAGCGCACGCACCGCCTCGCCCTCGGCGACCTCGCGGGTGAGCACCTCCGGCGGCAGCACCCGCTCGGGCAGGTCGTACTTGCGCTCGAACCCGCCCGCCGAACCCGCGGCCTCGCCCGCACCCCGGCCGGTGCGGGTGGCCGCTGTCAGCTCCCCGCGGGCGAAGAGCAGCTCGCAGGCCTGTTTCGTGTCGCTGCGGTCCCACCAGGTGCCGCGCCGGGGCCGCTGCTGCCCGGCCAGCTCGCGTTCGATCTCGCCCGCCCCGACCGGCCCGCGCTCCTTGACCGCGGCGAGCACGTCGTCGACCAGCTGCGGCTCGCGATCGGCGACCTCCGCCAGGCGGGTGCGCCAGGCCCCGCCGGCTTCCCGCATCCGCCACCGCAGCAGCGGCCAGTCCTCCACCGGCACCAGGGAGGCTTCGTGCGCCCAGTACTCCACCAGCAGCCGCGGGCGGCGCGCGGAGTGCGCCCAGGCCGCCCCGTCCACCAGCTCACCGGGGAACGCCCCGAGCCTGCTGAACAGCGGCATGTAGTGCGCGCGCACGGCCACGTTGACCGAGTCGAGCTGGATGAGCTTGATCCGCGACAGCACCCGGCGCAGGTGCCGCCGGTCCACCGAGCCGGACGGGCGGCGATCGGCGAACCCCTGCGCGGCGAGCGCGGTGCGGCGCGCGGTGCCGGTGTTCATCGTCTGCACGCCGCAGATCGTGCCACCGTCCACCGACACCCCGCGGTGCACCCGGGGTGACCGGGCGGTGACGCGGGGAGGCCGTCCGCGTTAGGTTCACCACATGGCAGATGCCGAGGTGCGTACCGCCACGACCGCGGACGCCGCCGAGATCGCCCGCATCCAGCTGTCGACGTGGCGCACCGCCTACGCCGAGCTGCTGCCCGCCACCGCGTGGGAACGCCTCGACGAGGAGGAGGTCGCGCAGCACTGGGCGGAGACGATCGCCGACGGGCCCGCCCACGTGCTCCTCGCCACCGAAGGGCCGTGGGCCGTCGGGTTCTGCGCCGCCGGCACCGCCCCCGAGTCGGAGTCCGCCGCGGCCGACGGCACGCCGGCCGCGGACGCCTCCGCGGTGGCCCTGCTCAGCGCACTGCTGGTCGAACCCCGCTGGGGCCGGCGGGGGCACGGCGGGCGCCTCGTCGCGCGCGCGGGCGAGGTGCTGCGGCAGGAGGGGATCACCCGCGGCATCACGTGGACGGCCGAGTCCGACTCGGCGTCGATGTTCTTCTTCCGCCGCCTCGGCTGGGCGCCGGACGGTACCGTGCGTACGTTGGAGGCCGACGGCCAGATCGTCCGGGAGATGCGCCTGTCCGGCGGGTGGGACGTCCCGCTGCGGGAGGGGAACCCCGCGGCATCGGGCACCGCCGACATCGACGCCGTCGGGGCGGCGCAGGACCTGTTCGACCTGCCCGGCCAGTGAGCACCGCGGTGTGCTCGCCGCCGCAGCGGCGGCGCGTGCTGAACGCGGTCCGCGCGCCGCGCCCGGCGGGCTCGGCGCTGCGGCGCGAGGTGAGGAGGGTGCGGTGGCCGCGGTGCTCGGGCTGCTCGGCGCCGCCCTCGGCGTCGCGGTCGTCTCCGCCGTGTTCCCCCTGATCAGCGTCGAGATCTTCGCGCTCGGGGTGCTCTTCGGCGGTGCGGACGTGCCGTGGTGGGCGCTGGCGCTGGTCATCGCTGTCGGGCAGATCGCGGGCAAGACGCTGCACTACGGGGCCGCCCGCGGCGCCGTGCGCCTGCCGGGGCTGCTGCGCCGCACCGGCCGCTTCCCCCGGCGGCGGGCGCGGACGCGCGCGGCCGCGCTGCTCGAGCGGTTCCGGGACACCTGCCGGCAGCGCCCGGCCTGGAGCGGCGGGGTGCTGCTGGCCAGCGCGGCGGCCAGCGTCCCGCCGTTCGCCGCGACCGCGGCGGTCGCCGGCTGGGCGCGCGTGTCCCTGGCGCTGTTCCTCGTCACCGGGTTCACCGGCCGCCTGGTCCGGTTCGGGGTGCTCACCGCCGCCCCCGCCCTGGTGCACGGCTCGGCGGCGTGAGGACGCGCGCCCCGCGGGCACCGCGCTCCGCGACCACCCCGAGCGGCGCACGTCCCGGAGGGCCGCGCCACTTCACCGCTCGGACGAGCCGCGCTCCAGCCCGATCGCGCGCCGCATCGCCCGCCGGCCGCGGTTGCGGTCACCGGCCAGGTCGTAGGCCTCGGCCAGCGCGTACCACCGGCGCCAGTCCTGCGGGTCCTGCTCCAGCTCTGACTGCTTCTGCTCGAACCACGCGTCGGCGGCCTCGCGCTCGACGCGGCCGGACGGGCGGCGGGGCAGGTGGGAGACGTCCGGCAGCGCGTCCTCCGCGTCCAACCGCCGTGCGAGCCGCTCGGTGCGCACGCCGAAGCGCAGCTGGTCGTACACGAGCAGCGCACCGATCAGCGGCAGCACGAGCACGCCCACCCCGAACAGGGCGAACGCCCAGCGCCCGCTGGTGATGAGCACGAACGCCCGCTCACCCATGAGCACGAGGTACACGACCAGGGCGAACGCGGCGACGAAAGCCGCCGTCCGCGGCGTCCACCACCGGCGCTGCCCCACCTGCTGCTCACTCACGCGCATCCCCCGCTCACAGCCCCATGAGGGCGTCCAGGCCGACCGTGAGCCCCGGGCGCTGCCCGATCTCGCGCACGGCCAGCAGCACGCCGGGCATGAAGGAGCGCCGGTCGTAGGAGTCGTGCCGGATGGTCAGCGTCTCGCCGTCCGTGCCGAACAGCACCTCCTGGTGCGCCACGAGCCCGGCCATGCGCACCGCGTGCACCGGAACCCCGTCCACCTCGGCGCCGCGGGCGCCGTCCAGCTGGCTGCTCGTCGCGTCCGGGGCCGGCCCCACGCCCGCCTCGGCGCGCGCCTGCGCCACCTGGCGCGCCGTGCGGGTGGCCGTGCCGGACGGCGCGTCCACCTTGTTCGGGTGGTGCAGCTCGACGATCTCGGCCGACTCGAAGTAGCGCGCCGCGATCTCGGCGAAGCGCATGGACAGCACCGCACCGATGGCGAAGTTCGGCGCGACGATCACACCCACCCGGGGGTTCTCGCCGAGCACGCCGCGGACCGCCTCCAGCTCGTCCGGGCCGAGCCCGCTCGTGCCGACGACGACGTGGATGCCGTTGTCGACGCAGAAGCGCACGTTCTCCAGCACCGACTCGGGGCGGGTCAGTTCCACGGCCACCTGCGCGCCCGCGTCGACCAGTCCGGACAGCGGGTCCTCGCGGTTGATCGCGGCGACGAGCTCCGCGTCGGGCGCCTCGCCCACGGCCCGGACCGCTTCCGACCCCATGCGCCCGCGGGCACCCAGCACGCCGACCTTGAGGGGGGAATTCACGTCACGTCTCCTTTGCTGACCCGTCCTGCCTGCGCTGTTCCCGCGCCCTGCCGCCGCGCACCGCGGCGACCGCCCCGCGCCGGCCCCACCGCCCCGTCCGGCAGGTCGGCCTCCCGCTCGTACGGACCGACGACCGCCGTCGCCAGCGGACGGGTGAGCAGCTCCCCGGCGAGTGCGGCGACCTGCTCGGCGGTGACCGCGTCGATGCGCTCCAGCGCGCGTTCCACGCTCTCGTGCTGCCCGTGGTTGAGCTCGCGCTTGCCGACGCGCACCATCCGCGCGGCGGTGTCCTCCAGGCCGAGCACGAGCGCGCCGCGCAGCTGCCCGCGACCGCGGCGGACCTCCTCCTCGGACAGCCCTTCCCGGGCGACCGTACCGAGCACCTCGCGGACGAGGGCGCACACCTCGCCGAGGCGGTCCGGCGCGCACCCCGCGTACACCGAGAACATCCCGCTGTCGGAGAACGCGGTGCTGTCCGAGTGCACCGCGTAGGCCAGGCCGCGGCGCTCCCGCACCTGCTGGAACAGCCGCGAGCTCATGCCGCCGCCGAGCGCGGCGTTGAGCACGCCGAGGGCGTAGCGCCGCTCGTCGTAGCGGTCGAGGCCGCGGCAGCCGACGAGCACGTGGGCCTGCTCCGTGTCCGAGGGCTGCAGGACCAGCGGGCGCTGCCGCGGGAACCTGCCGCCACCGGTCCGCAGCGGCCGCGGGACCTGCCCCGCCGGGAAGCGCTCGCCCAGGGCCTGCCGCACCTGCCGGACCAGCCGCTCGTGGTCGACGTTGCCCGCCGCGGACAGCACCATCCGCTCCGGCCGGTAGTGGCGCCGGTAGAAGCCGTGCACCCGCGCGCGGCTCATGCCCTGCACCGACTCCTCCGTGCCCAGCACGGAGCGCCCGAGCGGGTGGCCGCCGAACAGCGACTCGGTGAACAGCTCGCCGAGCGCGTCCTCCGGGTCGTCGTCGCGCATGGCCATCTCCTCGAACACCACGCGGCGCTCCAGCTCCACGTCCCGCGCGGTGTTGCGGGCGGCGAACACGACGTCGCAGAGCACGTCGACCGCCATCGGCAGGTCCTCGTCGAGCACCTGCGCGTAGAAGCAGGTGTGCTCCTTGGCGGTGAACGCGTTGAGCTCACCGCCGACCACGTCCACCTCGGCGGCGATCCCGGCCGCGGAACGCCGCTCGGTGCCCTTGAACAGCAGGTGCTCCAGGTAGTGCGCCGCGCCGGCCTGCGGGCGCGTCTCGTCCCGGGAACCGACGTCGACCCACAGGCCCGCACCGGCCGACCGCGAACCGGGCACCTGCTCGGTGACCACGCGCAACCCGCTCGGCAGCACGGTGCGGCGCACCGCAGCGGTGTCCGAGCGCACCACAACCCGTGCGCTGCCAGGTCGCTGCTCTTCTCGCCCCATCGTCCCGTCACGTCCACCGCGGTTGGCGCTCACCCGAATCGTCCCGTCGAACGATACGGCCCGCCCGGATGCTCCGAGCGGGCCGTTCCGTCCGGTGTTCCACCGGTCACGTCGGGGTCAGCCGATCACTGCGCGGTTTCCGCGGTCTCGCCGGACTCCTCCTGCGCCGCGCCGGCCTGGGCATCGCCCTCGGCGTCGCCCTCGCCCTCGTCGACCGGGACGAGGCTGATCTTGCCGCGGCTGTCGATGTCGGCGATCTCCACGCGCAGCTTGTCGCCGACGTTGACGACGTCCTCGACCTTGCCGATGCGCTTGCCGTTGCCCAGCTTGGAGATGTGCACCAGGCCGTCCTTGCCGGGCAGCAGGGAGACGAACGCGCCGAACGCGGCCGTTTTCACCACGGTGCCGAGGAACCGCTCGCCGACCTTCGGCAGCTGCGGGTTCGCGATCGAGTTGATCTTCTCGATCGCCGAGTCCGCCGAGGGGCCGTCCGCCGCGCCGACGTAGATCGTGCCGTCGTCCTCGATGGTGACCTCGGCGCCGGTCTCCTCGGTGATCGAGTTGATCATCTTGCCCTTCGGGCCGATGACCTCGCCGATCTTGTCGACCGGGATGCTCACCGAGGTCACGCGCGGGGCGTGCGGGCTCATCTCGTCCGGCTCGCCGATGGCCTCGGACATCACGCCGAGGATCGTGAACCGCGCGTCGCGGGCCTGCTCCAGCGCCTGGCCGAGCACCTCGGAGGGGATGCCGTCCAGCTTGGTGTCCAGCTGCAGCGCCGTGACGAACTCGCGCGTGCCGGCGACCTTGAAGTCCATGTCGCCGAAGGCGTCCTCCGCGCCGAGGATGTCGGTCAGCGCGACGTAGCGCCGCTCACCGTCCACCTCGTCGGAGACCAGGCCCATCGCGATGCCCGCCACCGGGGCCTTCAGCGGCACACCGGCGTTGAGCAGGGACAGCGTGGAGGCGCAGACCGAGCCCATGGAGGTCGAGCCGTTCGACCCGATCGCCTCGGAGACCTGCCGGATCGCGTACGGGAAGTCGTCCCGCGACGGCAGCACCGGCACGATCGCCCGCTCGGCGAGCGCGCCGTGGCCGATCTCGCGCCGCTTCGGCGTGCCCACGCGGCCGGTTTCCCCGGTCGAGTAGGGAGGCATGTTGTAGTGGTGCAGGTACCGCTTCGTCGTCTCCGGCGAGAGCGAGTCGATCGTCTGCTCCATGCGCAGCATGTTCAGCGTGCTCACGCCGAGGATCTGGGTCTCGCCGCGCTCGAACAGCGCCGAACCGTGCGTCCGCGGCACCACGCCGACCTCGGCGGAGAGCTCCCGGATGTCGGCCACGCCGCGGCCGTCGATGCGCACCTGGTCGCGCAGGATGCGCTGCCGCACCAGCTGCTTGGTCAGGTCCTTGAAGGCGCCGCCGACCTCCTTCTCCCGGCCGGCGAACTCCTCGCCCTCGCCGACGCCGACGCGCTCCAGGGCCGCGGCCTTGAGCTCGTCCAGGCGCTCCTCGCGCTCCTGCTTGCCCCCGATCTTGAGGGCCTCGGCGAGCTCGTCGGAGACCGCGCGCTCCACGGCGGTGTAGACGTCCGGCTCGTAGGCCGGGAAGACCGGGTACTCCTCGGCGGCCGAGCCCGCGGCGTTGGCCAGGCGCTGCTGCGCCTCGCACAGCGTGCGGATGAACGGCTTGGCCGCCTCCAGGCCCTCGGCGACCACGCCCTCGGTCGGGGCCTGGGCGCCCTCGGCGACCAGCTCCGCGGTGTGGTCGGTCGCCTCGGCCTCGACCATCATGATCGCCACGTCGTCACCGACGACGCGGCCGGCGACGACCATGTTGAACACGGCGCGCTGCAGCTGCTCGTGCGTCGGGAAGGCCACCCACTGCCCGTCGATCAGGGCCATGCGGGTGCTGCCGACCGGGCCGGAGAACGGCAGGCCGGAAAGCTGGGTGGACGCGGAGGCGGCGTTGATCGCCAGCACGTCGTACAGGTCACCCGGCGCCAGGCTCATCACCGTGAGCACCACCTGCACCTCGTTGCGCAGGCCGTCCGCGAACGACGGGCGCAGCGGGCGGTCGATGAGCCGGCAGGTGAGCACCGCGTCGGTTGAGGGACGCCCCTCCCGGCGGAAGAACGACCCGGGGATGCGCCCGGCGGCGTACATCCGCTCCTCGACGTCGACCGTCAGCGGGAAGAAGTCGAGCTGCTCCTTGGGCTGCTTGGAGGCGGCCGTCGCCGACAGCAGCATCGTCTCGTCGTCCAGGTAGGCCACGGCGCTGCCCGTGGCCAGCTTGGCCAGCCGACCGGTCTCGAAGCGGACCGTCCGCTTGCCGAACGCGCCGTTGTCCAGCACGGCCGTGGTTTCGTACACGCCCTCTTCGGGCGATTGGGTCTCGGTCACTCTGATGACTCCTTGCTCCTCGCGAGGCTCACGGCGAGCAGCTGGAGTGCGGTCCGAAAGGGCCGGCCATCGATCGAAGCCCCCGGAGGACTCGTCGTCCGAGAGCCACTACCGAGGACCGGCGGAACGCCTTCCGCTGGCACCGTGAGCACTCTGTTCACGCATCCGGCGCAGCGCGGCGCCGGACACCCCCATTCTGGGGGCGGTGTTCCGTTGTTCGCACAGTGTGCGCACCGCCGCGACCCCCGCGGGATCGCGGCGGTCGCGCACGGCCCCGCATGCGGAGGGGAGCGGCCGCGGCCGCTCCCCTCCCGCGGTTCAGCGCCGCAGACCGAGTCGCTGGATCAGCGAGCGGTAGCGGGCGATGTCCACCTTGATCAGGTAGTTGAGCAGCCGGCGGCGGCGCCCGACCATGAGCAGCAGACCACGTCGCGAGTGGTGGTCGTGCTTGTGGAACTTCAGGTGCTCGGTCAGGCCGGTGATCCGCCTGGTCAGCAGCGCGACCTGGGCCTCCGGCGAGCCGGTGTCGCTCTCGTGCAGGCCGTAGTCGGCCAGGACCTGCTTCTTCTCCGCAGTGGACAAAGCCACGAGTGCACTCCTTGTCAAAACGTCCCGCGGTTTCCGTCGACCTGCGCGCCACGAGCCGCGACCCGCGGAGCGGACCTCCGCGCGGTCGTGGTTCACGCCGTCGCAGGGGGGCGGCCGCCACGGACCGCAGCCGTCCCGCTGTCAGGGTATCAGGGGCGCTGCCCCCAGCGGCCGAAGCGCCGCGCACCGCGGCGAACCGCCCCGCGGCGTTCACCCCGAGGGGGACGCGGCACCCGCGGGGACCCGGTGCAGGACGCGGTACTCCGGACCGGACTCCCCGGGCACGCTGCGCACCAGGGTGATCTCGGGCACGTCCCAGCGCGGGCCCGCGTACTCCGCGAAGAACTCGGCCAGCGCCCGGGTCGGTTTGCCGTTGCTCCAGCGCGCGACCGTCAGGTGTCCGCGGTACCCCTCCGGATCCCCGCCGGCGATGCGCACGAGCTCGCCGAGCACCGCCGCGTCCGCGTTGGTGGCGGGCTCCACCCCGATCCACAGCACGCTGCGGAACACGCCGGCACCGGCCAGCCGCAGCCGCGGCGGCACGACCTCGGCCTTCACCAGGTCGGCCGCCTCCCTGTCCAGCCGTTCGGAGATCTCGTCCGGATCGGCGGCCTCGCCGTGGAAGCACAGCGTCAAGTGCCAGCGGTCGGCCGGCACGAAGCGGAACCGGCGCAGTCCCCGGGACAACTCGGCGACCTGCCGTTCCGAGAGTTCCGCGATCTCCGCCGCCAGGTGGTCGACCGCCACCTCCGCGGGCCACAGCGCGGTGAACAGCCGCATACGCCTTCCGTGTCTCGTCGCGAGCTCGATGACCACCTCCGCCCCGGGCGCGGCCAGCGCGACCGCGGGCGGACGCGTCTCCTTCCGTGTGCGGTCCCCATCGTGCCGCGCCTCCTCCGCCGGCGCGACGCCCCGTCACCGCGCGTCCGGCTCCGGGCCCACCGCGCGCCGCAGGAAGTCCGCCAGCTCGGGGTGCCGGGCGGCCAGCAGCCGCGCGGCCGACCGCAGCTCCTGCGGTTCGGCCACGTCGCGCAGCACCGACCACGCGATCTCCTCCCGGGCGCTGCTGGAGACCGGTAAGTCGTCGCGGCCCACGGTCGGCCGGGAGCTCCGCACGTCATGCAGGGCCAGCTCGATCGCCTCCGCGTCCCCGGAGGCCACCCCGGGGATGAGCACCTTGCGCTCCAGCATCACCAGGCGCGCCAGCACCGACGGGTTGCCGATCTTCGCGCGGCTGCCGCTCATGACCTGGCTGAGCATCGCGGGGCTGATCCCCAGCACCCCCGCCAGCTGCGCCTGCGAGATCCGGAAGGCCACGACGAGCCGGCGCACCCGGTCACCCAGCGGTTCCCCGTACCACTGCCGCTGCAACTCGCGGTTCCGCCGCACTGTGTCGCGCTTGGCCATCGTTCCCCCGGATCGACTGCTCCCGCCGCGCTCGGACGCGGTTCCCGGACCTGGATCCTGCCAGCCCGGCAGGTCGAGAAGGTCCGGAATCGGCACATCGGTCCGGGCGGCGCCGCACTCGGCCACCGCGCGCCGCGCCGGTCCGGAGCTCACCCCTCGCCCAGCGCAGCCCGCGTGTCGGCGACGTCCTGCCGCATCTGGGCCACCAGGGCCTCGGCGGAGTCGTAGCTCTCCATCGGGCGCAGCCGCCGCACGAAGTCCAGATCGACGTGCTCGCCGTAGAAGTCCTCGGACACGTCGAGCACGTACGCCTCGACGGTGCGCTCCGTCCCGGAGAACGTCGGGTTGCTGCCGACCGAGACCGCGGCGGGCAGCGGCTCGCTGCCGTCCGCCTCGCGGTCGCGGCGGTGCGTGAACCAGCAGGCGTACACGCCGTCGGCGGGGACCGCCGCGAACTCCGGCATGGACAGGTTCGCCGTGGGGAAGCCGAGCTCCGAACCACCGCGGCCCACGCCGCGCACCACGATCCCCTCCAGCCGGTGGTAGCGGCCCAGGGCCGCCGCCGCGGCCCCCACACCACCCGCGTCCACGCAGGAGCGGATGAACGTCGACGAGAAGGTCACCTCCGCGGTGCCCGCCTCGTCGCGGGGCGTCGGCCCGGACAGCAGGCTGTCGGTGGCCACGTCGAAGCCGAACCGCTCCCCGAGCTGCGCGAGCGTGTCGATCGTGCCGGCGGCCTTGTGCCCGAAGGTGAAGTTCTCCCCGACGACGACCTCGGCCACGTGCAACCGCTCCACGAGCAGCTGGTGCGCGAAGTCCTCCGCGGACATCCGCGCCGTCTCCTGGGTGAACGGCAGCACGCAGAACACGTCCACGCCGAGCTGCTCGACCAGTTCGGCGCGCCGCCGCAGCGTCGTCAGCTGGGCGGGGTGGCTGCCCGGGCGCACCACCTCCATCGGGTGCGGGTCGAAGGTGAGCAGCACGCACGGCACACCGCGCTCGCGGGCGCGGTGCACCGCGTGGCGGATCAGCTTCTGATGCCCCCGGTGCACCCCGTCGAAGACGCCGATCGTCACAACGCACCGGCCCCAACCTGCGGGGATCTGCTCCAAACCACGCCATCGCTGCACGGCTCGCAAGCCTATCGCCGGTCCTCCGCACACCGCCGGGGAGGCACCGTTGCGGCGTTGCGCGCGGCGGAGCGCCGCCCGTGCGCGCGGAGAGCCGCACCGCGCTGCCGGACCGGCATGGGCGGCGGTCCCGCCACCCGGCCCGGATCGCCGAGCGCACCGGGGCGGCACCGCGCGCCGCGGTTGCGCCCACCGGGACGCCGGCGAGCCGCCGCTCCGCGTCCCCGCGCGAGGATGCCTCGGGAGCCGGTTCCGCGGCCTCCTCAGGCCGGGTTGAGCACGAGCACCGGTTTGGCCTTGCGCCCCTCGTCGCGGACGAGCGCGACCACCGAGCCCTGGGGGTCGAACATGCCGTAGGTGCCGGGGACCTCCGCGGCCGGGACCGGTTGCCCGTGCGCGAGGGCGCGCGCGGTGCGCGCGTCCACGTTGCGCCGTTCGAACCCGGCCTCCACCGACCGGTCCAGGTCCAGCGACAGCTCCGGCCGCTCCGCCAGCTGGTCGAGGGTGCGCGCCGTGGCCAGGCCGAACGGGCCCACGCGGGTGCGGCGCAGCTGCGCCACGTGACCGCCCACCTCCAGCCGGGCGCCGAGGTCGCGGGCCAGCGCGCGCACGTACGTTCCCGAGGAGCACTCGACGAGCACGTCGATGTCGGTCGTGCGCTCCTCGCGGTGCACGGCGAGCACGTCGAACCGCGAGACGGTCACCGGGCGCGCCTCGAGCTCCACCTCGTGGCCCTCGCGGGCCAGTTCGTAGGCGCGGCGGCCGTTGACCTTGACCGCGCTGACCGCGCTGGGCACCTGCTCGATCTCACCGGTCAGCGCGGCCACCCCGGACCGGATCGCCTCCTCCGGCACGGCCGAGGCGTCCTGCTGCGAGCGCACCTCGCCCTCGGCGTCCTCGGTGCCGGTGGTCACGCCGAGCCGGATCGTGGCCAAGTACGCCTTGGTGTCCATGGCCAGGTGCCCGAGCAGCTTGGTGGCCCGCTCCACGCCGAGGACGAGCACGCCCGTGGCCATCGGGTCGAGGGTCCCCGCGTGCCCGATCTTGCGGGTGCCGAGCAGGCGCCGCGTCCGGGCGACGACGTCGTGCGAGGTCATGCCGCCGGGCTTGTCGACGACGAGCAGGCCGGGCGGCACGGCGGGCCGTTGGGAACGCGAACTGCGGGCGGACACGAGCGTCCATCTTCCCGCACGCCACCGGGGCTCCGGCGAGGGGGCGCGGCAGAGCTGCTCGCTCGGGCGCGCCGCGGACGGCCCTCCTGCTGCCGCAGCCGCCGCGCCTCCGCCACCTGCTCTACCGGCATCGCGGTGCACCACCTCCGCCGTGAACGTCCTGCACGGTGTTGCACCCACCCCGTGAAACCACCGGAAACGTCCCACCGCTCCGGCCGGCAGGGCTCCGGCCGGGCATCACGCGCTTCCGGAGGGCGCACCGGCGGATCGTAGAGTGGCCTCCCGGTCAGCATCGGTCCGCAGAGCAGAGGAGTGCACGCGTGCCTGTCCGCCCCATCCGCACGTTCGGTGATCCGGTCCTGCGCGAACGCACCGCGCCGGTGACGGTCTTCGACGACCGGCTGCGAAGCGTGATCACGGATCTGCTGGACACCGTCGACCAGCCCGGGCGGGCCGGGCTCGCGGCACCGCAGATCGGCGTGGGCGTGCGGGCGTTCAGCTACAACGTCGACGAGCAGTTCGGCTACGTCGTCAACCCGGTGATCGCCGAGCTCTCCGCGGAGGAGCAGGACGATGAGGAGGGCTGCCTGTCGCTGCCGAACCTGAGCTTCCCCACCCGCCGCGCGCAGCGGGCCGTCGTCCGCGGCGTGGACCTGAACGACGAACCGGTGACCGTCGAGGGCGAGGGCCTCATGGCGCGCTGCCTGCAGCACGAGGTCGACCACCTCGACGGCATGGTCTACCTCCAGCGGCTCGACGCCGGGACGCGCCGCGAGGCCTACCGCCAGGTGCGCGGACAGGACTGGTTCTGGCAACCGGCCTGAGCGGCCGCGCACCCGGCGCGCAGCACCCGTCCCGCAGCACCCGGTCCACACCCCCTGCAACTCCCGCCCCGGCCGGCGCGCGTCGGATCCATCGACCCACCGCCCGATGGCGTGGGGATGATTTGTACTCCATTCGCGTGGGGACAGCGCCCAATTTTCATGAAAATTGCGCTCTCTGGAAGAGTTCCAGAGAAGGGTGGCGGTCAGGACTGCACGGGTCCTCCTACTGCACGGGGTCTCCTACTGCACGGGGCCCTCCTGCTCGGCGGGGTCCGCTGCTGAGCGCTGCCCGGTCGAGGCAGGAGCCAGACCCACCACCGCCCAGCGGCCCGACCACCAGCGGGCCAGCAGCGTGCCCAGTCGGAAGAGCATGAACAGGCTCAGCCCGGTCCAGATCCCCGACAGCCCCCAATCGAACGCGAGCGAGAGCCAGATCATCGGCAGGTACCCGATCCCCGCGCTCAGCAGGGTCGCCGTGCGCAGGAACGCGGCGTCCCCGGCACCCAGCAGCACACCGTCCAGCCCGAAGACCACGCCCGCGACCGGCTGCAGCACCACGAAGAACCACCACGCGTGCGGCACCTCGGCCAGCACGCTCGCGTCGTCGGTGAACAGCCGGGGCAGCACACCGGACAACGCGGCGAACACGACCCCCAGCGCGAGGCCGAAGCCCAGCGCGTAGGCGGCGATCTGCCGCGCGATCCCCTTCGCGCTGCGCGCACTGCCCGCACCGAGCGCGGCCCCCACCAACGACTGCGCGGCGATCGCCAGCGAGTCCAGCACCAGCGACAGGAACGTCCACAGCTGCCACACGACCTGGTGCGCCGCGGCCGTGTCCGCGCCCGCCCGGGCCGCCACCGAGGTCGCCGAGACGAAGCAGATCTGGAACCCGAGCGAACGCAGCACCAGGTCCCTGGCCATCCCCAGCTGCGCCCGCATCGTGCCGAGGTCGGGGCGCAGCGGGACCCGCTCGACCGCCAGAGCACGCAGGAACAGCGCAGCGCTGACCGTCTGGCCCGCGACGTTGGCCAGCGCGGACCCCTCCAACCCGAGCCCGGCCGCGTAGACGAGCAGCGGGCACAGCACCGCCGAGAGCGCGTTGCCGGTGAGCACGATCCGCAGCGGCCGCACCGTGTCCTGCACGCCGCGCATCCACCCGTTGCCCGCCATCGTCACCAGCACCATCGGCGCGCCGAGCACGGCGATGCGCAGCCAGCTCGTGGCCGCCTCGGCGATCGGACCGGCACCGGCCATCGCACCGGCGACGGGTCCGGCGGCGAGCTGCGCGACCAGCAGCAGCGCCAGGCCGACGCCCAGCGCGAGCCACGTGGCCTGCACGCCCTCGGTGATCGCGGCACCGCGCCGACCGGCCCCGTGCAACCGCGCGGCCCGCGCCGTCGTGCCGTAGCTGAGGAACGTCAGTTGGCTCGACACGAGCGTGAACAGGGTGCCGCCGAGCGCGAGACCGGCCAGCGGAACGGCCCCCAGGTGACCCACGACCGCGGTGTCCACGAGCACGTACAGCGGCTCGGCCGCCAACACCCCGAGCGCGGGCACCGCCAGCGCCAGGATGCGCCGCGGGGACACGCGGCCGCTCTCGAGTTCGCGATCCACCCCGGGGTCCCGATCAGCCCCGGCGCCCCGATCAGCAGCAGCCTCCCGCCCCGCGGCGGTGCCCTGCTCCGCGTCCGTCACACCCATCTCCGTTCCACACGACGTGTCGGTCTCCAGCGGGACACCCGCAGTGCCCGCGGCGCGGCCCCTCGCAGCCCGGTCCTCCCGCGGGGCCGAAACGGGCAGGCGGATGCCGCGCCCGTCGCGCACGAGCGGCGAGGCCGCCCGGCGCTCCCGCCCCGGCGGCAGCTATCCCCCCGCACCGCCCCCGCGGGGCTGGCGCTCGCGCAGCGGGCTCCGGACCTCACCCCAGTCGCGGTGCCCGCTCCAGGGCCGCGCGCAGCCGCCGCAGCACCTCGGCCCGCGAGCCCTCCATGGTGAACCCGGAGGCGAACCGGTGACCGCCCCCACCGCAGGTGCGCGCCGCGTGGGCCACGTCGAGCGCGCTGTCCGCGCGCAGCGAGACCATCCAGCGGTCGTCCCCGATCTCCTTGAGCACCGCCGCGACCTCGGCCTCCTCGGCGCAGCGCAGCAGGTCGACCACGCTGTCCACGTCGGAGCCGTGCATCCCCTCGGCCGCCGAGCGGAGGACCGCGGAGTGCACCAGCCCGCACCCCTGCGCCGCGGTCGGCTCGAGCTCGGCGCCGGCCAGCACCTCGGAGAGCATGCCCAACCAGCGGTAGGGGTGGTTGTCCATGAGCGCGCGGGTCGTGGCGGCCGGATCCACGCCGGCCTCGAGCAGCCGCGCCGCCACCCGGTGCGCTTGCGCACCGGCGTTGCGGAAGCCGCGGGTGTCGGTCACGAGCCCGGCGTAGACGCAGCGTGCGCGCGGCTCGTCGAGCGGGAATCCCAGCGCGTCCAGCACGCGCAGCGCGAGCAGCGACGTGGACTCGGCGCGGTCCTCGACCACGTGGACCGTGCCGTGGACCGCGTTGCCCGCGTGGTGGTCGATGACGAGCACGTCACCGCCGGTTTCGCGGGTCGCCCGGACGCGATCGGCGAGCGCGCCGAGCCGGTGCTCGGCGCCCGTGTCGCAGACGACCAGGGTGGGCGGCGCGGCCGGGACCTGCTCCGCGGGCACCACGACGCCATCGGTGTCCAGCGCCAGCAGCGCGGGTGCGAGCTCGTTGACCGCGTCGAACGAGACCCGCACCGTCCGGTGGGGGGCCTGCAGCGCGCCGGCCAGGGCGAGCGCGCTGCCGAGCGCGTCCGCGTCCGGGTTGAGGTGCCCGAGCAGCGTGACATCGGACGCGCCGCGCAGCACGCGGGCGGCCGCGACCACCGCCCGCTCCACGTCGTCCGCTGCGGCCGGCGGATGCCCGCTCAGCCCGCTCACAGCGTCACCTCCAGGGTGGGGTCACCTCCGTGCCACTCCACCTCATCGGAGAGCGGGCCGAACCTCAACCTTCCTGTGAGGGTTCCCGCTCCGCCTGCGCTTGCTCAGCAGCCTGCGCCTGCTCGGCGGCGGCCTCCGCCTCCTCGGACTCGGCCTCCTCGGTCTCCTCCTCCGAGCGGTACGGGTCCGCATCGCCCGCGGGGCTGGCGGTCGAGGCCAACCGCGCCACTTCGGCGTCCGCCTCCTTCGCCTGCGCCAGCAGCTCGTCCAGGCGCTTCGCCTGAGCCGGCACCTCGTCGGCCACGAACGTCAGAGTCGGGGTGAACCGCACCCCGGTCTGCTGCCCCACGCGGGACCGCAGCACCCCCGTGGCGCGGGAGAGCCCCGCGGCGGCACCGGAGTAGTCCGCCTCCTCACCGAAGACCGTGTAGTACACGGTGGCGTCCCGCAGGTCCGGTGTCAGCTTCGCGTCGGTGATCGTCACCCTCGCCAGCCGGGGATCCTTCACCCGGTGCTCCAGCTCGGAGGCCACGATCTGGGCGATGCGCTTGGCGAGTCTGCGGGCGCGCGCCCTGTCGGCCACGGCGCACCTCCTTCGTGAGAAATGCTGAATTCACTGCGAATGGTCAGTCCTCGGGTCCGAGCATGCGCTGCCGCACCGCGAGCAGGTCGAGCTCGGGCCGCGCCGCGACCAGCCGTTCGCACGCTTCGAGCACCTCGTGCACGTGCCCGGCGTCCGCGGCCACGGCGGCGATGCCGAGCTCGGCGCGGCGGTAGAGCCGCTGATTGCCCGTTTCCGCCGCTGCGACGTCGAAACGCCTGCGCAGCTCCGCCAGAACGGGCCGCACGGCCGAGCGCTTCTGCTTCAGCGACCGGACGTCGCCGAACAGGACATCGAGTTCGAGGGCTCCGACGAACATGACGGCATCCCGGGGACGGGTCGAACAGGACTCGGGGGTCACCGGCAGCCCCGGTGACCCCCGACCGCTGGATCAGGTGCGCGGCTTCTCGCGCATCTCGTAGGTCTCGATGATGTCGCCCACCTTGATGTCGTTGAACGACCCCAGGGTGAGACCGCACTCGAACCCGTCGCGCACCTCGGTCGCGTCGTCCTTGTACCGCTTGAGCGAGTTGACCGTGAGGTTCTCGGTCACCACCACGTTGTCCCGCAGCAGGCGGGCCTTCGCGTTCCGCCGCATGATGCCGTCCGACACCATGCAGCCGGCGATCGTGCCCACCTTGGACGACTTGAAGGTCTCGCGGACCTCCGCGTGGCCGAGCTGCGCCTCCTCGTACTCGGGCTTGAGCATGCCCTTGAGGGCCTGCTCGATGTCCTCGGTCGCCCGGTAGATCACCGAGTAGTACCGGATCTCCACGCCCTCGCGGTTGGCGACCTCGGCGGCCTTGCCCTCCGCCCGGACGTTGAAGCCCAGCACGATCGTGTTCTCGGCCGTGGCGAGGTTGATGTCGCTCTCGGTGATGCCGCCGACGCCGCGGTGGATCACCCGGAGCTGGACCTCGTCGCTCACGTCGAGCTTGTTCAGGGACTCCTCCAGCGCCTCGACGGTACCGGAGTTGTCGCCCTTGACGATCAGGTTCAGCTGGCTGGTCTCCTTCAGCACCTTGTCCAGGTCCTCCAGGCTGACCCGCTTGCGGTTGGCGGCGTTCTGCGCCTCCCGGATCCGGGCGACCCGGCGGTCGGCGATCTGCCGCGCCACCCGGTCCTCCTCCACGACCAGGAACGTGTCCCCGGCCCGCGGGACGGAGGTGAACCCGATCACCTGGACCGGGCGCGCCGGCGCCGCCTCGCGGACGTCGTCCTCCTTCTCGTCGGTCATGCGCCGCACGCGGCCGTAGGCGCCGCCGGCGACGATGGAGTCCCCGACGCGGAGGGTTCCGCGCTGCACCAGCACGCTCGCCATCGGACCGCGGCCCCGGTCGAGGTGGGCCTCGATGGCCACGCCCTGCGCCGGCAGCTTCGGGTTCGCCCGCAGGTCCAGCGTGGCGTCCGCGGTCAGCAGGATCGCCTCGAGCAGCGACTCGATGTTCTCGCCCTGCTTGGCCGAGATCTCCACGAACATCGTCGAGCCGCCGAACTCCTCGGCCACCAGCCCGTACTCGGTCAGCTGCTGCCGCACCTTGGACGGGTTCGCACCGGGCACGTCGACCTTGTTGACCGCGACCACGATCGGCACCTCGGCGGCCTGGGCGTGGTTGATCGCCTCGACCGTCTGCGGCATCACGCCGTCGTCGGCGGCCACCACGAGCACCGCGATGTCCGTCGCCTTCGCACCGCGGGCACGCATGGCGGTGAACGCCTCGTGGCCCGGGGTGTCGATGAACGTGATCGGCCGCGGGTTGCCCTCGAGCTCGCTGAGGACCTGGTAGGCGCCGATGTGCTGGGTGATGCCGCCGGCTTCGCGCGTCTGCACGTCGCTGCGGCGGATCGTGTCCAGCAGGCGCGTCTTGCCGTGGTCGACGTGACCCATGACCGTGACCACCGGCGGCCGGTGCTGCAGGTCCTCCTCGGAGCTTCCCGGATCGCCGAAGTTCACGTCGAAGGACTCGAGCAGCTCCCGGTCCTCGTCCTCCGGGCTGACGATCTCGACCTTGTAGTTCATCTCCTGGCCGAGCAGCTCGAGCACGTCCTCGGAGACGGACTGGGTCGCGGTGACCATCTCGCCCAGGTGGAACATGGCCTGGACCAGGGCCGCCGGGTTCGCGTTGATCTTCTCGGCGAAATCGGTCAGCGAAGCACCGCGGCGCAGGCGCACGGGCTCACCGTGCCCGCGCGGCAGGCGCACGCCGCCCACCGACGGCGCCTGCATGTTCTCCATGTACTCCTGGCGCTTCTGGCGCTTCGACTTGCGACCGCGCTTGCTCGGGCCGCCCGGCTTGCCGAAGGCACCCGCGGCACCGCCACGACCGCGGCCGCCGCCACCGCCACCGCCTGGGCGACCGCGGAAACCACCGCCGCCGCCGCCACTGCTGGGCGGACCGCCGGCCGGGGCACCGCCGCCACCGCGCCCGGGACCGCCGCGGCCACCGCCGCCACCGCCGGGACCGCTGCGACCGCCGCCACCGCGGCCGCCGCCACCGCGGCCGCCGCCGGTGCTGGCACCGCCGCCGCGCGGCGGGCGGGGCGGCATCATGCCCGGGTTCGGGCGCGAGGGCATCATGCCCGGGTTCGGACGCGAACCGCCCTCGGACTTCGACTCGGAACCGGCAGCGGGAGCCGTGTTCTCCTGCTGCTGGCCGCCGCCCTGCTGACCGCCCTGCTGGCCGCCGCCCTGCTGGGGCTTGCCGCCGCCCTGGCCGCCTTGCCGCTGGCCGCCGCGGCCACCGCGGCCGCCGCCCTGGCCGCCGCCACCGCCGCGCTGCTGCGGCGCGCCGCTGCCGACGCCGAACGGGTTGTTGCCGACGCGCGGCGGACGCGGCCCCGGCTTGGGCGCCTGCGGCTTCGGCGGCACCACGCCGGCCTCACCGTCACCGCCCTGGGACTGCCCGGACTTCGGGCCGGGCTTGGGACCGGGCTTGGGCGCCTGCTTGCGGCCCTTGTTGTCCTGCTGCTCGGTCTTGCCGCCGTCCTGGGCAGCGGGCTTGGAGCCCTGCTTCGGACCGGGCTTGGGGCCCGGCTTCGGCGCGGGCTTGGCCTGCTCCTGCCCCGCCGAGGCAGCGGGCTGCTCGGACGGGGACTGCTGCTCGGACGCGGGCTGCTTGGGGCCGGGCTTGGGCGCCAGGTCCGACGGCTTCGGCGGGGTCGACTTCGTCGCGCCGTCCCCGGTTCCCTGACCGGCCTCGGCCGCTTGCTGCGTCGCCTTGCCCGATGCCGCCTTCTTGCCGCCTCCGGAATCGGAGGGACCGAACGCGTCCCGCAGCCGCCGGGCCACCGGGGCCTCCACCGTCGACGACGCCGACTTGACGTACTCGCCTTGCTCCGCGAGCTTGTTCAGTACTTCCTTGCTGGTGACACCGAGCTCCTTGGCGAGCTCGTGTACGCGGGCCTTGCCTGCCACTGCTCTCCTCGTCTGGGTGAGGCCGGGCGGCAGTCCCGCACGACCTCGTCCTATCGCCGATGCGCGTTCATGGCTTCAGCTTCACGGCTGATTCATGACGGGTCGACCTGCTTTCTGTCCGTCGCCTGGCGCGGGGATCTCCCCACGTCGGTCACACGATGAGTCGCCCGCCCGAGGCGGGTGCTCAGGTGCTCCCGCACCGCCGACGCGTCGACGGCACCTCGCACCCGCAACGCCCGGGAGAACGCCTTGCGGCGCTCCGCACGTTGCAAACAGTCAGGATCGGGGTGCAACCACGCTCCTCGACCCGAATGCCGACGTCGTGGATCGGGAACGGCGACCACTCCGGCACCGCCGCTCTCCGCCACCACTCGCAAGAGTGCATCAACCGACTCCCGGGAACGGCAACCCACACAGGTACGGACCGGCCCCGTCATCCGGTGGCCGGACCTGCCCGTGCGGATCATGCGCTCCCTCGTGTCGATCCTGCGGCGATTCTAACCCCTCGCACTCACTCCGCCGAACCCACGGTGGGCATCTCGTCCACGCCCGGGTCGAAGCTCGCCGCCTCGTCCGGCGTGACCGGGACCTGCCCCGCCGTCGTGGTCGGCGAGCTGGGGTCGGCATCGCTGCGGATGTCGATGCGCCACCCGGTCAACCGCGCGGCCAACCGCGCGTTCTGCCCTTCCTTGCCGATCGCCAGCGAGAGCTGGAAGTCCGGCACGATCACGCGCGCCGTCTTCGTCTGCTCGTCGACGACCTCCACCGATACAACCTTCGCGGGCGACAGCGCATTCCCGACGAAGGCAGCCGGGTCCTGGGAGAAGTCGATGATGTCGATCTTCTCCTGCCCCAGCTCGCTCATGACGTTGCGCACACGCTGCCCCATCGGACCGATGCACGCGCCCTTGGCGTTGACCCCCTCGAGAGCGGAGCGCACCGCGATCTTCGAACGGTGCCCCGCCTCCCGCGCCACCGAGGGGATCTCCACGGTGCCGTCGGCGATCTCCGGGACCTCCAACGCGAACAGCCGCCGAACCAGGTTCGGGTGCGTGCGCGAGAGGTTGATCTGCGGCCCCCGCGCGCTGCGCGAGACCCCGATCACGTAGCACTTGATCCGCGTGCCGTGCTCGTAGTTCTCCCCCGGCACCTGCTCGGCCGGCGGGATGACGCCCTCGCTCTCGCCGAACTCGACGACGACCATGCCGCGCGAGTTCGCCCGCGCGTCGCGCTGGATCACACCACCGAGGATCTCTCCCTCCTTGGTGGAGAACTCGCCGTAGGTCTTCTCGTGCTCGGCGTCCCGCAACCGCTGCAGGATGACCTGCCGGGCGGTCGTGGCCGCGATGCGGCCGAAGCCCTCCGGGGTGTCGTCCCACTCCTCCGCGACGGAACCGTCCGGGGCCAGGCTGTGCGCGATCACCCGGACGATGCCAGTCTTGCGGTCCACTTCCACGCGGGCATGCGGCTGGTGCCCCTCCGTGTGCCGGTATGCGGTCAGCAGTGCTGATTCGATTGCTTGCAGGACCGTTTCGAACGGGATGTCCTTGTCCCGCTCGATCGCCCGCAGCGCCGCGATGTCGACGTTCACCTCGACTCCTCCGTGTCCTCCCGGTCGTCCCCGTGCCCGGAAACGCCGCCCGCAGCCCGCTCGAGTTCTGCCAGTTCCTGCGCCGGTGGCTGCTGGAATTCCACCTCGACCACCGCGCGCTCAACCTCACGGTAAGCCACCCGGCGCACGCTCCCGCCAACCAGCACCGACACACCCTCGTCATCGGCCTCGCCGACACGCGCAGTGAACGACTCGCCACTCGTCAGGGTGATGCTGACCAGGCGGTACCGGGCGCGCCGCCAGTGGCGCGCGCGGGTGAGCGGCCGGTCCACCCCCGGGGAGGTCACCTCGAGGGTGTACGAACCGGTGAGCACGTGCTCGTACCCGTCCAACACCTTCGACACCGCGCGGGAGACCTCGGAAATCGCGTCGGTCCCCACTCCGCCGTCGGCGTCGACGACGACCTTGACCAGCTTGCGGCGGCCCGCGGGCTGGACGTCGAGCTCCTCCAGGTCGAAGCCCATCGCCGCCACCGCTTCGGCGACCACGGGCTCCAGCTGCGCAGTGACCGCACCACTCGGCGGGCTGGACACGTCGGGCACTCCTCGGTTTCGTCATCGGGCCTCGGCGAGACCCCGGGGGCTGCGGGTGCGTTCGCGGCGCTGACGTTCCCCGCCCGGTCGGCGCCACGCCGGCGGAACGCGGAACTCACGACCAGTGCTGCACGTGCCGGCCGCGGGCGCCCAGCGTAGCGCGTCGCCCGGTGGCGCGGCGCGCCGCGGGACCCGTCCGTCGACGTGTGGCCGTCCAGTGTCGACGAATCGCCGTTGCGGTTCCCCTCGACCGATCACCGCCGAGCGGCGCTGGCACGATGGAACCTCGTGAACGTTCCCCCGCGCTCCCCGGGACAGCCCGACCGCCGGGGCGTCCTGCGCGCCGCCGCCGCCCTGCCCGCGGTCGTGCTCGGCGCCTCCGCCGCGGCGACCGGCTGCTCCGGCGAGGACGAACCCGACCCGCTGCTCCCCCTCGCCGAGGCCGCGAAGTCCGACGCCGCGCTCGCCCGGGCCCTCGGCGAGCGCCACTCCGAGCTCGCCGCGGCTGCGGCGGAAGTCGCCGACGCGCGCAGCGCGCACGCCCGCGCCCTGCGGCGCGAGATCGAGCGGGTGCACCCGCCCGAGGCCGACGCACCGCCGACGCTGCCGGACGTGCCCGCGCCCGAGGTGTCCGCCGACGCCGCGGCCGGGCGGCAGCGGTTGCGCCGGGAGCTCGAACGCGCCCGCGACCGGGCGGCCGAGTTCGTCCCGAACGCGCCGTCGAACCGCGCCGGTCTGGCCGGGTCCGTCTCGGCCAGCTGCGCGAGCCTGCTGGAGGTGCTGACGTGAGCCGACCGTCCGACCGGGCCGCCCTGTCCGACAGGGCAGCTCGGGCCCTGCGCAGCGCCCTGGAGGCCGAGCACGCCGCGGTGTGGCTGTACGGCCTCGCCCGGGCGCACGTCACCGACCGGTCCGCGGCCGAGGCCGTCGACGAGGCCTTCGACGAGCACGAGCGGATGCGCGACACCGCCGACCGCGCCCTGCGGCGCTCCGGGGAGAAGGCCCCTCCCCCCGCCCTGGCCTACGACGTGGGCGGTGACGTCGGCGACCAGACCTCGGCGATCCGCGCGGCCCTGCTCGTCGAACGCGACTGCCAGGTCGGATGGCGCTCGGTGCTGGAGAACACCGACTCGCCGGAGCTGCGCCGCACCGCCCTGGACGGGCTCACCACCGCGGCCACCCGCACCACGCGCTGGCGGCTGGCGCTCGGCCGCTCCCCGGCGGCACCGGAGTTCCCCGGCCAGCCGTAGCGGGTCCGCGGACTGACCGACGGGGGCGGGCGGCCGGGAGGAACCTCCGACGGCGCCTCGCCCGGGATCCCCGAGCTCGGGGAGCGACGGCCAACAGCAGCCGGGAAGATCGCCGCGGGCTCACCCCTGGTCGCGGTCCTGGGGCCAGCCGAGCCGCAGCGCCTCGCCGGTCACGTCCAGCAGGCGCGGATCGTCCTTCGGGGTGTCCCCGTCCATGTAGGCGGAGTCGCCGATGACCACGAGCTCGCCCTGCTGCTGCGAACCGTAGGCCTTGTCGTTGAGCCCCGGCAGGTCGCCGTGGGTCTCCATGCCCTCGTCGACCAGGTCCTTGATGTTGCCGGTGCCGTCCCGGGTGAGCAGCCGGTCCAGCTGAGCGGCCTGCTGCTCGTCGTGCATGAGCACCGTGACCACGGTGGTCACGACCCGGTCGCCGTTGGGCAGCGTCGTCGTGTACAGCGCACGCGTGCGGTGCACGCACTCGTCCCGCCCGAAGAACTCGGCGATCCGGGCCGTCGACACCTGGGCGCAGCCGGGCAGCCAGCCTTCCTTCTGCAGCATGTCGAACTGGTACTTCGTCCGCTGCTCGATCGGCTCCCCCCGGTCCTGCGCCCGCTCCTGCCCGGAGGGGCCGCCGAGACCGAACGCCCACCAGGCCGCGCCGGAGAGCAGGGCGACGCCGAGCAGCACCAGACCGCGCACCGCCCACGTCCACGCCGAGGAGCGGCGGGGACTCGACGAGGAGCGGTGGGGGCTCGACGGCGCCTGCCGGGCCGTGCCGGGGTTCTGCCCGGCGCCAGGAGGCGGGCCGGGATGCGGGTTGCCGCGGATCGCCGGCACGGGCTGCTGCTGGGCGAGCGCCGTGCCGCCCGGCGCCTGCTGCGCCGGTGGCGGGGCGGGCGGCGCGGGCTGCACCGCGGGCGGCGGCCCCTGCGCAGGTGCGGCCGGAGGGCCCGCAGCGGGAGGCGCCGCGGGCTGCGGAGGGCCGGGCCGCTGGTCCTGCTGCGCGGGCGCCGGCGGCACCGCGGGGAACTGGTCGGTGTGCGGTTCCGCCTCGTCCGCACCGGCCGCGGGAGGCGTCCCGGCGGCCGGCTGCACCGCGGCCGCACCGGCGCCGGCCGGTGGCGCGGACACCTCCGTCGCGTCCGCGGAGTCCGCACTCCCCTCCGCGGGCACCGCCTCCGATCCGGTTCCGCCGTCCGCATCCGCGGCGATCCGGGAGTTGTCCCGGCGCAACGGGGTGGTGTGCCGCTGCGCGCCCGCGTCCGGGTCCGCTGGGGAGGCCTCACCCGCTCCACGTGGTGTTTCCGACACGGCAAACAACAGTAGCGGGGCCGGGCAACCGTCAGATCACGGTGTCAGCACCGCCACACGCCCACCGCGCCACCCCTGCAGCGAGTCGCCCGCGCTGCTATCGCCCGCGCAGGGTTGTCACCCGCGCAGGGCCCGGGCGGCCAGGTCCACGTCCTCGGCGGTGTTGTACAGGTGGAACGCCAGCCGCGCACCGCCCTGGCGCACCGAGGCCCGCACACCGGCCTCCTCCAGCCGCCGCCCGGCGTCCGGCCGGCGCACGCTCACGATCGCCGAATCGCCGGGTGGCATCTCCAGCGCGCTGCGCAGCCGGTTCGCCAGGCCGACGCAGTGCTCCGCGACCGCGGTGCGGTCCTGCCCGGCGAGCCAGCTCAGCGCCGCGCCCGCCCCGACGTGCGCCAGCCACACCGGGGAGAGGTCCAACCCCCGCGCTCCCGCCGCCAGCCGCAGCGGCAGTCCGTAGAGCGCTTCCGCCGGATCCTCCGCGGCGTACCAGTTGGCGTTGTGCGGCAGCAGGGCCGGCGCGTCCGGGTGCACGGCCATCCACGCGGCACCCCGCGGGGAGAGCAGCCACTTGTACCCGGCGGCGACGACCCAGTCGGCCCAGTCGAGCCCGAGCGGCATCCACCCGGCGGCCTGCGTGACGTCGAGCAGCACGCGGGTCCCGGACCGCCGCGCGGCGCGCAGCGCGGCCAGGTCCGCCACGCTCCCGTCGCGGGACTGCACCGCGCTGACCGCCACCAGGTCGTGCTGCGCGGCGTGCTCGCCGAGCCGTTCGAGCGGGACTTCACCGACCTGCACGCCGCGCTCGCGCTGCGCCGCGAACGGGAAGCCCACGCTGGTGAAATCGCCCTCGGCGAGCAGCACGCTGCTGCGGTCCGGCAGGCTCGCGGCGACCATCCCCACCAGCTGCGAGGCGGTCGCGCCGATCGCCACGTGCTCCGGGCGGGTCCCGACGAGCTCGGCGAAGGCCGCCCGCGCGGTGGCGACGGCGGTGTCGAAGTCCCCCGGTTCGGTGCGCCCGCAGCCCCAGTCCCCGACCGCCTCGCGCACCGCTCGCAGCGCCTCCGCGGGCGGGACGCCGATGCTGGCCGTGTTCACGTACCCGGTGGGGACGTCGAACAGCGCCCCGAACGCCTCGCGCATGCTCCGATCATGCCGGAGGGGTGGTGATCACCGCCACCTCGCGCGCGCCCCCGCGGCTCGGCGGTGGTGTTCCGGAAGACGCCTGGGCCCGGCCCGCACCGCCCGGGCACCTACGGTGAGGGGCATGCACACCGATGTCATCGAGATCCGCACCGGCGACCGGGAGACCGTCCGCGACCTGAACCGCGAGTGCCAGGAGTTCCTGCGCTCGACCCGGGCAGCCGACGGGCTGCTGCACGTGTGGGTGCCGCACGCGACGGCGGGGCTCGCGGTCATCGAGACCGGCGCGGGCAGCGAGGAGGACCTGCTGCGCGCGCTGCAGGACGTGCTGCCGAAGGACGAGCGCTGGCGGCACCGCCACGGCTCGCCCGGGCACGGCCGGGACCACGTGCTGCCCGCGTTCGTCCCGCCGTACGCCTCGGTGCCCGTGGTGGACGGGCGCATGGCGCTGGGCACGTGGCAGTCCGTGTGCCTCGTGGACACCAACGCGGACAATCCCGCGCGGAACGTGCGGCTGAGCTTCCTCGCCGGCTGACCGCCGCCCCGCGGACCGGCGGCGGGCGCTCGCAGCGGGGTCCGCCGGCGCAGTTCCGCGGGTACCGCGTCGGCGGCGGGGCGCCGTTGGCAGGATGGCGCGGGTGAGCACGCAACGACTCCTGCTGTGGGACGTCGACCTGACGCTGGTCAACGTCCAGGGCTTCGGCACCCGCTGGTACACGCGCGCGCTGTCCGAAGTCGCCGGACGGCAACTGGAAGGCATGCCCGAGACCGCCGGTCGCACCGAACGGGCCATCGCCGCGGACGTGCTGCGGCTGCACGGCGCCCCGGTCACCGCGGAGGCGGTCGAGGCGATGTTCGCCGCGCTGACGCGGGCCGTGCTGGACACGCGGGAGGAGCTCGGCCGCGGCGGGCGCGCCCTCCCCGGAGCTGCCGCGCTGCTGGCCGAGCTCGCCGCCGCGGAGGGGCTGACGCAGAGCGTTGTGACCGGCAACCTGCCCGCGGTGGCCCGGAACAAGCTCGGCGCGTTCGAGCTCGACCGCCACGTGGACCTCGACATCGGCGGCTTCGGCAGCGACACCGAGCACCGGCGGGAGCTCGTCGCCGAGGCGGTGGCCAAGGCCGAGCACAAGCACGGGACGACCTACGCCGAGGTCTTCGTCGCCGGGGACACGCCGCACGACGTCACCGGCGCGCTGGCCTGCGGAGCCCGCCCGGTCGGCGTCGCCACGGGCGGCAGCAGCGCGGCGGACCTCAGGGCCGCGGGCGCCGAGGTCGTCCTCGACGACCTGACCGCTCCGGAACCGCTCCTGCGCGCCCTCTCCGACTGACTGCCCGCACCGCTGAGCACGCTCCGGCCGCCGCCTCGAACACCTCACCCGAACGGGGTTCTGGGCATGTCGCGAGAAATGTGCGAACCGCAGCGCACGGGCCGCTCGGCCGCAGCGTCACCACGCTCGGCGTCACCGTGATCGGAGCAGCTGCTCCGGGCGTCCACCGTCCGGAGCGGCGAGACCTGGACCCGGGATCACCGGCCGAGGTCGGCGACGTGCCGAGCGGCCTCCTCCAGGGGGACCTCGGCGCGCTCGCCGCTGCGCCGGTCGCGCACCTCGACGACCCCGTTGGCCACGCCCTTGCCGACCACGAGGATCGTGGGCACGCCGACGAGTTCGGCGTCGGCGAACTTCACGCCCGGCGAGGCGGCGCGGTCGTCGAGGATCACCCGCACGCCCGCCTCGTCGAGTTCCGCGGCGAGGCGCTCGCCCGCCGACCACACGCTCTCGTCCTTGCCCGCGATGACGACGTGGACGTCGGCGGGGGCGACGGCGCGGGGCCAGACGAGCCCCTGCTCGTCGTGCGACTGCTCGGCGATGGCCGCGACGAGCCGCGAGATCCCGACACCGTAGGAGCCCATCGTGATCCGCTTCGGCTTGCCGTCCTGACCGAGCGCGTCGAGCTGCACCGCGTCGGAGTACTTGCGACCCAGCTGGAAGATGTGCCCGACCTCGATGCCGCGCGCGGCGCGCAGGACGCCCTTCCCGTCCGGGGACGGATCGCCCTCGCGGACGTCGGCGGCCTCGACGGTGCCGTCCGGGGTGAAGTCGCGCCCGCACACGAGGTCGACGACGTGGTGGTCGGGCTTGTCGGCACCGGTGGCCCAGGCGGTTCCGCTGACCACGCGCGGGTCGACGAGGTAGCGGACGTCGTTGTCCTGCAGGGCCTTCGGGCCGACGTAGCCCTTCACCAGGAACGGGTTGGCGGCGAAGTCCGCTTCCTCGAGCAGGGCGACCTCGGCGGGTTCGAGCGCGGCCTCGAGCCGCTTCAGGTCGACGTCGCGGTCGCCGGGCACGCCGACGGCGAGCAGCTGCCACTCCTCGGCACCGGGCTGGCGGGTCTTGACGAGCACGTTCTTCAGCGTGTCCGCGGCGGTGAAGGCGCGGTCGGTGTGCTCGTTGAGGTGGTCGACGAGGGTGTCGATGGTGGGTGTGTCCGGCGTGTAGTGGACCTCGGCCGGCCGGCGGCCCGCGACGGGCAGCGGGTCCGGGGAGGGCGTGGTGACGGCCTCCACGTTGGCGGCGTAACCCGACTCGCTGCTGCGGACGAACGTGTCCTCGCCGGTCTCCGTCTCGGCGAGGAACTCCTCGGAGGCCGAACCGCCCATGGCGCCGGACATGGCATCGACGATCACGTAGCGCAGGCCCACCCGGTCGAAGATGCGGATGTAGGCCCCGCGGTGCAGCTGGTACGAGCGGGCGAGGCCCTCGTCGTCGAGGTCGAACGAGTACGAGTCCTTCATGACGAACTCGCGCCCGCGCAGGATGCCGGCCCGCGGCCTCTCCTCGTCGCGGTACTTCGTCTGCACCTGGTACAGCATCGCCGGGTAGTCCTTGTAGGAGCTGTACTCGCCCTTGACGGTGAGCGCGAACAGCTCCTCGTGCGTCGGGCCGAGCAGGTAGTCCCCGCCCTTGCGGTCCTTGAGCCGGAACAGCGCGGGGCCGTACTCGGTCCAGCGGTTGCTGGCCTCGTAGGGCTCCTTCGGCAGCAGCGCGGGGAAGTGGATCTCCTGGCCACCGATGGCGTCCATCTCCTCGCGCACGATCTGCTCGACGTTGCGCAGCACCCGCAGCCCGAGCGGCAGCCACGAGTAGATCCCCGGCGCGACGCGGCGGACGTAGCCGGCGCGGACGAGCAGCTTGTGGCTCGGCACCTCGGCGTCGGCCGGATCCTCGCGCAGGGTACGCAGGAACAACGTCGACATCCTCGTGATCACGGCTGCTCGCTCTCGACGGGGTTCGAAATCCGACACCGGAAGCGTAGCGACCCTCCGTTCGGAGGTGCGCAAAGCCCCCGACGGCGGCTTGCCGGCGGCCGCGCGGGGCGGTACTCCGGGGAGGAGCCCCACGGAGGTGCCGCATGCCCGTCGACGAAAGCGTTCGCAGCACCGCCCGCGAGCTCGGCCTGCGCGCGCAGCTGGTGGCCTACGGCGCGGCCGGGTGGGCGCAGGCCCGGCTCGGCGAGCCGGTGGCGCGCCTGCTGCACCGGCCGTGGCGGGACGACCCGTACCCGGTGTACCGCACGCTGCGGCGGCGCGGGCCGTTGGTGCGCAGCCGCCTGGGCATGTGGGTGGCGTCCACGCACGGGATGTGCGACGCGGTGCTGCGCGACGGCCGCTTCGGCGTGCGCACCGCGGAAGGCGCCGCCTCCCAGCCGTTCGCCGATGAGCTGGGCCAGGACCTGTCGCTGCTGGAGCTCGACCCGCCCGACCACACGCGGCTGCGCCGGCTGGCCGCGCCCGCCTTCCGGCCGCGCCGGCTCGAGACCTACCGGGAACGCATCACCCGCGTTGCCGAGGACCTGGTGGATGCGGCCCGTCGGCGGGGCGAGTTCGACCTGATCCGGGACTTCGCCGCGCCGCTGCCCATCGCCGTGATCCAGGAGCTGCTGGGAGTGCCGCCGTTGGACGCCGAGCGGCTGGCCCGGCACGGACGCGTGCTCGGCGGTGCGCTGGACGGTGTGCGGTCGGTGCGCCAGTTGCGGCGGCTGCGGGAGTCGACCGCCGCGCTGGCGCAGCTGTTCGACGGAGTGATCGCGCAGCGCCGCGCCGAGCCCACCGAGGACGTGCTCGGGGACCTGGTGCGCGCCACCGACGAGCAGCGGCTCACGGGCGCGGAACTGGTGGGGCTGTGCAACCTGCTGCTCGTGGCGGGTTTCGAGACCACTGTGAACCTGATCGGCAACGGCACGGCCGCGCTGCTGGACCACCCGGAGCAGTGGGAGCGGCTGTGCGCGGAGCCGCAGCGCGCGTCCGCCGCGGTGGAGGAGACGCTGCGCTGGGACGCCCCGGTGCAGGCGACGGTTCGGGTGGCGCACGAGCCGGTCGAGCTGGGCGGATGTGCGCTGCCGGTGAACGGCATGGTGCTCGTGCTGCTCGGTTCTGCGGGCCGCGACCCGCGGCAGCACGCCGAGGCCGAGCGCTTCGACATCACCCGCCGCGACCGCGGGGAACACCTGGCCTTCGCCGGCGGCCGGCACTACTGCCTGGGAGCTCCGCTGGCCCGGTTGGAGGGTGAGGTCGCGTTGCGGACCCTGGCGATGCGGTTGCCGGACCTGCGGCGGGCGGGACCGGTGCGCCATCGCGCGAGCTCGATCATCCACGGCCTGTCCGCGCTGCCGGTGCGCGCCGGAGGCGCCAGCCGGTCCACCACCGCCGCGCGGACGTGACAGCCGGGCGCGCCCGCCGGACCGGTCGGTGCGTGCGGGCGCCTACCCTGGGGCCGTGCTCATCGTGCTGCCTCCCTCGGAAACGAAGACGACCGGCGGCGAGGGCGCTCCGCTCCAGCTGGAGTCCCTGTCGTTCCCGGAGCTGAACGACGCGCGCCGCGCGCTGGCCACCGAACTGTCCACATTGGCCGAAGACGTCCCGGCGAGCCTGTCCGCGCTCGGGATCTCCGAGCGCCAGGTGGACCAGGTGCGGTTGAACGCGGAGCTGTGGAAGGCCCCGACGGCGCCCGCGCTGGAGCGCTACACCGGCGTGCTCTACGACGCGCTCGACGTGCGCTCGCTGGACGGGCACGAGCGCGGCCGGGCCGACCGGCGCCTGGCCGTGGCCTCGGCGCTGTTCGGGCTGGTGCGCGGCACCGACGAGATCCCGCCGTACCGGATGTCGGCCGATGCGCGGCTGCCCGGTGCGGGGAAGCTGCGGCCGGTGTGGCGCCCCGTGCTGGAGCCGGTGCTGGGCGGGCTGGACGAGCTCGTCGTCGACCTGCGCTCGGGCGCCTACGCCGCGCTGGCGCGCGTTCCCGCCGCCGCGGGCGTGCGCGTGCTCTCGGAGGACTCCCGCGGCGAGCGCAAGGTCGTCAGCCACCACAACAAGTCCTACAAGGGGCGCTTGGCGCGCAGCCTCGCCGCGACCGCCGCAGAACCCGCCACAGTGGACGACCTGCTGGACCTCGTGCGGTCGGACGGCTTCGCGGTGGAGCGCGAGGGGGAGCAGCGCTTCGCGCTCATCGTGCGGTGACGGGAAGCCCGGACTCGGCCGCCGCCCGGGCTCCGGGGGACGGCCGGGAGGAGCGGGACCCGCAGTCGACCCTCACTTGAGCCCGGCCACGGGTCCGATGACGACGATCGCCGGCGGGGCCACGTCCGCATGCTCGACGTCCTCGGCGATCGCGCCGAGCGTGCTGCGCACCGTCCGCTGCCCCGGCATGGTTCCCTCCTGGATGATCGCCACCGGGGTGTCGGCCGGGCGCCCGTGCCGCAGCAGCACGTCGGCGAACGCGTCGAGCCGGCGCACCGCCATCATGAGCACGAGCGTGCCGCTCAGCCGCGCCAGTGCGGGCCAGTCCACCAGCGACTTCTCGTCGTCCGGGGGCACGTGGCCGGAGACGACGACCACCTCGTGCGCCACGCCGCGGTGGGTGACCGGCACGTCCGAGACCGCGGGGGCGGAGAACGCGCTGGTGATGCCGGGCACCACCGTCACCGGCACGCCCGCCTCGGTGCACGCCAGCAGCTCCTCGAAACCGCGGCCGAACACGTACGGGTCGCCGCCCTTGAGGCGCACCACGAACTTCCCGGCGCGGGCGCTGTCGATGAGCGTCTGGTTGATGACCTCCTGGTTCGCCGCCCGCCCGTACGGGATCTTGGAAGCGTCCACGACCTCGACGTGCGAGCCGAGCTCGTCGAGCAGCTCGCGCGGTGCCAGGTGGTCGGTGAGCACCACGTCGGCCTTGGCCAGCAGGCGCCGTCCGCGCACCGTGATGAGGTCGGGCGCGCCCGGCCCGCCGCCGACGAGCGCGACGCCGGGGGACGGCGGTTCCGCGTGCTCGTCGACGACGCCGGACTGCAGCGCCTCCACGAGGCCGTCGCGCACCGCCACCGACCGCCGGGGTTCGCCCCCTGCGAGCACCCCGAGCAGCAGCCCGTCGTGCTCGCCCACGGCGGGGGTGACGGCGCTGCCCGCGGGGGCGTCGTCGGCGCGCACGCAGAACACCCGGTTGCGCTCGGCTTCCGCGCCGACGGCTGCGTTGACCGCATCGTCGGAGGCCGCCGCCACGGCGTACCACGCCTCGGCGAGGTCGCCCGCGGCGAAGGCGCGGCGCGTCCAGCGCACCTCGCCGCGATCGGCCATGGACTCCACGGCGGGGGTGGCCTCCGGTGCGATCACCTCGACCTCGGCCCCCGCGCCGACGAGCCGCGGCAGGCGCCGCTGCGCCACGGTGCCCGCGCCGACGACGACGACGCGTCGCCCGCGCAGGTCCAACCCGGCGAGGTAGTGGTGCTCTGTCGGTGTGTCAGTGCGCGTGCCCATGTGCGTGTCCGTGGCCATGACCTTGTCCGGTCGGATCGTCCGGGTGGTGGTGCGGTGTCTGCGGCTGGCCCAGCTTGTCCTCGAACCCGGGCAGCAGCACGCGATACGCGCAGGTATCGCAGTTCATCCGGATGTCGCCGTGCAGGGCCTCGTGGTAGCGCTCCACGACGAGGTCGGCCAGCGCGTCGGTGTTGCCCAGGTACCCGGCGACCCGGACGTCGATGTCCGGATTCCGCTCGCCGTACTCGTGCGCCTGCGTCACGACCCGCTGCGGCAGCACTCCGTCGAAGAGGAAGTACGGCGCCACCACGACCCGTTTCGCACCCAGCCGGCGAGCGCGCTCCAGACCGCCGGGAACGTCCGGCGGTGCCAGCGAGATGAACGACGTCTCCACGGTGGCGAAACCGCCGGTTTCCTGCAAGAGCCGTGAGACCTTGGACACCTCGGAGTTCGCGTCCGGGTCGGTGGAGCCGCGGCCGACGAGGACGACGGCCGTGTCCGTCCACTCCGAACGGGGAACCTCCGCCTCGACGCGTTCGGACAGCACCGACAGCAGCGTCGGGTGCGGGCCGAGCGGGCGGCCGAAGACGTAGCGGGTGGCGGGGTTGCGCTTCACCTCGCGCTCCAGCGCGGCCGGGATGTCGCCCTTGCCGTGCCCGGCGGCGACGAGGACCAGTGGCACGGCGACCATTTCGGCGTGGCCGCGTTCGGCGAGGTCGTCCCACGCCTCGTTCACGGCGGGCGCGGACAGTTCGATGAACCCTCCGCCGACGTCGATCCCCGCGGCGGAGACGCGCTCGGCGACCCGCTGCGTGAACGCGCGGAACTCACCCACCCCGCCTTCGTCCACTGTGCCGTGTCCGACGAGCAGGAGTGGTCGCGGTCGATTCACTGGTTACCTCCGGATTCGTCAATCTTGCCAGTACAACAACGCGTTCACCGCTGCGGACGCGATGGCGGCACCGCCGCGCTCGGACAGCGTGCTCACCGCGGGAAGTCCGCTCCCGCGCAGCGCGGCCTTCGACTCGACGGCGCCGACGAAACCCACCGGCACCCCGATGACGAGCGCCGGGCGCACCTCGCCGCCGGCGGCCAACCGCAGCAGCTCGGTCAGCGCCGTGGGGGCGTTCCCGATGGCCCACACCGCACCGTCGGGAAAATCCCTTGCGGCGCAACGGATTCCCGCGGCCGATCGGGTTATTTCCGCCTGTTCGGCGGTTTCCGCCACCCACGGGTGGTCCAGGCCGACGTGCGAGTCGCGGGCGGTCACTCCCGCGGCGACCATGCGCACGTCGCAGACCAGCGGCGCGCCGCCCACGAGCGCGCGCCGACCCTGCTCAGCTGCGGACTCGGTGGTGACGACTTCGCCCACCCAGCTCGGATCGGCGGTGGTGTGCACCACGCGCTCCACGACGGCGCGCGCCAGCGGCGGGTGGTGCGCGAAATCGGCGCGCTGCCGCATGATGCGGTAGGACTCGGTTTCGATCGGATGCACTTTCCTGCGCACGGTCATCCTTCGCATGAGATCGGGCTCGGCGCGCCCGGCCGCTCCGCGCCGGGCGCGCGTTCGACTCCGCGGCGCGGCCGCTCCCCGGGACCGCGCCGGGGGCACCGGACGGCGGCGCGGGCGCGCTCGCCCGCGGTTGCGCGGGCACGCGCGCGCCACCGCGGCGCGCCGAACCGCACTCCGCAGCGCTGCGGCCGCGCTCGTCCGCGCGGCGGACGCAGCACGCGAGACATCGGTCCACGAACCTCCTGGGTTTCCCGCCCGAGGGGCCGGCGAGGGCGCCGCGCGCCGCGGTGCGGCGCGGGGTCGGTGCTGAGTCTCCTGGCTCCCGGATCATCGCGAGCGCCGTCGGCCTTCCCGCCGTCTCCGGCCGTGGCCATTCCTGCGCGGCGCCCGCTCACCCGGTCACAGTGGGCGGGTCCGTCCCGGATTCGCACCGGGTTCCTCTGTCACCGACCGCCGCATCTTCGCCCGCGAACCCCGCGAGGTCAAACCCGGTGAATTCGATCACAGAGCGTGCAGGGGTCCGGTTCCACCCCGTGTGGGTGACGCGTCGGGTTCCGTTCCGCCAGCGCGACCCGCATCCTGGAGTCACCGTGGTGGCGCTCTGCCCAGCACGGCCCGGGAGGCGACCATGAACGAGACGCACACGATCACCCTCGATCTCCAAGTCGTCGAACAGGGTTCGAAGACGACGTGCGATGTCGGGTTCACCACGCCGAGCGGCCAGGTCGTACACGGCCACGGCACGGCGCGGCGGCATCCCGACGATCCCGAGGTCCCCCAGATCGGGGACGAAATCGCGACGGCCCGCGCGCTGTTCGAACTGGCGCACAAACTGCTGGACACGGCGGCGTCCGACATCGGCCAGCAGCTGAACCGCCGCGTGCGGCTGCCCGCCTGAGCGGGACGGCCCCGAGCGGGGGCGGCGCGGCCGGGGCCGGAGAGCTCCCGGTCGCGCCCGCTGCCGCTGCGGCGGGCGCAGCACCCTGCTCGGGCAGGGGCCTACTCCAGCAGGCGGATGGCATCGGCCGGGCAGATCTCCACGCACTCGCCGCAGGCGGTGCACCGGTCGGCCACCACCCGCGGGCGCCCCGGAGCGGGGCGCAGCGCGTGCTCCGGGCACGTCAGCAGGCACGCACCGCAGGCGGTGCAGTCGGTGGTGATCACCAGCGGGTCCTCAGGCATCGCTGGTCATCCACCGGTACCCGCGCGGCGTGACGAAGCGGTCGCTGAGCACGGCCGACTGCGAGGAGCCCACGATCACGGTGGTGAGCATGTCCACCGAACCCGGGTCGAACTCGGCGATCGGTGCGCACCAGACGCCCTGGTCGGGCCGGTAGGCCTGCCGCACGGCGCCGACCGGCGTGGTCGCCGGTCGGGACTCGGCGAGGATCTCCAGCGCACGCCCCAGCTGCCAGTCGCGCTGCACCGACCGCGGGTTGTAGAAGCACACCACGAGGTCGCCCTCCGCCGCGGCGCGCACGCGCCGCTCGATGATCTCCCACGGCGTGTGCAGGTCGGACAGGCTGATGAGCACGTGGTCGTGGCCGAGGGGCGCGCCGAGCAGCGCCGAGGCCGCGAGCGCCGCGGTCACCCCCGGAACGCCGACCACCTCGATGTCCGAGGACGCCTTCTCCAGCGCGGGGCTGGCCATGGCGTACACGCCGGCGTCGCCGGAACCGATGAGCGCCACGGCGTTGCCGGTCCGCGCCAGCGTCACGGCTTCCTCGGCCCTGGCCTCCTCCTGGCCGAGGCCGCTGCTGCGGACCTCGGTGCCCGGCCGCAGCAGGTGCCGCACCTGGTCGAGGTACTGGTCCAGCCCGACGACCACGGAGGCGCGGCGCAGTTCCGCCTCCACGCGCGCGGTGCGCAGTTCGGGCGTCCCCGGGCCCAGGCCGACGATCGCCAGCCGCCCCCGGGGGCGGATCCGGGCGGCGGCGGCGGTGACGTCCGCGCCCTTGATCTTGTCCGCGACGAGCTGCACCTCCCCGCCCTCGGCGAGCTCGGCGGCCCCGGTCAGCGCCGCGGCCTCGGAGACGCTGGGCGTGCCGACCTCGGCCCGCACGGTCTCGCTCGGGTTGGGCACGGCGACCTCGGCGAGCTGCTGGGCCGGGTAGGTCAGCAGCGGCAGCTCGTCACCGCCGTCGCTGGAGTGCCAGAAGCCCAGGTCCTGCACCGCCTGCAGGATGCCGGTCTCCTCGGCCTTGAGGTCGACGCTGGCCGCGGCGCGGATCGCGCGCGGGTCGAGGTCGTGCTCGGACTCCAGCCGGGCGAGCGTCTCGACCACCGCGGTGCGGGAGACCCCGCTGGCCGAACCGACACCGACCACGAGCGTCCGCGGCACCAGCCGCAGGACGTCGTCCGTCTCGTCGAAGTCCGGGCGGTGCCGGTCGTCCACCAGAACCGTCCACCGCGGCTCCTCGACGTCGGTGCGGACGTTCTCCGGCAGCGCGGGCAGCGGGAAGCCGTGCGGGTTGACCACCCGCACCGGTTCGCCGTTGAGCACGGCGACCCCGCAACCGGCGAGATCGCCGTCGACGACCGCGTCCAGCGCCTCGACCACCTCGTCCAGCGGGGTGCTGCCGGTGGCGTCGCTGGCCGTGGTCACCACCGGCGTCGCACCGAGCACGTCGCCGACCTGCTCGGCCAGCGCGTTCGCCCCGCCGGAGTGCCCGCCGAGGAGCGCGACGGCGTGGTGCCGCGCCTCGTCGACGCACACCACGCCCGGGTCGGTGTGCTTGTCCCGCAGCAGCGGGGCCACCAGGCGGATCGTGGCCCCGCTGGCGAGGAAGAACACCGCGCCGTCGAGGTGGTCCCACAACCGGCGCACCGCCGCGGAGACCGGGCCGTCCGCGACGACCGCCTCCGGTCCCATCCGGGCGGCGAGCTCGGCCGCGGCACGGCGTCCCGCCGCGGTCACCGCGAACAAACCGATCACGACTGCTCCTTGTCCGTTGTCCGACCCCGGCCGCCGTCCGACCGGGTACCACCACTGCCCCGCGTGCTCCCCGTCAGCAGCACGACGGGGTTGGCCGCCTCCAACCGCGCCGATCCGTCCGGCAGGTCGGCGAGCCTGCTCGCCGCGACCTGGACGCCTTCGACCGCGTAACCCGCGCTGCGCAGCGCATCGCGCGCCGGGGCGATCCGGTCCAGCGCCGCGAGGGCGACGACCACGCGGTTCGCCCCGACGTTCGCGCACGTGGTGACCACCTCGCTGCCACCGCCGCCCACGAACACCGCGTCCGGCCGGGGCAGCTGCCGCAGCGCCTGCGGCGCCCGCCCCTCCTCCACGCGGACGTCCACCCCGTGCCGGGCGGAGTTGGTGATCATCCGCACCGTCTGCGCCTCGTCCGACTCCACCGCGATGGCGGCCGAGCCCAGCCGCGCGCACTCCACGGCGACCGAGCCGCAGCCCGCTCCGACGTCCCAGACGAGGGTCCCCGGTCGCGGTGCCAGCTTCGACAGCGCGACCGCGCGCACCTCGGACTTGGTGATCATGCCGTCGCGGTGGGAGAAATCCTCCTCCGGCAGGCCCCACCCGTCCGGGGGCAGCGGCTCGCCACCGGCGAACCAGCCCCGTTGCGGCACCGCGTCCTGGTCGGCCAGGCACAGCACGATGTTCGGCTCCTGCCACGTGCGGGCGGCCGCCTCGGCCGGGTCGAGCGTGACCACGTTCTCGAACTCGCCGCCCAGGTCCTCGGCGACGGTCATGGTGCGCCGCCAGCCGGTCAGGCCGGAACCGATCTGCGCAGGCCCCGCACCGGGGGCGGTGAGCACGGCCGCGGCCGGGCGGGCGCGGCAGACGTTGATCGCGCGCTCCAGCTCCCGGCCGTGCGCGCTCACCACGGTCACGTCGTCCCACGGTCGCCCCGCGCGCGCCATCAGCCGCTGCACGCTCGAGGTCGCCGGCAGCACCGAGCAGTGCACGCCGCGCTCCTTCAGCGCCCGCAACGCGCCGAAGAACCCGGGATCGCCCGAGGTGAGCACCACGGCCTCCTCGTCGGCGGCCAGGGCCGACAGCGCGTTGAGCGCGGGCTCCAGGGGACCCAGTTCGAGGGTGCGCGCGCTCTCCGGGGCGTGCGACCGCAGGTGCCGCCGCCCTCCGATGACGAGCTTCGCCGAGTCGACGAGCTCCGCGCCGCCCCGGGGAAGCTCCGCTCCGTCGACGCCGATCACTGTGACGGCCACGTCACCCACCTCGCCTCTGTCGCCGCTACCACGTATTCGCCGCTGAAATCCACCATCGCCACGCGCGCCGGCAGCCGCCGACCGCAGTCCGCGGTGAACTGCTCCAATACTGCGGCCACCTGCCCGCACAGCCGTTCCGCACACGCCGAGAGCACGCCGGTGCGCTGCCAGACCTCGTAGGCGCGGCGCGCGGTCGGAGCGGCGCGGACGTGCTCGGCGTCCTCCTCGCTGCCGCCGAACTCGGTGGTGATCCGCGCGAGCAGGTCGGTATCCACTTTGGAACGCGTGTAGTGGGTCATCACGACCCCGGAGGCCAGCTTCGTGAGCTTGCCGATCATGCCGATGAACACGATCTCACCGAGCTCGTTCTCCACGGCGCGGCGCAACGCGGCGCCGGTGAAGTCGCCCACCTCGACGAAGGCCGCTTCGGGCTCGTCGGGCAGCAGCCGCATCGCGGCGCGTTCGGTGCGCCCGCCGGTGGAGAGCACGAGGGTGCTGCCGCGCTGCGCGGCGAGCACCGACACGGCCTGCTCCACGCTGGCGCGCCACGAGGCGGTGGAGAACGGGCGCACGATGCCGGTGGTGCCGAGGATGGAGATGCCGCCGATGATCCCCAGCCGCCGGTTGGTGGTCCTGCGCGCCATCTCCTCACCGCCGGGGACCGCGACGGTCACGTCAGCGCCCTCGTCGCCGAGCCCCTCCCGCACCGCAGCGGTGATCATCCGCCGCGGGACGGGGTTGATCGCGGGCCCGCCGACCTGCAGGCCGAGGCCGGCCTGCGTGACCGTGCCGACGCCTTCGCCGCCGTGCAGCTCGACCGCACCGTCGGTGCGGGGGCGGACGGTCACCGTGATGCGGGCGCCGTGCGTCGCGTCCGGGTCGTCGCCGGCGTCCTTGACGACGACCGCGGTGGCGGGCGGCTCCGCGGCGGCCGAGTCGACCGCGAACCGGCGCCGCTCGCCGTCCGGGAACTCGATGTCCACAGTGGCCGGTGCTGTCCCGGTCCGGTGCAGCTCGGCGGCGGCCCGCGCGGCTGCCGCCGAGCACGCACCCGTGGTGAACCCGGTGCGCAGCGCCTTCGGACGCTCCTTGGCGGTGCGCGGAAGGTCGGGGTCACGCGGCCGGGGCTGCGCATCGGCCCCCTGCTCGTGCGGTCTCCCGCTGTCGCTACTGGTCATCCCGCTTCGCGCTGTTCGCCTCCGAGTTCGCAGCGGAACGGCGCTTGCCGCTCTTGCCGCCCGCCGATTTGGTCGAGCGGCCGCCCTTGCCCGTCCTGGTCGACTTGCCCGGAGCGGAGCTGCCCGAGCCGGTGGCCCGCGCGGTCGAGCCCGCCGCGTCCGCGGCGCCGGAAGCCGACGCCTCCTCGGACCCGGTGGCGCCTCCCCGCTCCGCTCGCACCTCCGGCGCGGCCTCCGCGGCCGTTCCGGAGTCCGCCGCGGTGTCCGCGACCGCCGCGGTGTCCGCGGCGGTGGAGCCCCCCTCCTCGGCGCCCACACCGAACAGCTCGGACTGGGCCTCGTCCGCCCGGGCCGCGCGGGGGCGGTTCTGGTTCCCGCGGGCGGCGGAGGACTGCCCGGAGCGCGCCTCCTCCTGCCACTCGCGCACCGCCCACCAGGCGACGTCCGGATCCACCGCGCGGTTCTCCGCGCTCGCCTCGGCGGTGGTCTTCCCTTCCGCGGGGGCCTTCCCCTCCGCGGGGGCGGTTCCGGTCACCGGGGCGGTCTCGGCCGCCGGGGCGGTCGCCCCTTCGGACTCGACCTGCCGGGCGGCGGAGTCGACCTGCCGGGCGGCCGGGGCGGATTCCGCGGCAGCGGAGCCCTCCTGCCGCCCGGCCGTCGCCTCCGCACCGCCGCGGGAGCGCTGCTTCCGCCGCTCCCGCAGCTCGCGCCGGGCGTTGCGATCGGCGCGCCGGAAGGTGTGGAAGTGCCCCGCGTGGTAGAGGTGCGAGCGCGTGCCTCCGGCGGTCAACCCCTCGCCGACGAGGTACAGCGTGTGCCGCCAGAGCTTGTGCTCCTTGACCGTCGCCTCCAGCTCACCGATGGTCGTGCGCAGCAGCAGCTCGTCCGGCCAGGTCACCTTGTAGGCGACGAGCACGGGCGTGTCGTCGGAGTAGCCGCCCGCGCGCAGCTCGTCGACGAGCTGCCCGGTCCGCGCCGCGGACAGGAACAGCGCCATCGTCGTGCCGTGCTTGGCGAACTCCCGGACCTTCTCCCCCTCCGGCATCGGCGTCTTGCCGCCCTCGAGGCGCGTCAGCACCAGCGACTGGGCGACCTCCGGCACGGTCAGCTCCCGCCCGACCGCGGCCGCCGCCGCGGAGAACGCGGCCACGCCGGGCACGATCTCCACTTCGACGTTCATCCGCACGCAGGCGTCGTACTGCTCCTGCACCGCCCCCCAGAGGGAGGGGTCCCCGGAGTGCACCCGGGCCACCTTGAGCTTCTCCTGCTCGGCGCGCCGGTAGATCTCCAGGGCGTGCTCGTGGGTCATCCGCGAGGAGTCCACCAGTTCCGCGTCGCTGCGGGCGTGGTCCCGCACGCACTCCGGGGTGACCAGGCTCGCCGCCCACACCACGATGTCGGCTTCGGCGATCCGGTTGGCTCCGCGCAACGTGATGAGATCCGCCGCGCCTGGCCCGGCGCCGATGAACGAGATCCGGCCACTCACCATTGCTCTCCTCTCCCGCCTCGGGGTGGAAGCACTACCACAGTGGACAGATACGGCGCCGCAGCACCGTCATCCACATCGGACACATTTACCTGGGAAAGCGGGAGAACGCGCGCGTCCGGGGTTCCCACGTGCTCGGCGTAGATCGCGCGGTCCAGCGCGCCGGCCTGTTCGATCGCCGCGCGCAGCTCGCCGAGCCGCCTCCCGCCCTTGTAGGCCACGACCGTACCGCGCCCGCGCAGCGCGTCCCGCAGCGCGGACACGTCGCGCATCACGGGGATCACCGTCAGCGGTTCGGCGCCTTCGGTCAGGGCGACGTCCGCCTGGGCGGCGGTCGCCTGCATCGCGGTGATCCCCGGGACACCGACGACCTCCACGCCGGGCACGAGCTCGCGCACCGCCCCGGCGAGGTAGCTGAACGTGGAGTACACCGAGGGGTCGCCGAGGGTCGCGAACACCGCGGTCCCACCGCGCTCGCGCAGCGCCTCCGCGACCGCGGTCGCCGCCCCGTCCCAGTGCCGGTGCCGCCGCTGCTGCGACCCGTCGACGGGATCGGCCAGCGCGAACACGAGGCGCTGCACCCGTTCGTCCGCGTCCGCCGGATCGAGGTGCGCGCGCACCACCGCTTCGGCACGCCCCTGCTCGCCGGAGTCCAGCACCGGCACGAAGACGGTCCCGGCCGCCTCGATCTCGCGCAGCGCGCCCACCGTCAGCATGTCCGGATCGCCCGGGCCGACGCCGACTCCGACCAGCCTCACCGAGCACACCCCGCGACGAACCGCTCGACCGTCCCCGGCGCCCCGGCCGGGTGCACGTGCAGGTAGGAGGCGTGCACACCCCCGGTGACGTAGCCCTCGCGGCGGAGGCGCCCCGCGCCGTCCCGCCACTGCCACGCGGGCGGATCACCACCCGCCGGTTCCAGGACCGTGCGGTGGAACTCGTGCCCGTTCACGTGTGCTCCTTCGTCGACAACACTGGAATCGCAGGCGGCCACGGCGGAGCGGTAGCCCAGCGTGAGGCGCTCGGACATGCGCGCCCGCGCGGGCAGCGCGCCGCACATCGGGTGCCCGTCCAGCTCCTCGCCGAGGTAGAGCAGGCCGCCGCACTCGGCGTGCACCGGCCCGCCGGCGCCCGCGAAGCGCGCGACCTCCTCGCGCAGCGCGGTGTTGGCGGACAGCTGCGCGCGGTGCTCCTCGGGGAACCCCCCGGGCAGCACCAGGCCCGCGGTGCCCTCGGGCAGCGCCTCGGCGTGCAGCGGATCCACCACGCGCACCCGCGCACCCGCCGCCTCGAGCAGTTCCAGGTGCTCCGGGTAGCCGAAGGTGAAGGCCGGCCCCCCGGCCACGGCGATCACGGGAGCACCGGCGTGCGCGGTCACCTCCTCCGCCGGGGTCCAGCGGGAGGAGCGCACCGGAGCGGCGCCGGCCGCGAGCGCGCGCACCGCCTCCAGGTCGACCGAGCGGGCCACGACCTCGCCCATCGCCTCGACCGCCTCGGCCGCCTCGGTTCCGCGTTCGACCGCGGTGACCAGGCCCAGGTGGCGGGACGGGACGCGCAGCGCCTCCTCCCGCGGGATGGCGCCCAGCACCCGCACCCCCGCCGCGTGCGCGGCGTCGGTGAGCACCTGCTCGTGCCGCGCCGACCCCACGTGGTTGAGGATCACCCCGTCCAGGCGCACGTCCGCGCGGTAGGTGCGGAACCCGTGCAGCAGCGCGGCGAGGCTGTGCCCCTGCCCGCGCGCGTCGACGACCAGCACCACGGGGGCGGCGAGCAGCTCGGCGACCCGCGCGGTGCTGCCCTCCGGGGCGGCGGAGCCACCGGTCGGTGCGATGCGCCCGTCGAACAGCCCCATCACGCCCTCGATGACGGACAGCTCCGCGTCCGCGGAGCCGTGCCGGAACAGCGGGGCGATGCGCTCCTCGCCGACCAGCACGGGGTCGAGGTTGCGCCCCGGCCGCCCGCATGCCAACCGGTGGTACCCGGGGTCGACGTAGTCGGGGCCGATCTTGAACGGCGCGACCTGCGCACCGCGTTGCCGCAGCGCAGCGAGCAGTCCTGTGGCCACCGTCGTCTTGCCGTGGCCGGACGCGGGAGCGGCAACCACGACGCGTGCGTCGTTCACCACTCGATGCCCTTCTGCCCCTTCTGCCCGGCGTCCATCGGGTGCTTGACCTTGTCGGTGCGCATCACCAGGTCCGCGGCGTCGACGAGCTCCTGCGGCGCGTTGCGGCCGGTGATCACGACGTGCTGGTACCCGGGGCGCGTGCGCAGCGCCTCGACGACGCGCTGCACGTCCACCCAGCCCCAGTGCAGCGGGTAGGTGAACTCGTCGAGGACGTAGACGGTGTGCTGCTGCGCCTGCAGGCGCCGCTCGATCTCCTCCCAGCCCTCGAGCGCGGCGGCGGCGTGGTCCTCGGTCGTGGACTTCTTGCGCGTCCACGACCAGCCTTCGCCCATCTTGTTCCACTCGACGGGACCGCCCTCACCGGTCTCCTCGTGCGCGCGCCCGAGGGCGCGGAAGGCGCTCTCCTCGCCGACGCGCCACTTCGCGGACTTCACGAACTGGAACACGCCGATCGACCAGCCCTGGTTCCAGCCGCGCAGCGCGAGACCGAAGGCGGCCGTGGACTTCCCCTTCATCTCCCCCGTGTGCACCACGACCAGCGGGCGGTTGCGCCGTTGGCGCGTGGTGAGCCCGTCGTCGGGCACTGTCGTTGGCTGTCCCTGTGGCATAGTCCGACCCTAACCAACCTCCCCCTGCGCGCCGATGCGCGCAGGAGAAGGCTCACTTTCTCCGACGAACCGGGCGGTTGGCGGCACCGGTCCGCGCGCCGCCTCCTACCGGGAGCACCGCGGGAGCGGTTGCCGCTCACGCACTTCCGGACTGCATCGGATGCGGAGCGATCGGTTCCGCGCGAAGAAGGCCCCCACGCTCAACCGGCCTGGGGGTCACCGGGAGCGCAGGGGCACTTCGCGGGTCCACCCCTGGGGGTCAGGTGGACGGTGATCACCGTAGCAACTGTGCGGCGTTTCCCAAAACACGATAAAAATTCGTGTACGGCGCGCTCATGCGGCGCGCCGAACCGCCCCCGCCGGCTGCTGCGCCGCGCGCACCACGCCGGCCACCGCATCGGCCGAGAGCTCCTCCAGCCGCAGCGCGGAAGCACCGAGCGCAGCGGCCACCTGACCGGCCAGTCCGAGCCGCACCGGCCCCTGCTCGCAGTCCACGACCACACCGGCGACCTCCCGCTCGGCGAGCACGCCGGCCGCGCGCACCGCATCGGCGCTCGCCTGGCGCGCCCGCTGCCGGGATCCGCTCGGGGCGGTCGCCGCGTTCGCCGGGACCGTCGCCTTGCCGTCGGTGAGCAGCACCAGCAACGGGCGGCGCTGCGGATCGCGCACCCGCTCGCTGTCCACCACCCGCTGCGCGCGCAGCAGTCCGTCGGCCAGCGGCGTGCGGCCACCGGTGCGCAGCTGGCGCATCCGCGCCGCAGCAACGTCCACAGAGGACGTCGGTGGCAGCACCACCTCGGCGGACTCCCCGCGGAAGGAGATCACGCCGACCTTGTCCCGGCGCTGGTAGGCGTCCCGCAGCAGTGACAGCACCGCGCCGCTGACCGCGGACATCCGCTCCCGCGCGGCCATCGAGCCGGACGCGTCCACGGCGAACAGCACGAGGTTCCCCTCGCGCCCCTCGCGCACCGTGCGGCGCACGTCCTCGTTGCGCACCACGAGACCGGGGCCGCTGCGCCCCCGCGCGTGCTGGTGCGGAGCGGCAGCGACCACAGTGGACGGAAGGTGGACCCCGTACCCCTCGTGGGACGAGGCGCGCACCCCGCGTCCCGTGCGCGAGCGGGCGCGGCTGCGGCGGCCGGGAGCTCCCTCCCCCGTGCCGGGAACTTCCAGCAGGCGCGCGCGGAACTCGGACCCGGGCGCCGGTGCGCGGCGCTCCTGCGGCGCCGGCGAGGAACCGTCCGAGTCCTGGGACTCCTGACCCTGCGACTGCGAGGAGGGCGCCGAGGCCTGCTGCTCCTCCGGTTCGGGCGCGCCGCCGCCGGGGCCGTCGTCATCGGGACCACCGTCGTCCGGCCCTTCGTCGTCCGGCCCTCCGTCGCCGTCCGTTCCGCCCGAGTCGTCCCCGTCGCCGTCCGAACCGCCGCCCTGGTCGTCACCGGGCTCGTCCGCGTGCTGCGCGGCGTCGTCGAGCGCCTGCTGCAGCTGGTCGTCGTCCACACCCGGTTCGTCGAACGGATCGCGGCGCCGCCGGTGCGGCAGCACGAGCTTCGCCGCCGTCTCAACGTCGGTGGCGGCCACGGCGTCCGCACCGCGCCAGGCCGCGTGCGCCACCGCGGTGCGCGCCAGCACGAGGTCCGCGCGCATCCCGTCCACCTCGAACGATGCGCACAGCGCAGCGATGCGGCGCAGTTCCGCGTCGGGCAGGACGACCTTGCCCACCTGGTCGCGCGCCCGCGCGATCCGCTCGGCCAGCTCGGCCTCCTCGGCGGCCCACCGCGCGGCGAACCCCTCGGGGTCGTCCTCGAAGGCCAGGCGGCGGCGCATCACCTCGGACCGGGTCCCGACCTCGCGGTCGGCACCGACCTCCACCGCCAGCCCGAACCGGTCGAGCAGCTGCGGCCGGAGCTCGCCCTCCTCCGGGTTCATCGTCCCGACCAGGACGAACGACGCCGCGTGCGAGACGGACACGCCCTCCCGCTCGACGTGCGCGCGCCCCATCCCCGCCGCGTCCAGCAGGACGTCCACGAGGTGGTCGTGCAGCAGGTTGACCTCGTCGACGTAGAGCACGCCCCGGTGCGCCGCGGCCAGCAGGCCGGGCTGGTAGGCGCGGACGCCCTCGGACAGCGCCCGCTCCACGTCCAGCGATCCGAGCAGCCGGTCCTCGGTGGCGCCGACGGGCAGCTCCACCAGGCGCGCCGCGCGGTGCTGCGCCCCCGCGGAGGCGTGCGGACCGTCCGGGCACTGCGCGTCGGGCTGCGCGGGGGAGCAGGCGAACCGGCATTCCGGCACCACGTCCAGCACCGGCAGCAGCGAGGCCAGCGCTCGCACCACCGTCGACTTCGCCGTGCCCTTCTCACCGCGCACCAGCACACCGCCGATGCGGGGGTGCACCGCGTTCAGCAGCAACGCCAACCGCAGGTCGTCGTGCCCGACGACGGCGGAAAACGGGAAGCGCGGACTCACGCGGGAGGCCTGCGGCGAGGCAGTCATACCAAGGTCTTCCTTCCTCCGGTCTCGGACGCCCGGGGTGTCGGGGCGAGGGGCGGCAGTGTCCTGACTCCCGGATCCTCGCGTCCCTCCGGCCTTCCCGGGGCGGCGTCCGTGCGCCGCGGTCCGGTGGCCCGCGCGGGAGGTCCGCTCCCCGGTCACAGTGGCGCCGGCCGTGCCGGATTCGCACCGGCTTCCCTGGCGCCCCCTCGTGGAACCGTTTCCTGCAGGTCCACCAGCATCCTGGCAGAGCGCGATCACGGATCCAACACAGCGGGCCCGATCGGAGAGAAGTCCCACGGAGCCCGCGGGAGCTCACCGGGCCGTTCCGCGCTGCGGCGCTCCACCCGAGCTGCGCAGGAGGTCCGCGACCCGGCCGGGGCCTGGCCTCACTCGGCCAGCCGCATGTCGACGTGCGGGATGCCGTCCTCGTCGTGGACCGGACCGCTCTCGACGAAGCCGAAGGAGCGGTAGAAGCCGGCCTTGTCCACCTGCGCGGACAGCACGGCCGGACTGCGCCTGATCTCGGCGAGCGCGGCGCGCATCAGCTTGCGCGCCAGCCCCATGCCGCGGGCGCCCGCCTCGGTGCACACCCGGCCGATGCGGTACGTGCCGTCGGGCTCCTCCAGCAGCCGGAGGTAGCCGAGGACGACTCCGTCGGCGGAGTCGATCCAGAAGTGCCGGGTGGTCTCCTCGAGATCGCGGTCGTCCAGCTCGCGGTACGGGCAGTTCTGCTCCACGACGAACACGTCGACCCGCAGGCGCAGCATGCGGTAGAAATCGGTCGCGTCCAGATCGGCGGTGTACGCCCGGTGGACAGCAGTCGCGAGCGGCTGAAGTATCACCTGTTCGTGGATACCACAGCAGCGCCCGCCCGGTTCGCCCGACCCCGCGGCACCGTTAGGCACGCCACCCCGCCGGGGGCGCGCCGCTGGGCGCCCCGGCCTGCGCCGGAGCACCGCGCAGGCGGCTCGCAGGCGGGCTCACAGCTGCCCCTCGAGCAGCGGGACGTAGCCCGAGGTGCGGGTGTACACACCCGGGGTGTCCGGGCGGCCGCACCCGTCGCCGTAGGAGACGACGCCGGCCAGCCGCCCGTTGACCACGTAGGGACCACCGGAGTCCCCGGCGCAGGAGTCCACGCCGCCCCGGGGAACTCCGGCGCAGAACATCGCGGACCGGTCGTACTCGGAGTAGGTCTCCGCGCACTCCGCGTTCGCCGCCACGGGCACCTCGGCGGAGCGCAGCACGGGTGAGGACGGACCGGACTCGGCGGTGCGGCCCCAGCCGTACACGGTGCCGCGCGTGCCGGGGCGGTACGACTCCGCATCACCCGGCTCGACGAGGTCGATCGTCGGCTGCGGCAGCGGGTCGCGCAGCGTGAGCACCGCGATGTCGTCGCCGTGCTGCACGTCGCGGTAGTCGGGGTGGCGCCACACGTCGGCGACGGTGGCCTCGCTCCCGGCGTCGGTGCGCAGGTCGCTGCGCCCGACCACCACGTGCAGGTCCTCCGACGGGCGCTCGACGCCGGTGAGCTGGTCGACGGTGCAGTGGGCCGCGGTGACGACCTTGCCGGGGCGCACGAGCGTGCCGCCGCAGAACTGCCGCCCCTCGGCGTCGGTGAGCGCCACCACCCACGGAGCCCGGCTCGTGTCGCTCCGCTCCCCGCCGAGCACCTTCGGCTCGGCGGTGACGGCCTGCGCGGCCGGGGACATCCCGGCCAGAACCGTGACCACACCGCCGAGCACGCCCGCACCGCGCACGAGCCGGCCGCGCCCACCCGCCTCCGCACCGGGGGCGTCGGCGGAGTCTCCGCTCCCGTCGCACCTCGCCACGGGGTGCCTCCTCTCACCGGGTTGCGCCAGCCGATCACCGTAGTGCCCCCGCGCGCTCGCCGGGCGGAGGCACAACTCACATGGTTTTCGGAAAAAATCCCGTTACTATGGATATATCGCGGAAATTTTCCTCTCCATGGGCATGTTGAGCACATGGATGTGCGCACTGGGGGCTTTGCATCGAACGGGGCGCACCCGACGCGTCCCGACCCGTGCCGGTAGCCACCGGCAGATCGAACCTGATCGTGTGAGGAGGAGGACGTGTTCGTGGATCTCAGCACGGTGCCCGCGTTCCTGATCGCCAGCCTCGTCGTGATCCTCACCCCGGGCGTGGACACGTTCCTCCTGCTGCGCACCTCGCTGCACCAGGGACGGGGCGCCGGCCTGCGCGCCCTGCTCGGCATCCACAGCGCCAGCGCGGTGCAGATGACCGTGGTGATCTCCGGGCTCGGCGCGCTCATCACGCAGCAGCCGGCGGTGCTGTCCACGTTGAAGTGGATCGGCGCGGCCTACCTGCTCTACCTGGCCGGGAGCATCCTGCGCGGGCTCTGGTTGGCGCGGCGGGAGGCCCGCAGCGGGCTGCCCGCGCGGCACGCCGAGACGGCGAAACCGTTCACCCGCGGCTTCCTCAGCAACATCACCAACCCGAAGATGCTGCTGTTCAGCCTGGCCTTCCTGCCGCAGTTCGTCGGCTCCGCCGCCTACCCCGCCGCGCAGCTCGTCGTGCTCGGCGTGCTGTTCCTCGCCCTCGCCGCCGTCTGGGAGCTCGCGATCGTCCTGGGGGCGGGGCACATCGCCGACCGGCTGCGCAACCCCCGGGTCGGTCGAACCCTCGACCTCGTCAGCGCCACCGCTTTCGTCACGATCTCGATCGGCCTGGTGGCGGGCTGAGCACCTGCCGCCAGCGGGGAGGTGCGGCGGCGCGAGGCGGTTCCCGCGCCGCCGCGTCCACCCTCCGCCGCGGGTCGGCGGGCCGCGCCGCGCACCCGTCTCCGCGCCCTCCGCGCTGCCGCGCCGCCGGCGAGCGGGTGCGGTTCACGCGTTCAGCTGGGCGACCACGTCCTGCTGGTAGGCGGCCGTGCGGGTGTAGACCCCCGGCGATCCCGGCCGGGCGCAACCGTTGCCCCAGGAGACGATCCCGACCAGCCGATCACCGGCGACCAGGGGGCCTCCGGAGTCGCCCTGGCAGCTGTCCACACCGCCTTCGGGCAGGCCCGCGCACACCATCGCGCTGGCGTCGAAGTCGCCGCCGTAGGCCGCGCCGCACTTCTCGTCGCCGACCAGCGGCACTTCGGCGCTGCGCAGCACGTCGGAGGACTGCCCGCCCTCGCTCGTCGTCCCCCAGCCGTACACCGTGGCGGGCGTGCCGGGCGCGTAGAGCTGCTCGTCCTGCGGTGGGGCGAGGTCCAGCGTCGGCTGCCGCAGCTCACCTGCGAGCGTGAGCACGGCGATGTCGGCCCCCGCCTGCGGGTTCCGATAGGACGGATGTGTCCACACTGATGTGACCTCGGACACGGTTCCCGCGTCCGTGTTCTTGTCCGCACGTCCGGAGACGACCTCGACCGAACCCGCGGACTCCCCCTCCACGCAGTGCGCCGCGGTCACCACCTTGTTCGAGCGCACGAGCGTTCCCCCGCAGAACTGGTTGCCCTGGCCATCACTCAGGTACACCACCCACGGGCTCGCTGCGATCGGGGCGGGTTCGCCGCCCACGATCGGCGGTGCCTGCGCCGCGGCCGAGGAGGCCGCGGCGGCGGGCTGCTCAGGAGCGGCGTGCGCCGTGCCCGCGATCCCGGCCGCAGCGATCGACCCCGACACCATCGCGGCCGCGGACAACACGGCCGCGACGTGCCTGCTCCTCCGCGGAGTACTGCCTCGCGCCATGACTCCCTCTCCTCCCTGGTGTTACCGCTCCCGGAGCGGACCGTTCGCATCCGCACCGGAGTGTCCCCACTCAGCAGGGTCACAGTGCGAGAGGTTTTCGGCACCCCCGTCCCCCACCACTCGATCCGGTGAAGTTCGCCGGCGGAGAACACTGCGCGTCAGGACACAGTGGACATCCAGATCCACTGGCACACGGCAGAAAACGATCGAACACGGCACGCGCATGCCGTACGTCGCAGAACTCGGACCGGCCTGCTGCCCGACACGTCCCAGCATGTCGGGCAGCAGGCCGTGCTCGAGGACCCCCGTGCTCGAGAACCCCCGTGCTCGAGGACCCGCGTACCGGGAAGCGCCGTCTCCCGCCGGATCGGCTACTCCTCGAGCTCGCCTTCGAGCTCGAGGTAGATCGACCGCAGCTCCTCCAGCTTCTCCTGGTCGGGCTCCTCCCAGAGACCGCGGTCGGCGGCCTCCAGCAGCCGCTCGGTCATGCCGCGCAGCGCCCACGGGTTGGCGTCGTTGAGGAACTGCCGGACCTCGTCGTCGAACACGTAGGTCTCGGCGAGCTTGGAGTACATCCAGTCGTCGACCACTTCGGCCGTGGCGTCGAAGCCGAACAGGTAGTCCACGGTGGCCGCCATCTCGAACGCGCCCTTGTACCCGTGCCGGCGCATGGCGTTGATCCACTTCGGATTGACCACGCGAGCCCGGAAGACGCGCTTGGTCTCCTCGCCGAGGGTGCGGGTCTTCACCGCGTGCGGCACGGCCGAGTCCCCGACGTAGGCCTCGGGGTTCTGCCCGGACAGCGAGCGGACCATGGCGACCATGCCGCCGTGGTACTGGAAGTAGTCGTCGGAGTCGGCGATGTCGTGCTCGCGTGTGTCGACGTTCTTCGCGGCGACCTGGATGCGCTTGAACGCCGTCTCCATCTCGGCGCGGGCCTCCCGCCCGTCGAGGCCCCGCCCGTAGGCGTAGCCGCCCCAGGTGGCGTACACCTCGGCGAGGTCCTCGTCGCTGCGCCAGTTCCGCGCATCGATGAGCGGCAGCAGACCGGCGCCGTAGGCCCCCGGTTTCGAGCCGAAGATCCGCGAGCTGGCGCGGCGCTCGTCGCCGTGCTCGCCGAGATCGGCGCGGTAGTGCGCGGCCACGTAGTTGTCCGCATCGGACTCGTCGAGTTGCGCGACCGCGCGGATCGCGTCGTCGACGAGGCTGACCACGTGCGGGAACGCGTCCCTGAAGAAGCCGGAAATCCGCATCACGACGTCGATGCGCGGACGGCCGAGCTCCTCCAGAGGGACGATCTCGAACCCGGTGACGCGCCGCGAGGCGTCGTCCCACGCGGGGCGGCAGCCCAGCAGCCACAGGATCTCGGCGATGTCGTCGCCCTGCGTCCGCATGGCCGAGGTCCCCCACACGGTGAGCCCGACCGAGCGGGGGTGGGACCCCTGGTCGGCCACGTGCCGCGCGATCAGCGAATCCGCCAGGGACGAACCGACGTCGAAGGCGTTGCGCGAGGGGATGGCCTTGGGGTCGACCGAGTAGAAGTTCCGCCCCGTCGGCAGCACGGAGACCAGTCCCCGGGTGGGCGAACCGGACGGTCCGGACTGGACGAATCCGCCGTCGAGGGCGTGCACCGCGTTGTCGATCTCGTCGGTGGTGCGCGCCAGCCGCGGCACGAGTTCGGCGCAGGCGAAGTGCGCGACCTTCTCGACCTGCGGCACGCTGCCGCCGAGCACCTCCTGCGCGGTCGCGGCGGCGCGGTCGGCGTCCCAGCCGGTGGTGGCCACGGCTTCCACGATGCGCCGCGCCAGCGACTCCAGCAGATCCACCGCGTCCGCCCCGGAGGCGGCGGGCCCGTCCACGAGATCGGTCAGCGCGCTCGGCACGGACGCGCGGCTGCCGGGGTCGGCGAGCAGCGCCTGCTCGTCCATGCCGAAGTGCTCGGCCAGCGCCGAGCGCAGCCCCGGGACGGCGCCGACCGCTCCGCCGAAGACCTGCCGGGCGCGCAGCACGGCGAGCGCGTCGTTGACGAGCTCCTCGTCCTGCGGGGCCCTGCCCAGCACGTGCAGCCCGTCGCGGATCTGCACGTCCTTGATCTCGCAGAGGTAGCCGTCGATGTGCATCACGAAGTCGTCGAACGAATCCGCGTCCGGCTGCTCCTTCTGGTGCAGGTCGTGGTGCAGCTCGGCCGAGGTGACCAGCTCCCAGATCTGGTCGCGCAGCGCCGGCTTCTTCTCCGGGTCCATGTCGGACACCAACGCGTACTCGTCGAGCAGCTGCTCCAGCTTCGCGATGTCGCCGTAGGAGTCGGCCCGGTCCATCGGCGGGATCATGTGGTCGATGACCGTCGCGTGCCCGCGCCGCTTGGCCTGCGTGCCCTCGCCCGGGTCGTTGACGATGAACGGGTACACCAGCGGCATGTCGCCCAGCACCGGGTCGGGGGCGCAGTCGGCCGACAGCCCGATCCCCTTGCCGGGCAACCACTCCAGCGTGCCGTGCTTGCCCAGGTGCACCACGGCGTCGGCGCCGAACTCCTCCTCCAACCACCGGTAGGCGGCGAAGTACTGGTGCGACGGCGGCAGGTCCGGGTCGTGGTAGATCGCGATGGGGTTCTCGCCGAAGCCGCGCGGCGGCTGGATCAGCAGCACCACGTTGCCGAACCGCAGAGCGGCGACGTAGATCGCGCCTTCCTCGTCGACGTAGAGGCCGCCCGGCGGCGTTCCCCAGTGCTCGACCATGCTGTCGGCCAGCGGCTTGGGCAGCGCGTCGAACCACTCGCGGTAGCGCGTCGCCGGGATCCGTACGGCGGCCTGCGACATCTGCTCCTCGGTGAGCCACTCGACGTCGTGCCCGCCCGCGGCGATGAGCCGGTGGATCAGCGCGTCCCCGTCCAGTCCGGACGTGTCGAGACCACCGAGGTCGTAGCCGGCTGATTCGAGCGCGCGCAGCAGCACCACGGCCGAGGCGGGCGTGTCGAGTCCGACGGCGTTGCCGACGCGGGAGTGCTTGGTGGGGTACGACGACAGCACGACGCCGAGGCGCTTGTCCGCGTTGCGGGTTCCGCGCAGCCGGGACAGGGCCACCGCTGTCCCGGCGACGCGCCGCGCGCGCTCCGGATCCGCGACGTAGACCGGGATCTCGTCCTCACCGGACTCCTTGAAGGAGAACGGGACGCTGATCAGGCGGCCGTCGAACTCGGGGACGGCCACCTGCATGGCGGCGTCCATCGGGGACAGCGCGGCGTCGCTCTCCTCCCACTGCGCACGGCTGCTGGTCAGGCACATCCCCTGCAGCACGGGAATGTCCAGTTCGGCCAGTGCGCCGGCGTCCCACGAGTCCTCGTCGCCGCCCGCGCTGGCGTTGGCGGCCACGGAACCGCCCGCGGCGAGCACCGTGGCGATCAGGGCGTCGCACTCGCCGAGGAGTTCGCGCAGCCCTTCGGTGTCCGACAGGCCGCGCAGCGACCCGCAGTACACCGGCAGCACGTTGGCACCGGCGGCTTCGACCTCGTCGGCGAGCACGTCCACGAACGCGGTGTTCCCGGCCAGGGCGTGCGCCCGGTAGAACACGACGCCGACTGTGGGGCGGGCGGGGTCGTGCTCCCGGCTGCCGTGCACACCGAACTCGGGGGTCTTCTCCGGCGGCTCGAACGCGGTTCCGGTGAGCAGCACCGTGTCCGAGAGGAACCAGGCCAGGTGCGCGAGGTTGCGCGGACCACCTTCCACCAAGTAGGACAGGGCTTGGGTCGCCACACCGGAGGGAACGGTGGACAGGGCCATCAGCTCCGCGTCCGGAGTCGCCTCGCCGCCGAGCGCGACGGTCGGGACACCGGTCTCGAGGACCGCGTTCAGCCCGTCCTCCCAGGCGCGCTTGCCGCCGAGCAGCCGCACAACGACGATGTCCACACCGGACACCAGGTCGGGCACTTCCTCAGCAGAGACGCGGGCCGGGTTCGCCACGCGGTAGTCCGCTTCGCAGGCACGTGCGGCGAGCAGGTCGGTGTCGGCGGTGGACAGCAGCAGCACACGTGTACTGGCGGATTCGGTCACGCCTCGTCCTCTCTCTCGGGGTGCGCGCCCCGGGTGGGGGTTGCGGCGCTCGGAGTCTCCTGGCTCCCGGATCACCGCACCTCCCCCGCCTTCCCGCCCGTTCCGGGCCGTGGCATCTCAGGGGCAGCTCCCCGGTCACAGTGGCGCGACCGCCCCGGACTCGCACCGGGTTCCTCCGATTTCGCCGCAGGCTTGCCGACCCATCCTAACGGGCGCGGCACGCGGCGCCATGAGCTGCTTCACCCGTCTCCCCCGCAACGGCGCCGGGCAGCGCCGCGCAGCGGGAGCGCGCGCGATCGTCGCAGGTGACCAGCGGTCGGCAGCGCCGCGCGGCGCGCGGTGTGCTGGGCCACACCGGAGGGCGGCTCAGCCCGGCGCGCCCGCGCCACCGACGAGGTCGGCCAGCCTGGCCAGCTGCGCGGAGTCCTCCAGCGCCGAGCCCACGGCGACCACCGAGGCCCCGGCCGCGAGGTACTCCTCCGCGTTGCCCGCGTGCACGCCGCCGGTGGCGACCAGGCGCATGCTCGGGAACGGTCCGCGCATCGCGCGGAACCACCCGGCGGAGAGCTCGGCGGCGGGGAAGGCCTTCACCCAGGTCACCCCCAGCCGTTGGGCCCACTGCATCTCGCTCGGGGTGGCCACGCCGGGCAGGTGCGGCACTCGCAGCTCCTCGCTGGTGCGCAGCACTTCGGAATCCAGGCCGGGAGCGACGGTGAACGCCGCGCCGGCGGCGTGCGCCGCGTGCAGCTGGTCGAGGCCGACCACTGTGCCGGCGCCGACGGGACGTCCGCGCCGCCTGCCCGCTTCGACGGCGGCCCGCAGGGACGGCTCGGCCTCCCCCGTTTCGATCGGCACTTCCACCGCGCGGATCCCCAGGTCCCACGCCCGCTCGGCGAGGCTGACCGTGCGCTGCGGATCCATCCCGCGCAGGATCGCCATGACCGGGACGGTGAACAGCTCGTCGAAGGTGTGCATCTCAGCCCTCCCCGAACCGGAGTGCGCGCCAGCTCTGATCGGAGCGGTCCAACCAGCCGGCGAGCGCGGGTTCCTCCGGCGGCGCGGTCTGGTCGGTGGTGCTGAGCAGGCTGTGCGCGGCGAGCAGGTGGCCGAACCGCAGGCGCCGCTGCGGGTCGAAGCCGCGGAGGACGCCCGCGAGGTACCCCGCGGCGAAGGCGTCCCCCGCCCCCACGGGTTCCACGACGTCGACGTGCGGCGCGGGAACGGACACGGGCTCGGCGCCCAGCTCCCAGGCCGCGTTCGCCGCGTCCTTGACGACGACGGTGCCGGGGCGCGGCAGCATCGCCCGCACCTCCTCCGCGGTGCGCGCGCCCCACAGCGCGGCTGCTTCGTCGAGGCCGACGAACACGATGTCGGCGAGGTCGGCGAGCTCCCGCAACCGGGGCGCCGCCTGCTCGGCCGGCCACATCGCGGGGCGGTGGTTCACGTCGAACGACAGCAGGTGCCGGCGTGGACGCGCGAGCAGGTGCTGCACCATCCGGTCGCAGGCCGCCGACAGGGCGGGGGTGATGCCGCTGACGTGCAGGACCTCGACGGCGTCGAGCACTCCGTCGCCGAGGAAGCCCTCGTCCATCGTGGAGGCCGCGGACCCGGAGCGGTAGTAGTGCACGCGCGTGCCGTCCGGTCCGGGGTTCTTGAAGTAGACCCCGGTGGGCGCGGCGGATTCGGTCGCGACGAGGTCGGTGGCCACGCCCGCGGCGGAGATGTCGGCGACGAGGCGCCGCCCGAGCGGGTCGTCGCCCACTTTGCTCGCCCAGCCGACCCGGTGTCCCAGCCCGGCCAGGTGCATCGCCACATTGGACTCCGCACCCCCTGCGGAGAGGGTGAACCGCGCGGCGTTCTCGAGGGCGACCGGCTGCTCCGGCGCGATCAGCGACATCGTCTCGCCCACGCACAGCGCCTCGAACGCCCCGGGCAGTTCGGCGGTCATGCGGCACTCCCCTCTCTGCTCACGTCCGGCGCGGCCCGCGCGGCGGTGCGGCCGGACGCGCCGACCGGGAACACGCTACCCACCCGGCGTGCGCGATCCACAGCGACCGTGCACATGGTGCAAACGATCCACACGGCGCGGAGGTGGAGCCGACCTCTACGCTGGGGCGGGGCGATCACGAATCACCGTCCGCAGGCAAAGGAGCACTCATGAGCCTTCAGCGCCCGGTTGACCCGGACCCGTACTCGCTGCTGCCCGAGGTGCCGCAGTTCACCCTCGCTTCGACCGACGTGACCGACGGGCAGCCCATGGACCAGACCCACGCCTACGACGGCATGGGCATGGGCGGCCGGAACCTCTCGCCCCAGCTGAGCTGGAGCGGTTTCGGGGAATCCGCGAAGAGCTTCGTGGTGACCTGCTTCGACCCGGACGCGCCGATCCCGGGCGGGTTCTGGCACTGGGCCATGGTGGACATCCCCGCCTCGGTGACCGAGCTGCCCGCGGACGCCGGCAACCGCAACGGCCAGGGCGTCCCGGCGGGGGCCTTCCACGTGGCCAACGACTTCGGCGAGCGCGCCTTCGGCGGCGCCGCCCCGCCGGAAGGCGACCGGCCGCACCGGTACTACTTCGCGGTCATCGCCGCGGACACCGAGAAGCTGGGCGTGGACGACACCGCCAGCCCGGCCGTCGTGAACTTCATGCTCGCGTTCCACACGGTGGGCCGCGCGGTCATCGCCCCGACCTACCAGATCTGAGCCGAGCTCTTCCGCGGTCCTCGCGACCCGCTCTTCCCGCCCCGGTGCACCCCAGCGGAGCACCGGGGCGCACTCGTGCCCGGGGCGCAGGCGCCCACTTATCTGGAACTCCTCCAGAGAGCACAATTTTCATGAAAATTGTGGGTTGTCCCCACGCGGATGGGGGATGGGCCTCCGCTGACGCGCACGAAGATCACCCGTCCGGGGTGCATTTGCAACGCCGGCTGAGCCCTCCTTCCCCGTGCAACGCACGGGAAGGAGGCAGCAATGATCGCGATCGCACCGGCGGGCTCCGCGGCCGTGCTCACCGCAGTGCTCGTGACCTGCCTCTTCGCCCCGTACGTGGCAGCCGAGCACCGGCGGCACGGCCGACTGCGCCCCGGTCCGAGCCTGATGCGCGCGGCGGTGCTGCTCTACGCCACGGCGGTGGCCTGCTACGTGCTACCACCCGAACCCGACGCGCCCTGCCGCCGTCCGCGCTGGATCCCGCTCGGCCGGCTGAGCCCGTCGGTCACCGACCCGGTGCTGTTGCAGTTCCTCTGCAACATCGCCCTGTTCACACCGTTCGGCGCGTTCCTCGCGCTCGCCGGCCACCGCCTGCCGCGCGCGGCCGCGTGGGCCGCGGCCTGCTCGCTGCTGGTGGAGACGACCCAGCTCACCGGCATGTGGGGGTGGGCACCCTGCGCCCACCGCGTGTTCGACGTCGACGACCTCCTGGCGAACACCCTCGGTGCGGCGCTCGGGGCACGGCTGGTCGACGCGCTGCCGCGAAGGGAGCGATCCGGAGGGCCGACCGCGGACCGAGCCGCTCCCCGCCCGGCCACACCTGCGCGGCGGCTGCTCGCGCGCTGTTGCGACCTCCTCGCGCTGTGGTGGTCGGGCAGTGCCCTGCTCGCAGCGCTGGCCCTGCTGCGCGACACCGGCGCGTTCCCGCCCGCCGAGTCCCGGCTCGCGGAGGCCACCGCCCTGTGGTTCGCCCCCGCGGCGCTGCTGCTGGTGCACACCGCCTGCACCGGTGGCACCCCCGGGCACGGGGCGGTCCTGCTGCGGCTGCGCGGACCGGCACCGCTCACCCGTGCGGTGGTGCACTGGGCTACGGGGGCCGGTGTGCTGGCGGTCACCCAGGGCGTCGCCGGGCTCGTCGCGCCGGCGTGGCACGCACCGGTGCTGGCGACCGGGCACGTGCTGCACGCCTGCGGCCTGTCGTTGCGCCTGCGCACGCCCCCGCGGCGCGATCACGGCCGGGAGGGATCGGCCGGCGGGGCGGCACTGCCCGACCCGGCGGCGGGGACGCCGCGGGCACGACCGAGAATCGAGCCACGACGCGGAATGCCCGCGCAGCACGCGCTGTTGTCCGTAGTCGACGCACGAGCACCCCAACGCGGCGAGCGGTAAGGCAGGCTGGAGCAGTGCCACACTTCGACCTCATCATCCTCGGCTCCGGATCCGGCAACACGATCGTGGACGAACGGTTCGCGGACTGGAACGTCGCCATCGTGGAGAAGGGCATCGGCCCGGAGGACTCCTACGGCGGAACGTGCCTGAACGTGGGGTGCATCCCCAGCAAGATGTTCGTGCACGCCGCCGACGTCGCTGCGACTCCGCGGCACTCGGGCGCACTCGGCGTCGATCTCGCCGACCCGCACGTGCGCTGGCAGGACATCCGCGACCGCATCTTCGGCCGGATCGACGCGATCGCGGAGGGCGGGCGCCGCTACCGCGCCGAGGAGAACGCCAACGTCACCCTCTACCAGGGCTACAGCCGGTTCACCGGGAAGAAGGAGCTGACCGTCTACGGCCTCGAGGGGCCGGAAACGCTCACCGCCGATCACATCGTGCTCGCCGCGGGGAGCCGGCCGAGCATTCCGGAGATCACCGGCATCGACGAGGTCTGGTACCACACCAGCGACACGGTCATGCGGTTGGAGACCCTGCCCGAGCGGATGATCATCCTGGGCACGGGATTCATCAGCGCCGAGCTGGCGCACGTGTTCCACTCCCTCGGCGTCGCGGTCACCGTGGTCGGCCGCTCCGGCCGGATGCTGCGCGCCGAGGAGGAGTCGGTCTCCGAGCGGTTCACCGAGATCGCTTCCCGGCAGTGGGACCTGCGGCTGAACCGCTCCGTCCGCAGCGTCGAGCAGGACGACGAGTGCATCCGCATGTACCTCGACAGCCCCGAGGCCGGATGGGAGGCGGTCGAAGCCGACCAGCTGCTCATCGCCACCGGGCGCATCCCGAACACGGACATGATCGACGCAGCGACCGGAGGGGTCGAACTGCACCCGGACGGCCTGGTGAAGGTCGACAGCACCCAGGCCACCCCGCAGGACGGCGTGTGGGCTCTCGGCGACATCAGCTCGGAGCACGAGCTCAAGCACGTCGCCAACCACGAAGCCCGCGTCGTGCAGCACAACCTGCTGCACCCGAACTCCCCGCAGCAGGCGGACCACCGCTGGGTGCCGCACGCCGTGTTCACCTCGCCGCAGATCGCCTCGGTCGGGCTGACCGAGCAGGCCGCTCGCGAGCAGGGCGTCGACTACGTCACCTCGCAGCAGGACTACGCGGGCATCGCCTACGGCTGGGCGATGGAGAACACCACCGGCTTCTGCAAGCTGCTGGCAGATCCGAACACGGGTGCGCTGCTCGGGGCGCACATCATCGGCCCGCAGGCGCCGACCCTGGTGCAGCCGCTGATCCAGGCGATGGTGTTCGGCCAGCACGCGCGCGAGCTCGCGCGCGGCCAGTACTGGATCCACCCGGCCATGCCGGAACTGCTGGAGAACGCGCTGCTGAACCTGCCGCTGAACGAGCAGGCCCGCTGATGCCCGCGGGGTGTTCGCGGCCACCGCGAGCACCCCGCGGCCCGCGCCCGACCGCGCTACTCGCCGAGCAACCGCCGCACCGCGTCCGTGTCCAGGTGCTGCTCGACGAGGTCGCCGAGGAGGTCGAGCTGCTGCTCGCGCACCGCGGCGAAGGAGACGTCGGCGGCCGGTCGGAACCCGTCGCGTCCCGCGCGCTCCGCGGCGGTGCCGAGGAACCGCCGGCGGAACCCGTCGTTCTCGAACAGCCCGTGCCAGTGGGTTCCGCACACGGCGCCGGACACGCCGCCCTCGGCCGTGCCGTCGGAGTGCTCGAGCAGTGGGAGCAGATCGCCGCGGCGGGCCTGGCCGTGGTGGATCTCGTAGCCGCTGACCGGTTCGCCCCAGGCCGTCCCGTGCGGGCGTGCCAGCGTCTTCTCCGGGGCGAAAGCGATGTCCGCGTCGAGCAGCCCGAGCCCGTCGACCTCGCCGGCGCGGGATTCGACGGAGTCGACGATGCGCCGGCTGAGCATCTGGAATCCGCCGCAGATTCCCACGAGCGGCTTGCCGGCGCGCGCGTGCCGCGTGATCGCCTCGGCCAGCCCGGTGCGGCGCAACCACGCCAAGTCATCCACAGTGGATTTCGACCCGGGAAGCAGGACGACGTCGGCATCCGCGATGCGCGAGGGTTCGGTCACGAACCGGGCGGAAACACCCGGTTCCGCGGCCAGGGCCTCCGCATCGGTCGCGTTGGAGATGCGCGGCAGGCGCACCACCGCCACCCGCAGCCACTCCTCCCCCACCGGTGACCGGGGCCTGCCGATCACCCCGTCGGCCACGTAGGACAACGAGTCCTCCGCGTCCAACCACAGGTCCTCGGCCCAGGGCAGCACGCCCATCGTGGGGCGTTCGGTCAACTGCCGCAGCTGCTCCAGCCCGGGGTCGAGCAGCCGCCGGTCACCGCGGAACTTGTTGACCACGAACCCGCGCAGCAGCGCCTGGTCGGCCGGGTCCAGCAGCGCGAGCGTGCCGTACAGCTGCGCGAACACCCCGCCCCGGTCGATGTCGCCGACGACGAGCACCGGCAGCTGCGCCGCGCGCGCCAACCCCATGTTGGCGATGTCGTGCTCGCGCAGGTTGATCTCCGCGGGCGAGCCCGCGCCCTCGCAGATCACGTGGTCGTGCTCGGCGCGCAGCTCGCCCAGGGTGCGCACCACGACGTCCAGCAGCGCGGACTTGCGCTCGCGGTAGGACAGCGCCGTGACCTCCCCGGCCACGCGACCGAGCACCACGACCTGGGAGCTGCGGTCGCTGCCGGGCTTGAGCAGCACCGGGTTGAACCGCACCGACGGTTCGACTCCGCACGCGGCGGACTGCAACGCCTGCGCGCGCCCGATCTCCCCGCCGTCGAGGGTGACGGCGGAGTTGTTCGACATGTTCTGGGCCTTGAACGGTGCGACCCGCGCGCCGTCGCGGGTCAACCAGCGGCACAGTCCCGCGGTGAGCACGCTCTTCCCGGCGTCGGAGGTCGTCCCGGCTACCAACAGTGCGGACACGGGCCTTTCCTACCGCAGACGATCGCCCGCGAGCGGGGCGCGCGCGGGAAATGTGCCCCGTCCCACCGGCAGCGCCCCGCCACCCGCGAACACCGTCTGGAGCCGTTCCGGGCAGCGCGGTCCTCTCGTGCCCCCGACCTGCCGCCGCACCCCGGGGACCGACCGGTCAGGCGGAGCGGGGCGGGTCACGACTCGGTGAGGATCTCGTTCCCGTCCTCGGTGATGAGGATCGTGTGCTCGAACTGGGCGGTCCAGCTCTTGTCCTTGGTCGTGACGGTCCAGCCGTCGTCCCAGATGTCGTAGTCGATGCCGCCGAGGGTGATCATCGGCTCGATGGTGAACGTCATCCCGGGCTCGATGACGGTCTGCACCGACGGCTCGTCGTAGTGCAGCACGACGAGCCCGCTGTGGAACGAGCGCCCGATCCCGTGCCCGGTGAAGTCGCGGACGACGCCGTAACCGAACCGCTTGGCGTAGGACTCGATGACGCGGCCGATCACGTTGAGCTGGCGCCCCGGCTTGGCCGCGCGGATCCCGCGCATCGTCGCCTCGTGGGTCCGCTCGACGAGCGACCGCACGTCCTCGGAGGCCTCACCGGCGATGAAGGTGGCGTTGGTGTCGCCGTGCACGCCCCCGACGTAGCCGGTGACGTCGACGTTGACGATGTCGCCGTCCCGGATCTCCGTCGAATCCGGGATGCCGTGGCAGATGACCTCGTTCAACGAGGTGCAGCACGACTTCGGGAACCCGCGGTACCCGAGCGTGGAGGGGTACACGCCGTGATCGCAGAAGAACTCGTGCACCACGGAGTCGACGTGGTCCGTCGTCACCCCGGGGCGGACCGCCTTGCCCGCTTCCACCCGGGCCTGCGCGGCGAGCTTGCCCGCGACGCGCATCGCCTCGATGACCTCGGGCGGCTGCACGTCCGGATCCGTGTTCCGGGCCGGAGCGGGCTTGTCCACGTACTCGGGACGCGCGATGTGCGCGGGCACCGGCCGACGCGGCGTCTGCACACCTGGCTCTAGGGGGGATCGAACGGGCATGCCCTCACTCTAGAACGTCGTGTCGCGGTGACGTCGCGCCCCAGGGGCCCGCGCGGCGCTGCTATGGCGAAGCGCACACGCCGCGGCGGCGGCATGTCACCCGAGCGGGGTGGTCGGCTGTTCCAGCCCGGGGGAAGCCGTGGGCAGGCCGACCCGCGCGGCCTCCTCCAGCAGCGCGGCGTCGTAGCTGACGTAGGCGAGCAGCTCGACGTCGAACGCGCGCGCCGTCGCCAGGTGCACGGCGCCCGTGGTGCTCACCCCCACCGGCAGGTCCGCGGCCGCGGCGAGCACGTCCGGTGAAACGGCCAGCGACTCGATCTTGTCCAGCACGATCGCGGCCAGGTCTTCCGCCGCGGGCCCCGTTTCGCGGAACCCGCGCAGCACATCCACCCGCGACAGGGCGCTGGTGGCCCGGGAGTGCTCCCAGCGCGCCCGGATCCACTCGCTCAGCGCCGCGCTCTCGGTCTCCGGCGCGATCAGCTTCACCAGCGCGGAGGAATCCAGATAGATCATCACCGCTGCCCACTCCTCCCGGTCCGCGTGAGTGCCGAGGGAACACCTCTCGCGACGGCGGTGCCGGACCGCCCCCTCCGGCACCGCCGTCGCGCTGCTTCAAGCGCCGGAACGTAGCACGGTGATCGCGGGTGGTGACAGATCAGCGGCGCGGGATCATCCGATCGCGCCGAGGAAGTCGCCGGCCGCGCTCACGGCGGGCTTGGAGGAACCCGCGTCGGTGAGCAGCACGGCGAACGCGAGGTCCCCCCGGTAACCGGTGAACCACCCGTGGGCGTGCGACCCGTCCCCGTACTGCGCCGTACCGGTCTTGCCGTGGACCTCGCCGGAGCCGGACAGCCCGCTCGCCGTGCCGGAGGTGACGACCTCGCGCATCATGCCGCGCACCTGGTCGAGCACCTGGGGCGGCGGTGGTTCGCCGGCGGGCTTCGTCGTCTCCGTGGGCGCGTCGCGCACCAACTTCGGCGTCGGCATCTCACCACCGGCGATCGTGGAGGTCGCCAGCGCCATGCCGAACGGGCTGGCCAGCACCGTGCCCTGCCCGATGCCGTTCTCCGCGCGCCCGACCACCTCCTCGGAGGCCTCGACCGAACCGGTGATCGTCGTGGCACCCGGGATCCGGAAGTCCGCGCCCACACCGAGCTTGCGCGCGGTCTTCGGCAGGGCGTCCGCCGGTTGATCGGCCGCCAGCTGCGCGAACGTGGTGTTGCAGGACTGCGCGAACGCCGTGTGCAGCGGCACGCGACCGAGGTCGAACTCGTCCTCGTTCGGCAGCACGCGCCCGTTGAACGTCTTCCGCGGCGGGCACGCCACGGGCGTGTCGGGGGTGAGGCGGCCGCCCTGCGCGGACAGCGCCGCGGTGGCGGTCACCATCTTGAACGTCGAACCCGGTGGGTACTGGCCGGTCAGCGCCACCGGACCGGACGCGTCGGCCGCGTCGTTCTGCGCGATCGTGACGATCTCGCCGTCGGACGGGCGCATGGCCACGAGCATCGCCGACTTGCCGTGCTGGTCGAGCACGCCCTCGGCCGCGCGCTGCGTCGCCGCGTCGAGCGTCGTGCGCACCGGCTGCACCGGCCGCGGCCGCACCTCGTGCAGCGTCGCGGCCCGCGCACCGGAGTTCCGCTGCTGCGCGACCACCCGCCAGCCGGCGTTGGCCTTCACCTGCTCGTCGACGCGCTCGGTGATCCCGGACAGCGTCTGCGTTCCCATGCTGCGGTCGACCGTGACGAGCTGGGTGCGGGACGGGAACCGCACCCCGGGCAGGTCGTGGATGCTGTCGCGCACCTGCCGGTAGTCCGCGTCGCGCAGCGAGACAACGGTGTAGGGCTGCCCCTCCGGGGTCTGGCGGACGCCCTCGGTGATGGACTGCTGCGTGACCCCTGGGGCGACCCCGCCCAGCGCCCCGGCGAGCTCACCGGCCACGGCGGGGACGTCCCCCGCGGCTCGCGGGTCCAGCTGCACGGTGACGACCCGCTGCGGCGTCATCAGCTCGTCCCCGGAGCGGTCGTACACCGGGGCCGGATCCGGGCGCTCCTCGTGGAACGCCAGCGACTGCCCCTGCGCCAACCGCGGGTGCAGCGCCTTCGGTGACCAGCGCACCTTCCAGCCCTGCTCCTCGTCCGGGACGAGGAGCGCCGAGGCGTCGTAGCGCCACACCTCGCCCTGCCCGAAGTCCCAGCGCAGGCCGTAGTGCGCGACGGTCTGCCCGCGGTCGTTCTCGGTCACCTCGCGCAGCTGCGCCCGCACCGACTCGGCGTCGAGCCCCTGCCTGCTCTGCGCGATCGCCGTGCGAGCCGCGTCCGGGTCGGTGGTCCGGTTCGCCGCGTCAGCCGGCTTGCCCGTGGTCATCGCGGTGAGGAAGGCGCGCGCGGCGTCCTCCTCCGAGGGGCCGCCGAGCGGGCCGCAGCCGGCGAGGGGGATCGCTAACAGCAGCGCCGCGCCGACTCCGAGGGAGCGTGCCGCGGTCCGCCAGAGCCGAGTTCCGGTCGAACGCATCCTGCGAGTGTAGGGCGCGGGGTCCGCGGTGCACGAAATCCCGACACGCGCCCGGATGGCGGCTACGTCCGATCTCGGGCCCGGCGGCCGCGCCGAGCGCGCGATCGCCACCGTGCGGCCCGTCAGCTCAGCAGCACGGTGCTGAACGTTCCGGCGCGGTGGTAGCCGACCTTGTCGTAGGCCTGGCGCGCGGCGACGTTGAAGTCGTTGACGTACAGGCTCGCCGTGCGCCCGAAATCCCGCACGAGGCGTTCGGTCACCGCGGCCATCCCGCGGGTGCCGAAACCGCGACCCCGGTAGTCCGGGTGCACCCACACGCCCTGGATCTGGCCGACACCGCGGGACATCGCCCCGATCTCCGCCTTGAACACGACGTGCCCGTCCTCGAAGCGCGCGAACGCGCGCCCGGCGCGGATGAGCTCGTCGATGCGGGCCCGGTAAGCCGCCGCGCCGGCTTCCCGGTTCGGGTCGACACCGACCTCCTCGGTGAACATGGCCACGGCGGCGGGCAGGTACCGGTCGAGCTCCTCCGGCCGCACCTGCCGCACCAGCGGATCGCCCGGAACCGGCGGCACGTCGGAGCAGACCATCAGCGGCTGGTCGTCGCGCACCTCGCGAGCAGGACCCCAGTAGGGGGCGAGGCGCTCCCACAGCGGCAGCACCTGCTCGACGGGACCGACGAGCGAGGAGCACAGGCGGCGGCGACGCAGCGCGCGGTCGGCGAACGCGTCCCAGGCGCGGGCGCTGCCGCGCAGCGGGACGAGATTGGCCCCGGAGAAGCACAGGCCCTCCAGAGCCTCCCCGTAGCCCCACATCTCGCCGCCGAGCCGCACCGGGTGGAGACCGACGTGCTCCACCCGGGAAGCCACCATGCAGGCGGTCAGGGGCATGGACGACAGGACGGCTTCCACCTCGACCGCGTCGCGGTCGTCGAGGAGCCTGGCGCCGGCGAGCTTGAGCACGCGCCAAGGGTGCCAGACACCGCCCGCGCTCGGCTTCCCCGACTCCGGCGACGTGATCTCCGCCCGGTGCGCGGCCGCCGGACGCGCTCGCGGCGGCGCACCGGTCCGCGGGAGCCCGCCGCGGAGGAGCTGGTCAGCCGCCCACGGTGACGTCGGGCTCCGCGCCCTCCTGCGGCTCCATGTCCTCGGCGATGCGGTTGGCCTCATCGATCAGCGTCTCGACGATCTTGTCCTCCGGCACGGTCTTGATGACCTCGCCCTTGACGAAGATCTGCCCCTTGCCGTTGCCCGAGGCGACGCCGAGATCGGCCTCCTTGGCCTCACCGGGCCCGTTGACGACGCAGCCCATGACGGCCACGCGCAGCGGCACCTCCATGCCTTCCAGGCCCGCGGTGACCTCGTCGGCGAGCTTGTAGACGTCGACCTGGGCGCGGCCGCAGGACGGGCAGGAGACGATCTCCAGCTTGCGCGGGCGGAGGTTGAGCGACTCGAGGATCTGCTGGCCGACCTTGACCTCTTCCACCGGGGGGGCCGACAGGGACACGCGGATGGTGTCGCCGATGCCTTCCCGCAGCAGGGTGCCGAAGGCGACGGAGGACTTGATCGTGCCCTGGAACGCCGGACCGGCCTCGGTCACGCCGAGGTGCAGCGGGTAGTCGCACTGCTCGGCGAGCAGCTCGTAGGCGCGGATCATCACCACGGGGTCGTGGTGCTTGACCGAGATCTTGATGTCGTGGAAGTCGTGCTCGGCGAACAGGCCCGCCTCCCACAGCGCCGACTCGGCCAGCGCCTCCGGGGTGGCCTTGCCGTGCTTGGCCAGCAGCCGCGGGTCGAGGGAGCCGGCGTTGACGCCGATGCGGATCGGCGTGCCGTGGTCCTTGGCCGCCTGCGCGATCTCCTTGACCTGGTCGTCGAACTTGCGGATGTTGCCCGGGTTCACCCGCACACCGGCGCAGCCGCCCTCGATGGCCTTGAAGACGTACTTCGGCTGGAAGTGGATGTCGGCGATCACCGGGATCTTCGACTTCTGGGCGATGATCGGCAGCGCCTCCGCGTCGTCGGCGCTGGGACAGGCCACGCGCACGATGTCGCAACCGCTCGCGGTGAGCTCCGCGATCTGCTGCAGCGTGCCGTTGATGTCCGTGGTGTTCGTCGTGGTCATGCTCTGCACGGAGACCGGGTACTCACTGCCCACTCCCACAGGGCCGACGTGCAGCTGTCGCGTCTTGCGCCGCTCCGCCAGCGTCGGCGCGGGGTTCGCGGGCATGCCGAGATCGACCGTCATCGATTCCTCTCCGCCTCGTAGGTTGGCCGCCGCACTCCACGATACCCATCGCAGCTCATCCGGCCGGACGGCAGCGACTCCCCGACCGGTGACGGAGCGTGATGCACTGCTCGTTCGGAGCGAGGCCGCCTTACCCGCGTGAACGACGTACGTCCGCACGTCCGTCGCTCCCCGGACACGCCGGGGACACCCGCGCGTCGCCGCGCCGCCGCCGAACTCCCACGGCAGCGCCACGCACGCGCGCCCCATGACATATCCCACACGAAGAGGTGATCCGCACGCCGGAGGGGCGCTGCTCCCGGCGCGGGCGGACCGGATCCGGCAACGGGCGGTGCCGGTCCGGAGCACGGGGTCAGAACAGGCGGACGGGGTTGACGAGGTCGGCCACCGCCAGCAGCAGCGAGTACCCGATGAGCACCACGGTGAACGCGTAGGCGATCGGCATGAGCTTGGCGGTGTCGAACGGACCGGGGTCGGGGCGCCGCAGCAGCTGGTTGAACCGGCGCCGGACCGCCTCCCACAGCGCACCGAACACGTGCCCGCCGTCCAGCGGCAGCAGCGGCAGCATGTTGAACACGAACAGCGAGAGGTTCACCCCGGCGAGCAGGTTGAACAGCAGCACCACGCGCGCCTGGCGGTCGAACTGGTCCGAGGAGAGCACTTCCCCGCCGAGGCGGCTGGCACCGACGATGCCGACCGGCGAGTCCTTTTCGCGCTCCCCGCCGCCGATGGCCTGCACCAGGTCCGGCACGCGCTGCGGCAGCTGGACCACCTTCTCGGCGGTCAACGACACGTACTGGCCGATCGCACCGGCCACCTCGCCGAAGTCCTGCCGGACGTAGTGCTGGGTGGGGCTCACGCCGAGGAAGCCGACGCGCACCGTTTCGTCCCGGTCGTCGAGGCTCGGCTGCTCGGACTGCATCAGGTTCGCCCGCAGCGGCACGCGCTGCCCGTCGCGCTCGACGACGACGGTGGCGCTGCCGCGCGAGTCGCGGATCTCCTGCTGCAGGTGCTGCCAGGACACGGCGGGTTGGCCGTTGAACGCGACGATGCGGTCACCCGCCCGCATGCCGGCCGCGGCGGCGGGCGAGGGCGGCGCGCCCTCCGGGCAGCGACTCGTGTCCTGCACGTCGGCGGAGACGACGCACTCGCTGACCTCCTGCACCGTGGTGGTGGGCTGGGGGATGCCGTAACCCATGAGCAGCGCGGCGAAGATCACCACCGCGAGGATGAGGTTCATCGCCGGCCCGGCCAGCATGACGATGATCCGCTTCCACGGTTTGCGCTGGTAGAACTGCCGGTGCGAGTCCTCGGGGGCGACCTCCTCGGCCGACATCTGCCGGGCGTCCTCGATCATCACCCGCCACGGCGCCGAGGAGGCGGTGCGGCCGTGCTCCTCGTCCTTCTTCGGCGGGAACATGCCGATCATCCGGATGTAACCGCCGAACGGGACGGCCTTGATCCCGTACTCGGTCTCGCCGATCCTGCGCGACCACAGGGTGCGTCCGAAGCCGACCATGTACTGGGTGACCTTGACGCCGAACATCTTCGCCGTGGCCAGGTGCCCCAGCTCGTGCCACGCGATGGAGAACAGCAGGCCGAGGAAGAAGATCACGATGCCCACGACGACCAGCATCTAGTTTGCCCTCCCGAGCAGTTCGTGGGCGCGCTGCCGCGCCCACCGTTCGGCCGCGAAAACCTCGTCGACGTCCGCAGGCGCCTTCCGCCACTGGTCGGCATCGGCGAGTACTCCGCTGACAGTGTGCACGATGCCGAGGAACCCGAGACCTCCGTCGACGAACGCGGCCAGCGCTTCCTCGTTCGCCGCGTTGTACACGGCCGGCAGGCAACCGCCGGTGCTGCCGGCGTGCCGCGCGAGCTCCACGGCGGGGAACGCCGCGTGGTCCAGCGGCTCGAAGGTCCACGACATCGCCTCGGTGAAGTCCAGCTGCGGAGCCGCCTGCGGCACGCGGTCGGGCCAGCCCAGCGCCAGCGCGATCGGCAGCCGCATGTCCGGTGGACTGGCCTGCGCCAGCGTGGACCCGTCGGCGAACGTCACCATCGAGTGCACGATCGACTGCGGATGCACCACGACGTCGATCCGCTCATAGGGTACGCCGAACAGCAGTTGGGCCTCGATGAGTTCCAGCCCCTTGTTCACCAGCGTCGCCGAGTTGATGGTGACGACGTCGCCCATCGCCCAGGTCGGGTGCGCCAGCGCCTGCTCGACGGTGACCTGCTCCAGCTCCGCTCGGCCGCGGCCGCGGAACGGACCGCCGGAGGCGGTGAGCACGAGCCGGTCGACCTCGGCGCCGCGGCCCCCGCGCAGGCACTGCGCGAGCGCGGAGTGCTCGGAGTCGACGGGGATGATCTGGTCCGGTGCGGCGCGGTCGAGCACGAGCGGGCCGCCCGCGATGAGCGACTCCTTGTTGGCCAGCGCCAGCGTCGCCCCGGTGTCGAGGGCGGCCAGCGTCGGCGCCAGCCCCCGCGAACCGTCCATGCCGTTGAGCACGAGGTCGACCGGGGCGGACTCGACGAGCTCGGTCGCCGCGTCCGGTCCGGCCAGGATCCGGGGCAGCCGCACGTTGCCCTCGTCGTAGCCGTGCCGCTGCGCTTCCGCGTACAGCGCGAGCTGCACGTCCTCGACGGCGGTGCCGCGCGCCACGGCCACCGCCCCGACCTGGAACTCCCAGGCCTGCGCGGCGAGCGCGACCGGGTCGCCGCCGCCCGCGGCGATGCCGGCGACCCGGAACCGGCCGGGGTTGCGGCGCACCACGTCGAGGGCCTGGGTACCGATCGAACCGGTCGAACCGAGCACGAGCACGCTGCGCGCCTCGCCGGAGGGGAGATCATCGGGCTGCATCGGCACCATTGTCCCGCGGCCCCTCCCCGCGGTGGCGCGCGGTCGGCCCGGTGGCGCGGCCCACTGCCCTGGGCGTGCCGGTGCAGGGGTGCGGTGTGCGAAGATGAGCCCGCGCGAAGATGATCCGCTGAGCTGCCGGCAGCGCCTGCGGTGCCCGGGAGCGTCCTCCAGCAGGGTTTTCGAGCAGTGGCTCAGCCGGCGGGGCACGCGGGCACCGGTCCGCACGGCCGGACGTGGCAAGGAGGGGAACGTGGCGAACACCGAGCTGGAGAAGAAGCCCAGCGAGGCCATCGACCCGGCCGAGGAACCGTCGGTCGAGTGGGGTTGGCACGGGGGCTTCCCGAAGGGCACTCAGATCGCCGGCTGGTTCTGCACGGCCGCCGTCCTGCTCATGCTCATCGGCAACCATCAAGGCGTGCTCATGACCGGTCAGATGAAGGTCGCGGAGTACTTCCTGATCATCATCGCCGCGTTCATGGTGCTCGGACTGCTGGTGGACCTGCGCCGCAAGAAGAGGTCCTGGCGCAGCCGGTGACCACCGCGGGCGGCGCCCCGCCCGCCACCTCCCGGCACCTCGTCCCCGGCGGGGTGCCGTTTCGCGCCGCGCTCCCCCGCGTCACGTGTGCGCAGCCCCGGTGGTGTTCCGGCACGTCACCGGCACCTGCGCAGAACGACTCACCGCAGTCCTGTCAGCGGCGCAGTCCTCCTAGCGGCGCAGTCCCGCTAGCGGCGGAAGCGGCGGTGCAGCAGGCCGCCCGCGGCGACGGCCGCGCTCCCGGCGAGGACCACGGCACCGAGCAGCGGCCCCCACCCCCAGTGCTGCACACCCGCGTCCCAGACCTGGCGCACGGCGGTGTCCGGATCGGCGAGCAGCACGCCCACGAGCGCCGCGGCCAGCAGCACGGTGGCGCCGGCCAGCACCCCGCGGGCGCGGCCGAACCACACCCCGCGGCGCAGCACCACCCGCGCGACCTTGAGCAGCCGCCCCACTTTGAGCACCTGCACGGCGGTCACCACGCGGACGAGCCGGAGCACCTGCGCGGGTCCGACGGCGAACACGACGGCGGGAATGCTCACGAGCGTGACGGCGACGATCCACCAGTGCTCCCGCAGCCAGCGCAGCCGGTCGGGACTGGCCAGGAACAGCAGGGCCGACTCGCCGGTGAGCACGAGCATGGACAGCCAGTTGACGACGGTGCCGGTGATCCCCGCGGGGCCGTCCAGCGCGCTGAGGAACACGCCGGGCACGGACATCGCCGCCGCGATGAGCACGGGGACGTGCAACACCTCTTCGAGCCGCTCCGCGCGCTGCTGCGCGGCGTCGACGGGCGCGTCCACGCGGACGATTCTACGGACGCCACCCGGCGTGAACGACAAAACGGGCAGCGCGCGGAGCCCCACCCGGCTCCCGCCCGCAGCCCGTCCTCGGGATCGGCGAGGAGCAGCGGTTCTTCGGGGCCCACGTGCCCTCCGGCGCTGACGCGGGTCAGCGGGGCAGCACCTCGGCCAGGCCGTCCATCGCCCGCGCGATCGCGGCCAGGTCCTCGTTGCAGGTCCGCTGGTCCTCCGGGCTCGGCGGCAGGCACTGGTCGTCGTAGAGCGTCTGCACCGCACCGCCCAGATCGCGCGCGGCGGAGCGGACCTCCGGGCTCGCGACGGGGGAGTCGGCCGCCGAATCGGCGATGTTGCGCACCTCGACGAGATAGCGCTCGCAGTTCGTGGGGCCGTGCTGCACGGGCCGCTCGTAGCACGGGTCGTGCTGCACCAGCTCGACCTTGTGCGCCACGTTCGCCAGCGAGATCTCCTGCGCGGGCTGCTGCGTGGCGGTCGGTCCGGCTTCGTTCGCGCACGCGCTGAGCAGCAACGCGGCGCCGGCGAACACGGCCGCGGCGCCGGTGCGGCCCCTTCGCACGAGACCCGTCATAGTGCGGGCCCCGTCATCGCGGCATCTCCCGTCATCGCGGCGTGTCCTCCCTCGTGCTCGATCGCGCCGGCCGAAGCGCCACCCGCAACCCGCCGGCGGCGGAACCGCTCGCCCGTTCCCGGCGGCCGTCACTCCTCGTCGGCGGCGAGCTGCCCGCAGGCCGCCGAGATGTCCTGCCCGCGCGTGTCGCGCACGGTGCACGGAACGCCGGCGTCCTGGACGCGGCGGACGAACTCCCGCTCCACGTGCTTCGGGCTCGCGTCCCACTCGCTGCCCGGGGTCGGGTTCAGCGGGATGAGGTTGACGTGCGCGAACCGGCCGAGGTGTTCGTGCAGCAGCCGGCCGAGCAGGTCGGCGCGCCAGGGCTGGTCGTTCTTGTCGCGGATGAGGGCGTACTCGATGGACACCCGGCGGCCGGTGTGCTCGGCGTAGGCCCGCGCGGTCTCCAGCACCTCGGCGACCTTCCAGCGGTTGTTCACCGGCACGAGGGTGTCGCGCAGCTCGTCGTCCGGGGTGTGCAGCGACACCGCCAGGGTGACCTGCAGGTCCTCCTCGATCATCCGCCGCATCGCCGGCACGACGCCGACGGTGGAGACGGTCACCGAGCGCTGCGACAGCCCGAGGCCGCCCGGCTCCGGGTCGCAGATCCGGCGCACCGCTGCGAGCACGCGCTTCGGGTTGGCCAGCGGCTCGCCCATGCCCATGAACACCACGTTGGACAGGCGCCCCGGCCCGCCCGGCACGTCGCCGTCGCGCATCATCGCCGCGGCCTGGCGCACCTGGTCGACGATCTCCGCGGTGGAGAGGTTGCGCTGCAGCCCGCCCTGGCCGGTGGCGCAGAACGGGCAGGCCATGGCGCACCCGGCCTGGCTGGAGATGCAGACGGTGGCGCGGTCCGGGTAGCGCATGAGCACGCTCTCCAGCAGCGTGCCGTCGTGCGCGCGCCACAGCGTCTTGCGGGTGGCCCCCTCGTCGGTGTCGACGTGCCGCGTCGGGGTGAGCAGGGTCGGCAGCAACCGCTCCCCGAGCACCTCCCGGCTGCTCGCGGGCAGGTCGGTCATCTGCGTGACGTCCCCGGTCAGCCGCGCGAAGTAGTGCCGGGCCAGCTGCCGCGCCCGGAAGGGCTTCTCGCCGAGCTCGGCGACGGCCTCCTCGCGCTGCTCGGCCGAGAGGTCGGCCAGGTGGCGCGGAGGCATGCCGCGCCGGGGAGCTTCGAAGGCGAGCGGAAGGGAAGTCGCAGTCATAGCGCCACCAGTGTCCCATACGCACCACCCGGGGGTGGCACGCCTTCCCCCGCACAGGTACTGTTTTTCGCCGTGGCGAAACTTGCTGCATCGGCATGGCGAAACGTTGCTCTCGGCGCGGCGGTCCTGCTCGTCGCGGGCGCCTGCACGCTTCCCGCGGACACCGGGAACGACCAGCGCAAACAGGTGGTCACCACGTTCACGGTGATCGCCGACATGGCGCGCGCCGTCGCCGGCGGGCACATCGCCGTGCACTCGCTGCTCGAACCCGGCGCCGAGGTGCACGACTACGAGCCGACCCCGAGCGACATGCTCACCGCGGCCAAGGCCGACCTGGTTCTCGACAACGGTCTCGGGCTCGAACGCTGGTTCCAGCGGTTCGTGCAGCGCAGCGAGGCCCGCCACGTGACGCTGACCGGCGCCGTCGACCCGGTGCCGCTGCACGGCGGCGCACCCGGCGCGGTCAACCCGCACGCCTGGATGTCACCCCGGCAGGGAAAGACCTACGTGGCCGCCATCCGCGACGCGCTCACCCGGCTCGACCCGGCCCACGCGGCGGACTTCCGCGCGAACGCGCAGCGCTACACCGCCCGCCTCGACACCGTCGACCGGTACCTGCGCGCGCAGCTGGCCCGCATCCCCGAACGGCACCGCTGGCTCGTCACCTGCGAAGGCGCCTTCTCCTACCTCGCCCGCGACGCCGGGCTGCGGGAGGCCTCCCTGTGGCCGGTCAACTCCGAGTCCGGCGCCACGCCGCAGCGCATCACCGCCACCACGCGGCTGGTGCGCGAGCACGACATCCCGACCGTGTTCTGCGAATCGACCGTGAGCGACCGCGCGCAGCGGCAGGTGGCCCGCGAGACCGGCGCCCGGCTGGGCCCGAAGCTGCACGTGGACTCGCTGTCCGCGCCCGGCGGGCCCGTGCCCACCTACCTCGGACTGCTCCGCCACGACGCGCGCGCCATCGTCACCGGGCTCCGGCGGGAGGCGCGATGACCGCCGTCGACACCCGCGGACTGACCGTGCGCTACGGCGAGACCCTGGCGCTCGACGACGTGTCCCTGCGCGTCGGCGACGGCCGCGTGTGCGGGCTGCTCGGCACGAACGGCTCCGGCAAGTCCACCCTGTTCAAAGCCCTGCTCGGCCTCGTCCCCGCCGAGCGCGGCCAGGTCCGGCTGCTCGACCGGCCGCAGCGGCGGGCCCGCGCGAACGCGTCGATCGCCTACGTGCCCCAGTCCGAAGCGGTGGACTGGCGCTTCCCCGTCACCGTGCGGGACGTGGTGCTCATGGGCCGGTACGCGCACATGGGCCCGCTGCGCCGCCCGCGCCGCGCGGACCGGGCCGCGGCGCACGACGCGCTGGAGCGCGTCGGGCTGGCCGAGCTGGCCGCGCGGCCGATCGGGCAGCTCTCCGGGGGACAGCGCAAGCGCACCTTCGTCGCCCGCGGCATCGCCCAGGGGGCGCAACTGCTGCTGCTCGACGAACCCTTCGCCGGGGTCGACCGCTCCTCGCAGGCCACGATCACCGAGTTGCTGCACGCCCTGCGCGGGGAAGGCCGCACGGTCCTCGTGTCCACGCACGACATCGCCGGCGTCGGCGAGCTCTGCGACGAGGCCGTGCTGCTGTACCGCGGCGTGCTCGCGCACGGCCCGGTGCAGGACGTCGTCGCGCCCGACGTCCTCGCCCGCGCCTTCGGCACCCCGCCGTCCGCACCCGTGGAGGGACCGTGACCGACCTCGCCGGTTGGCTGCTCGAACCGCTCCAGTTCGGCTTCATGCGCCGCGCGCTGCTGGTCAGCCTGCTGGCCGGACTCGTGTGCGCGGTGCTGTCCTGCTGGATCACGCTCATCGGCTGGTCGCTGCTCGGCGACGCCGTCTCGCACGCGGTGCTGCCCGGCGTGGTGCTGGCCCACCTGTTCGGCCTGCCGTTCTCGGTGGGCGCGTTCCTGTTCGGGATGCTCGCGGTCGCGCTCATCGCCGGGGTGCGCGGCACGACCCGCCTGCACGGGGACACCGCCATCGGTGTGGTGTTCACCGCGCTGTTCGCCTTCGGCGTGGTGCTGCTCTCGCGCACGCCGAGCCAGGTGGACCTGGACCACATCCTGTTCGGCAACGTCCTCGGCGTCACCGACGCCGACATCCTCCAGGTCGCGCTCATCGCCGCGGGCGTGCTCACCGCCGCCCTGGTCAAGCGGCGCGACCTCACGCTGTACGCGTTCGACCCCACCCACGCGCACGCGATCGGGCTGAACCCGCGGCGCACCGGCGCGCTGCTGCTGGCGATGCTGGCGCTGACCGTCGTGGTCGCGCTGCAAGCGGTCGGCGTCATCCTCGTCACCGCGATGCTCATCACGCCGGGCGCGACCGCGTTCCTGCTCCACCGCCGGTTCCCGGCCATGCTCGCCACCGCGGCCGGGGTGTCGGTGTTCAGCTCCGTGCTCGGCGTGTACCTGAGCTTCCACGTGGACGCCTCGACCGGCGGCATGATCGTGCTGTGCCAGGCCGCGCTGTTCACCGCGGTCTACCTCGGCGCCCCGCGGCACGGGCTCGTGCCGCGGCTGCTGCGCCGCCGGACCCGCCACGACCGTTCGGCGGTTCCCACCGCACCGCCCGTATCGTGAAGACATGAGCACTACCGCACGCCCCTCGCCGTCCGTGGAGGACTACCTCCGCACCATCCACGGGCTCGGTGAGCGCGGCGCCGCGATCACGAACACCACCGTGGCGCAACGGCTGGGGCTGAGCCCCTCGTCGATCTCCGGGATGCTCAACAAGCTCGCCCAGCTCGGGCTCGTCACCCACGTGCGGTACCGCAGCATCGAACTCACCGAGCAGGGCCGCAAGCTCGCCCACGACGTGCTCCGGCGCCACCGGCTCATCGAGACGTTCCTCGTCGAGGAGCTCGGCTACACCTGGGACGAGGTCCACGACGAGGCCGACACCCTCGAGCACGCCGTGTCGGACAACCTCGTCGAACACCTCGCGGCGAAGCTGGGCCACCCCACGCACGACCCGCACGGCGATCCGATCCCCGCCTCCGACGGCACGGTGCACACCCCGCCCACCCAGCTGCTCGACCAGGTCGAGCCCGGAACCGTGGGCACGGTGGCGCGCGTGTGGGACACCGACCCGGAACTGCTGCGGTACCTGACGGACAACGGCCTGACGCTGGGCACGCGCATCGAACTCGTGGAGCGCCAACCGTTCGGCGGCCCGCTGGTGGTGCGCGTCGGGGACGACGACGCGGACGAGACGCTCTTCCTCGGCACCGAGATCGCCGCAGCGCTGCTCATCGACGTGCACCGGTGAGGTGCCACGCGTTCACCCGCCCGCCGCCCGCTCAGGCGGCCTCGTCGTTCCGCCCGGCCCCGTTCAGCCCGATCTCGTCGTTCCGCCCGGTCTCGGCGGTCGCGGGATCGGCACCGTAGATCTGCTCGGCGAGCAGGTGCTGGTGCAGCTCGTCCGTGCGGTGCGCGCCGAGCACCGCCAGCAGCAGGTCGAACCGGTTGTTGGTGAGCACCACGGTGGCCGCGGCGAAACCGGCGAGCCCGGTCAGCACCAGGGCGGTGACGGCCCACTGCGCCACACCGTCGGCGAGCAGCAGCACACCCAGCAGCACCACCACGCTCGAGGCGAACACGACGCCGCGCGCGATCGTGACCTTGCGCAGCAGGGAGCGGAACGCGGGGTAGTGCGCGCACAGGTGGCGCACGATGCGGGCCCGCTCGCGGCGGTCGAGCTCGGCGAGCCGGTGCAGTCCCGCGGTGACCGGCTGTGCTGCGCGCTGAGCCATGCCCTCACCTCATTCACTCCCCCGAACCTGGCAGTCGATCACGAAGCTGCGCGGTGTTCAAGACCGCGGCGATGGCGGACTCGCGCGGAGCGCGCACGCCGGCGCCGGGCACCGGGGCGCACCGGACGCGCGGTCCCGGACCGGCGCCGCGTTTCCCGCGCCGCCGCTGCGGACACCCCCGGGGTGGTCCCGCGCCGGTCGTCGGACCGTCCGACCGGCGCCCGCGAAGCCGGTACGGAGGTGCGCATGGCCCGCCCCGTCGGCGCCCCGGGATGGGTGGAACTGCCCACGCAGGAGGCCGCCGCCACCCGCGACTTCTACACCGGGCTGTTCGGCTGGAGCTGGCTCGAGCGGCCGGCGTACAACATCGCGTTCCAGCACCGCGCACCCGTCGCCGGCGTCCGGGTTCCCGCGCCCTCGGACCCGCCGGTGCCCGCGCACTGGACGCTGTTCGTGGAGTGCGGGGACACGGCTCGCACCGCCGACCGCGTGCAGGAGCTCGGCGGCCGGATCGTCATCGGGCCCACCGGGACACCGGGCGACGAGGTCTTCGCCGTCGCCCGCGACCCGGCCGGCGCGATGCTCGGGCTCTGGCAAGCGCCCCCGGACGGCGACCTCGGCCACGACAACGACGGCATGCTCAGCTGGGCCGAGCTGCACACCTGGGACAGCTCCCGGGTCGATTCGTTCTACACCGCGCTGTTCGGCTACCGGCAGGAACCGATCGGCGACATGAGCTCCGACATCGACTACGCGGTCTGGCACCTCGACGACCTGCCCACGCTGGGCCGGTTCGTCACCACCGCCGCGGTGCCCGAGTTCAACCCGGGCCAGTGGCACCTCTACTTCCAGGTGAACCCCGCCCAGGACGCGGACGCGGCCGTTGCGCGGGTGCGCGAGCTCGGCGGTGCGGAACTGCGCCCGCCCTCCGACTCGCCCTACGGACGCATCGCGCTGGTGCGCGACGTGGTCGGCGCCCCGTTCTTCCTCATCGACACGGCCACCCGCACCGGCGAGTGACCGGCCGGTGCGCTCAGGGAGCGCGCAGACCGGCGGGTTTGCGCCGGAACCGCGCCCGGTAGCCGACCGGGATCGTCAGCCCCGGCGTCTCCCGGCACGCGCGCTGCGCCACCCGCGGGGAGAACTCGATGCCGAGGACGCTCTGCAAGCTGCGGCGGTCGGTGAAGCGCCACAGCGTGTCGACCGAGACGCTGTCGAACCCCTGCCGGGTGAAGAACCGCTCCACCGCGTCCGGGTCGTAGTCCGGCAGGTCGGCCCGCATCCACGTGCCGTACGGCGGGCACGTCGCGTCGAGGTCGACGATCGCGAGCGCACCGCCGGGGCGCAGCACCCGCTCCACCTCGGCCAGCCCCGGCTCGCAGCCCGGGCCGAAGAAGTAGGCGGTGCGCGCGTGCACCACGTCCGCGCTCGCGCTCGCCAGCGGCAGCTCGTGCGCCGCCCCTGCGCGCACGTCGACCCCGGGCACGCCGGCGACGCGGCGGCGGGCGCGCTCGACCAGCCCCGCGTGCGGCTCCACGCCGATGACGCTGCGCGCGGTCGCGGCGAACAGCGGCAGGTGGAACCCGTCGCCGCAGCCGAGGTCCACCACGTCGCCGCCCACCCAGTCGACGCGGGTGCTCAGGGTCCGCCAGATCGCCCCGGTGCTGTCCTGCGCCCGGTTCTCGGCCTCGTACACCTCGGGCCAGTTCCAGATGTTCGGGCTCGGCCGGACCTGATCGTCGCGACCCGCCGGCCGCTCGCGCGTGAACACGCTCCACTCCCCCCGCTCGCCCGGCCACCGCTGAGCCCGGCACCGGCGAGCACCAGTCGTTACGCCACGAGCCAGTACAGCATCATCCAGGCCACGGCGGCCGAGGGCAGCAGCGAATCCATCCGGTCCATGAGCCCCCCGTGCCCCGGCAGCAGGGTGCCCATGTCCTTGATTCCGAGATCGCGCTTCATCAGCGATTCCATCAGGTCGCCGACCGTGGCGCTGAGCACCAGCGCGGCGCCGAAGAGCATGCCTTCCCACCACTGGCCCCCGAGCAGGAAGGTGACCGACAGCGCCCCGGCCAGCAGTCCGGTCGCCAGTGAGCCGGCGAAGCCCTCCCAGGACTTCTTCGGGCTCACCCGCGGGGCCATCGGGTGCTGGCCCAACCACGCGCCGGCCGCGTAGCCGCCGGTGTCCGAAGCCACCACGCCGATCATGAAGCACAGCGCCCGGAACGCGCCGTCCTCCGGCCGCACCAGCAGTGCGGCGAACGAGGCGAACAGCGGCAGGTAGGCGGCGGTCAGCACGGAGGCGGACGCATCGCGCAGGTAGTTCTCCGCCCCGGCCCGGAACCGCCACGCCAAGCACACCAGGACGGTGATCGCGAAGCACAGCAGCAGGCCGCGCAGGCCGAGGAACCAGGCGGACCAGAGCATCGCCTGGCCGCCGAGCAGGACGGGCAGCCGGCTCACCCGCACGTCGGCACCGCGGCGCAGCGCGCCCGCGAACTCCGCCGTGGAGATCGCGACGGCCACTGCCACGATCACCACGAACAGGACGGGCACGGTCAGCAGCGCGGCGACGATGCCCGCGCCCAGCAGGACGCCGACGGCGATCGCCGCGGGAAGATCACGACCGGCCCGTTCCGAATGCGAAGACGAGCCCAGCGGTGAACTGGACATTCCGGACTCACCCTCGCGTTGGCCGGTCGTCACCGCTCAGACCTCGAGAAGTTCGGATTCCTTGTGCTTGACCAGGTCGTCGATCTTGCCGACGTAGCGCTGGGTGAGGTTCTCCAGCTCCTTCTCCCCGCGGGCACCGTCGTCCTCGCTGACCTGGCTGTCCTTGACCGCCTTGTCGATCTCGTCCTTGACCTTGCGGCGGATGCTCCGCACGCTGATGCGCGCCTCCTCGCCCTTGTGCCGGGCGAGCTTGACCATCTCCTTGCGCCGCTCCTCGGTCATCTGCGGGATCGCGATGCGGATGAGCTTGCCGTCGTTGGACGGGTTCACGCCGAGGTCCGAGTCCCGGATCGCCGTCTCCATCGCCTTGAGCTGGCTCTGGTCGTACGGCTTGATCACCACCAGCTGCGCCTCCGGCACGCTGATGCTGGCCAACTGGTTCAGCGGCGTCGGGGAACCGTAGTAGTCGACCACGATCCCCGAGAACATCGCGGGATTGGCACGGCCGGTGCGGACGGTCGCCAAGTCGTCCTTGGCCACCGTCACCGCCTTTTGCATCTTCTCCTCGCCGCCGAGAAGAGCTTCGTCGATCACGGCTGCTCCTTCGAGTCTGGCCACCGGTGGACATGACAGCTGCCGCCCGCTGCACCGAGCGACCGCAGGTATCGATTCTGCCCAATCAGGATCGCAGCTGACCTAGGCAGACGGTGCCGCCGGGGTCCGCACCAACGTCCCGATTTTCTCACCACCCACCGCCCGGGCGATATTGCCTTCCTGCAGGAGGTTGAACACCAGGATCGGCAGGTGGTTGTCCATGCAGAGGCTGAACGCCGTAGAGTCGGCCACCTTCAGGCCCTGCTCGATGACCTCCCGGTGGGTGATGGTCTCGAACAACGCGGCATCCGGCGTGGTGCGCGGATCGGCCGAGTACACCCCGTCGACGCCCTTGGCCATGAGCACCACCTCGCAGCCGATCTCCAGCGCCCGCTGCGCAGCGGTGGTGTCGGTGGAGAAGTACGGCATCCCCGTACCCGCACCGAAGATGACCACGCGCCCCTTCTCCATGTGCCGCATGGCCCGGCGCGGGATGTACGGCTCGGCCACCTGCCCCATCTCGATGGCCGTCATCACGCGCGTGTCGATCGCGTGCTCCCGTTCGAGGAAGTCCTGCAGCGACAGGCAGTTCATCACCGTGCCCAGCATGGCCATGTAGTCGCCGCGGGCGCGCTCCATGCCCCGCTGCTGCAGTTCCGCACCGCGGAAGAAGTTCCCCCCGCCGATGACGATGGCCACCTCGACCCCGTCCCCGACGACCTCGGCGATCTGGCGGGCGACCGCGCCGACGACGTCGGGGTCGATCCCCACGTCACCGCCGCCGAACATCTCGCCACCCAGCTTCAGCAGAACCCGGCCGTAGCCGCGGTGGGCCGGTTCCTCGTCGCTCACTTGGAATCCTCCTTGCGGTGATCAGCTGACGGCGGCCACTCGCCGACGAGCAGGCCGGCCTGGTCGATCGTGCCCGGTACCGCCGCCGACGGCACCCGGGCGACCCGCGAAAGCGCCCCGCCTTGGCACAAGGCGGGGCGCCGATCGCACCACGTCAACACGGGTTTCCCGCCACCCGATCCGCAGCGGGAAGCCACGAGTCCGCAGGACCGGGCCGAGCCGACCACCGCCGGCTCGAGCGCCGCTCAGTCCTGGCCGACCTCGAAGCGGACGAAGCGGGTGGCGGTGACGCCGGCCTCGTCCAGCAGGTCCTTGACGGACTTCTTGTTGTCCTGCACCGCCGGCTGGTCCAGCAGCACCTGGTCCTTGTAGAAGCCGTTCAGCCGGCCCTCGACGATCTTCGGCAGGGCCTGCTCCGGCTTGCCCTCGGACTTGGCGGTCTCCTCGGCGATCCGCCGCTCGTTCTCCACCGTGTCCGCGGGCACCTCGTCGCGGTTGAGGAACTTCGGCTTGAGCGCCGCAACCTGCATGGCCGCACCGCGCGCGGCCTCCTCGTCCGAACCGGTGTACTGCACCAGCACGCCCACGGCCGGGGGCAGGCCGGAAGCGCGGCGGTGCAGGTAGGTGGCCACCTGGCCGTCCAGGTTCTCCACGCGCCGCAGCTCGAGCTTCTCACCGATCTTCGCGGCCAGGTCCTGCACGGCCTGGTCCACGATCTTGCCGTCCACCTGCAGCGCCTTCGCCGACTCGAGGTCGGTGGCACCGGCCTCCTTGACGGCGGTGACGATGCGGTCGGCGAGGGCGACGAACTCGTCGTTCTTCGCGACGAAGTCGGTCTCGCAGTTCAGCTCGATGATCACACCGCCGTCGGCCGCCACGAGCCCCTCGGCCGTGGAGCGCTCGGCGCGCTTGCCCACGTCCTTGGCACCCTTGATGCGCAGGTGCTCAACGGCCTTGTCGAAGTCGCCGTCGTTCTCCTCCAGCGCCTTCTTGCAGTCCATCATGCCGGAGCCGGTCATGTCCCGAAGGCGCTTGACGTCGGCTGCGCTGTAGTTCGCCATCGTGCGTGTGTCCGTCCTCTTCCGGAATGTGTACGCGTAGGAAAAGGTCACGGGCGCTGTCGTGCACGCCCGGACATGTGCGTCGTCGCGCCCGCGCTGCGCGGGCGCGACGACACTCGACGTGTGTCAGGACTGCGCAGCCTGCTGCTCGCCGGCCTGCTCGGCCGACGCCTCGGCGGAGGCGCCCTCCGCCTGGCCGCTCTCCAGCAGTTCCTTCTCCCACTCGGCCAGCGGCTCGCCGCTCTCGGCGGAGCTCTCCGCGGCCGCACCGTTCTCCCGGCTGCTCCGCGCCATGAGGCCGTCGGCCACGCCGTCGGCCACCACGCGGGTCAGCATCGCGGCGGAGCGGATCGCGTCGTCGTTGCCCGGGATCGGGTAGTCGACCTCGTCCGGGTCGCAGTTGGTGTCGAGGATGGCCACCGTCGGGATGCCCAGCTTGCGGGCCTCGCTGACGGCGATGTGCTCCTTCTTGGTGTCGACGATCCACACCGCGCTCGGGACCTTGGCCATGTCCCGGATACCGCCGAGCGTGCGCTCGAGCTTCTCCTTCTCGCGGGTCAGCATCAGGATTTCCTTCTTGGTGCGACCCTCGAAACCGCCGGTCTGCTCCATGGTCTCCAGCTCCTTGAGCCGCTGGAGCCGGCGGTGCACGGTCTGGAAGTTCGTCAGCATGCCGCCCAGCCAACGCTGGTTCACGAACGGCATCCCGACCCGCTGGGCCTGCTCGGCGATCGCTTCCTGCGCCTGCTTCTTCGTGCCGATGAACAGGATCGACCCGCCGTGCGCGACCGTCTGCTTGACGAAGTCGTACGCGGTGTCGATGTACGACAGCGTCTGCCGCAGGTCGATGATGTAGATCCCGTTGCGCTCGGTGAAGATGTAGCGCTTCATCTTCGGGTTCCAGCGCCGGGTCTGGTGTCCGAAATGCACGCCGCTGTCGAGCAGCTGCTTCATGGTGACGACGGCCATAGCCTGATTCGCACCTCGTCGGTCTGGCGCGCCGGAGCGCGCGGATTTCCGGTTGCCGCGGTGAAGCCTGGTCACCGCCCTGGTGCTCCTCGGTGCCCCACCCGTGCGAGGCACGGGACCAGCGGGGATCCGACAGCCCTCTGCGCTCCCGCGGCACGAGGGCTCGCTCCGCGGGCGGGCCGGGGAGATCCGGCCCTCGGGCGGAACGCGGCACTCGGCACCGCGGTCGGCTCAGGACCGCGCGGAGCACGCGAAGTCGGTTCGCCTCGCATCGCGGCGGCGGCACCGGGCCCGGACGCGGGGATCGCGACCACTGGCCGCGCCACCGCTGGCAGCGCAGCCCCTGATGGCTCAGCCGCTGGCAGTTCAGCCGCTGGGGACCCCTGGGAACCCCGCGCCGGTGCCCCGGCACCGCCGGGACTCGCCGTGGGGACTCCGCTGTTCGGGACTCGGTACCGCGGACACCGGACACAGGCGACCGCGCCCCGAGTGTACTGGACAAGTGGCGGAGACCCGATCGCGGACCCGAGTTGTCCACAACGGCGCCGGCTGTCCACAACCCGCGCGCCGGTCAGTACCGCCGCCGCGTTCCCGCGCGCACGCTGAGGGGATGCCACACACCAGGTCGCACGCACCGCAGCGGATCCGCGGCGCGCTCGGCGCGCTGGGCCTGCTGCTCAGCACCCTGCTGCCGCTGACGGCGGCCCCACCGGCCGGCTTCCAGCCGGCCGGTGCCGGAACCGCCGCGGCGAGCGCAGCGCCCCCGGCAGCGTCCCCGGCGGCGCCCCACCGGACCTCGACCGAGCGGCGCGGCACCACCTTCGGCTGGCCGCTGCGGCCGCCCCGGCCGGTGCGCCCGTTCGACCCGCCGGCCACCGAGTACGGTCCCGGACACCGGGGCCTCGACCTCGCCGGAACGGCGAGCCAGCCCGTCCTGGCCGCAGCCGACGGGCGCGTCTCCTTCGCCGGCCCCGTCGCCGAGCACGGGGTCGTCTCCCTCGAGCACCCCGGCGGGCTGCGCACCACGTACCAACCCGTCGTGCCGGAGGTCGCCGCGGGCGATGCCGTCGCTCGCGGCGACCGGATCGGCAGGCTGGCGCCGGGACACCCCGGCTGCCCGCCCGCCGCGGCAGCAGGCGACCCCCGCCCGGAGGGCGAGCGGGCGTGCCTGCACTGGGGTGCGCGCCGCGGGGACACCTACATCGATCCGGTGCGGCTGGTGCACCGCGTCGAGATCAGGCTGCTGCCCTGGGACGCGGGCCGGGACTGAACGAACGGCACGTGCCCGCTCCGGGCGGCGCCGCCCGGCGCGGGCACGTCAGTTCTGCTCGGCCAGCTTGCCGCGCAGGCGCAGCACCGCGCGGGTGTGCAGCTGGCACACCCGCGACTCGGTCACACCGAGGACCTTGCCGATCTCCGCCAGCGTGAGGTTCTCGAAGTAGTACAGCGTCACCACGACCCGGTCGCGTTCGCTCAGCCGCTTGACGGCCTCGGCCAGCTGCCGCCTGCTGTCCCGGTTGACCAGGGCGTTGACCGGGTCCTCCGCGCGGTCGTCGCGCAGCGTCTCCGCCAGGGACACCTGGCTGGCCCCACCGCCGCCGATGAGGTCGTCCAGGGCCACGACGCTGGTCATCTGCAACTGCGCGAACAGCTCGCGCAGCTCGGCGACGTCGAGCCCGACTTCCTCGGCCAGCTCCGCGTCCGTGGCCGTGCGCTGCAGACGCGCTTCCAGGCGTTCCAACGCGCGCTCCACGTCGCGGGAACGGCTGCGCACCGAGCGCGGCACCCAGTCCAGCGCGCGCAGGTCGTCCAGGATCGCCCCGCGGATGCGCTGCATGGCGTAGGTCTCGAACTTCAGCCCGCGCTCCGGCTCGAACTTCTCGATCGCGTCGACCAGCCCGAAGATGCCCGACTGCACCAGGTCGGATACTTCCACGTGCGCCGGCAGGCCGGTGCCGACACGACCGGCCACGTACTTCACCAGCGGTGCGTAGTGCAGCACGAGTCGATCCCGCAGCCGCTGGTCGCGCTGCTCGCCGAAGGCGCGCCACAGGGCCACGATCCCGGCTTCCACGTCGTCGTGCGGATCCACGTGCTCCGCACCGTCCTGGTCCAGGGTCTCCACCCCGAAGGCGCCGGTGTCCACCCCGCCAGTGTCGGTGCCACCGACCGGTCCCGTCGAGCACTCGCGGTCGAGCCCTCCGGCCCCGGCACCCCCGGAGGCGGTGTCGAACCACGCGGCAGCCGAGCTCTCAGCGCCCTCCCCGGTGCGCACGGCAGCGGAGCGGGCGCCGGCCCCCGCGCGCCCCGCGGTCGTTGCGCGCCTGCCCGATCTGCTGCCGCCGGAGCCGGCATCCATCGCGTCCGCCTGCACCCCGTCGCCGCCGCGCGGGGAGACGACGCGCTGCCGGTTCGAGTGGCCGTCCGCGCCGCGGGAGGCCGCACGCGCCGAGCCAGGCCGCGCGGGCCCCGGATCGGCGCCGCCCCCGGCACTGTCAGGAACGGGGGTGGGTTCGCTCATGAATCGCCTTCAGCCGTTCGACGGTCACATGCGTGTAAAGCTGGGTCGTAGCGAGCGTAGCGTGACCAAGCAACTCCTGAACGCTACGGAGGTCCGCTCCGCCCTCCAGCACGTGGGTCGCCGTCGAGTGCCGCACACCGTGCGGACCCAGCTCAGGAGCCCCGGGGACCGCGTCGAACGCGGCGCGGACGACACGCCGCGCCACGCGGGCATCGATCCGGCCACCGCGCACGCCGAGGAACAGCGCAGCCCCGGACTCCGCCCGCGCGAGGGCCGGGCGACCCGCGGTGAGCCAGCGGTCCACCGCGTGCGCAGCGGGCCGACCGAACGGGACGTACCGCTCACTGCCGCCCTTGCCCCGCACGCGCGCCACACTGCGCTCGCTGTCGACGTCGTCCACGTCGAGACCGCACAGCTCCGAGACCCGCACGCCGGTGGCGTACAACAGCTCCAGCAGGGCGTGATCGCGCACCGCGGCCGGTTCCCCCTGCTCGGCCCCCAGCGCAGCCGTGCGCATGACCTCGCCGGCCTGGTCCGCGCGGGAGACGGCCGGCAGCGTGCGCCGCTCCCGCGGTGCCGACAGCCGCGGACCGGGGTCCGCGGAGAGCATCCCGGTCCGGTGGGCCCACGCGGTGAAGCTCCGCGCGGAGGCCGCCCGCCGCGTCACGCTCGAGCGCGCGGCGGTTTCCTCGTGCTGCAGGGCCAACCACCCGCGCAGCACGTCGAGGTCCAGTTCCCCCAGCTGCGCCGCGGAACCGCGCCGTTCGCACAGGTAGGACAACAGCGACACGACATCGCCGAGGTAGGCCCGCACGGTGTGCCCGGACAGGCCGCGTTCCGCGGCCAGATGCCGTTCGAACCGATCCACGGCCCCGCCCAGAGCCTCCGGCAGCTCCGCACGGGCGGCACGGAGGTTCGGGCGCGCGGCTCGGGCAGGCTTGCGGACCATGGTCTCGACGCTCGCGACCGATCGGGAGCGCGTCAAGCACCACGACTCGGCGCGTCCGTATCACCGCGCCGCGTCCGCATCATCCTGCCTCGTCCGCATCCCACGTGCCGTGTCCGCGCCTTTCCAGCCCCACCCGTGTCACCGCGCCGCGTCCGTGTCACCGTGCTCGGCTGCGGAATCCGCCAGAGACCACCCCCGATCGGAGCGGTGGGTGAACCCGGCGAGTTCCAGCTCCGGCAGCAGCGCCCGCACGGTGCGCAACGGCACGGCCGAGCGCCGCGCGACCTCGTCCGCACCGGCCGTCCCGGACTCGAGCGCGTCGAGCACGTCCCGCGCCTGCGCGGGCAGCAGGTTCCGGTTCGGCCCCGCCCGCTGCTCCGCTGGCTCCTCCGCTGGTCCCGCGGCCGGCTCGGCCACCGACCCCAGCGGCTCCAGCATCTCCAACAGGTCTCCCGCCCCGGTGGCCAGTGCTGCCCTGCCGCTGCGCAGCAGGTCGTGGCAGCCGACCGAGTTCTTCGCGGTCACCGGGCCCGGCACGGCCATGACGGGATGGCCCAGCGCGTCCGCGTGGTTCGCCGTGTTCACTGCACCGCTGCGGGCCCCGGCCTCGACGACGACCGCGGCCTGCCCGGCCGCCGCGATGAGCCGGTTGCGCACGAGGAACCGGTGCCTGCGCGGTTCCGTGCCCGGTGGGTACTCGCTGAGCACGACGCCCTGCCCGGCGATCACCCGCAGCAATCGGCCGTGCCCGGCCGGGTAGTCCCGGTCGATGCCGCAGGCCAGGAACGCCACGGTACGCCGGTCGGCGCTCAGCGCTCCCCGGTGCGCCGCGCCGTCGATGCCGTAGGCGGCACCGGAGACCACGGTCCACCCGGCACGCGCCGCGCCGTGCGCGATCTCGGCGGCGACGTGCTCGCCGTAACCGGACGCCGCGCGTGCACCGACCACCGCCACCGCGCGCTCCAGCAGCGCACCCACCGTGCCCTGCCCGCGGGCCCACAGCGCGAGCGGTTCGGTCTCACTGGCCACGCCCACCGCACGGGCACGGGCCAGCACGGCGAACGGTCCCTCCGGCCACTCGGGGTCTTCCGGCACGACCAGCCGGGCTCCCGCCTGCTCGGTCGCCGCGAGGACCTCGTCGGCCGACACGTGCCGAGCGGTGAGGTCCGCACCGACCTCCTCCGGCTCGCGCCCCCGCTCGATCAGTTCCACCGCCCGCACCGGACCGCACTCGGCCACGAACGCGGCCAACGCGGCCGCAGGCGGTTCGGCCGCAGCGGCCAGGTACGCCCGGGCCCGGCGCATCCGTTCGTCCCGCGTGCTCATCGTCCTCCTCCTCTCCCGCCGGGGCAGTGCCACGCATCATGTACCCAGCGCAGACATGCATCCCTGCCGAACGGCGCCCGCTGCCCGGCTCCGCATCGCCCGACCATCACGGCCCCTTCCGCTCCCTGAAATCGAGGGCGGCGGAGACGTGGTCGGCCTCGGGGCGCTCGCAGCCCTCGAGATCCGCCAGCGTCCAGGCCACCCGCAGGCACCTGTCCGCACCCCGCGCGGTCAGCGCGCCCGTCTCCAACCCGCGGTCCAGCGGAGCGGTCACCTCCGCGGGCAGTGCGAACTCCCGCCGCAGCGCCGGACCCGGCACCTCCGTGTTGGAGCGCCACCCGTGCGCGGCCCAGCGCTCCCGCGCAGCACCGCGCGCCCGCGCCACGCGCTCCCGCACGACCTCGGTGGACTCGGGATCGGCGTCGGCCGTGCGCGCCATCGCGGTGACGGGGCGCATCGACACCCGCAGGTCCACCCGGTCCAGCAGCGGTCCGGACAGCTTGCCGAGGTAGCGGCGCCGCGCCTGCGGCGGGCACTGGCAGTCCACGTCGCGGACGGGTGCGCACGGGCACGGGTTCGTGGCGAGCACGAGCTGGAACCGGGCCGGGTAGCGGACGGTCCCGTCACCGCGCGCGAGCCGAACCTCCCCTTCCTCCATCGCTGTGCGCAGGGCTTCCAGCCGTTTCGTCCCGAGCTCGCAGGCTTCGTCGAGCATCAGCACCCCGCGGTGGGCGCGGCTGACCGCTCCCGGACGGGCCCACCCGGTACCGCCGCCGATCAGCGCCGGCACGGTCAGCGAGGAGTGCGGCGCGGTGAACGGCGGCGTGCGGCTGACGGCTCGCTCGGCCCCGTCGAAACCATCCATCAGATCACCCGCCGCGGAGCTCACCGCGGTCACTTCGAGGGCTTCCTGCCAGGTCAGCTCGGGCAGCAGCCCGCACAGGCGGCGCGCCAGCATGGTCTTTCCGGTACCTGGCGGGCCGACCATGAGCAGGTGGTGGCCGCCGGCCGCGGCGACCTCGAGCGCCCACCGGGCCTCCGGCTGCCCCACGACGTCGGAGAGCTCCGGAACGGGCTGTTCCGCGCCGGATTCGGGGTCCGCGGGCTCGCACCGCAGCTCATCGAGCTCGCGCAACCACGCCAGGACTTCGTCGAGGCTCTCCGCACCGAGAACTTCCAGGTCGTCGACGAGGCGGGCTTCGGCCAGACCGGAGACGGGCACGACGGCGCGCCGCATCCCCTCCCGCCGCGCCGCCAGCAGAGCGGGCAGCAGCCCGGGTACGGACCGCAGCCGCCCGTCCAGGGCGAGCTCGCCGAACAGCAGGGTTCCCGGCAGCCGGTGCGCGGGCACGCGCTCGGCGGCGGCCAGGACCGCGCAGGCCAGCGCCAAGTCGTACGAGGTCCCGGTCTTCGGCAATGCCGCCGGGGACAGCGCGAGCGTCACACAACTGTCCGGCCACTTCTCCCCGCAGTTGTGCACCGCGGCCCGAACCCGATTCTTCGATTCCTGCAGCGCGGAATCCGGAAGGCCCAGCAATTGCACCGAGGGAAGCCCGCCCGATCGGACGTCGGCCTCGATTTCCACGAGCACGCCGTCGATTCCGAACAGGGCCACGGACCAGGTCTTCCGCAGCATTCAGAACACCCCCTGGAAATGCTTCACGTGCGGGGCCCGCCCCGGGGGCCACAGCACGGCGAGCACGTCGAACCGCACGCGGCATCCGGTGAGCCCGCGCTCGTGCAGCCAGTGCCGGGCCAACTCGCGCACGCGGCGGATCTTGTCCGCGCGGACGCTCTCCTCAGGTGTTCCGTAGTCGGTGCAGGAGCGCGTGCGCACCTCGCAGAAGACCACGGCATCACCGGTGCTGGCGATGATGTCCAGTTCGCCGTGGCGGCAGTGCCAGTTCCTCTCGAGGACCGTCAGGCCGTGCCGCTCCAGCGCCTGGGCGGCGACGCGTTCTCCTTCCGCGCCGAGTTCGTGGCGCCGACCGCGCGTGTCATCATCGGACAGGTTTCCTGTGATAGCGCTGACCACGGTGCTTTCCTCCCGGATCGGTGATCGTCGTGATCCCACTGTGCCGGGAGGAAAAGTGCCGCACCACGACGTCCGAGAAATCTGTGGACAACTCGCCCCCTTGGGGACAGCTCAACCTTTTCTCGGGTTTCCTCACTCGTTCGGCAACCACGATCCGATGACATCCGCCGACACGCCGAAGAATGTCGGGGCCTCGTTCTCCCACGACCACGCGAGGGGAGTGCACGCGAGCGGGGGCTTTCCCGCGGGACCGCACTCACGTGCGGAGAGCGCCCGGGCCGATCGGACCCGCCCGGGCGCGATCAGGCCGGGGGAACCGATCCGCCCGCACCGATCAGGCGCCCGCACCCGCATGGCCGCAGCGGAGGTTCCCCGCTGCGGCGGCCGATGCGCGACCGCGCCGCGGCAGTGCCTGACGAGGCCTCACCGCGGCGCGGTCGTGCGAGCACCGAACCCGTCCGAGCGCTCGACCGCCCGGGCCACCGGACCCGGAGGTCGGCGCTGCCCCGAGGGGCGGCGCTGGTTCCGAGGGGCGGGCGTCACCCGCCGAACGGACCGCCCTCGGGCAGCCGCAGGTCGGGCTTGTCCAGCTCCTCGACGTTGACGTCCTTGAACGTGATCACGCGGACGTTCTTGACGAAACGAGCGGGCCGGTACATGTCCCACACCCACGCGTCCGACATGGCGACCTCGAAGTACACCTCCGAATCGGAGTTGCGCACCTGCACATCCACCGCGTTCGCGAGGTAGAAGCGCCGCTCGGTCTCGACGACGTAGGTGAACTGCCCGACGATGTCGCGGTACTCCTTGTAGAGCTGCAGCTCCATCTCGGTTTCGTACTTCTCGAGATCCTCGGCGCTCATCGCTCTGCGAGCCCTTCTCCGTTACCGATCGGACGACTTGCCATTATTCCCCACGCTACCCGTGGCAGCATCGAGCAAACCGGGTTTTCCCAGCAACTGGCGCGGGCAGCGGACACCGTTCTCCCGCGCCGCGCTCACCACGTTCGCGTACGACCACCGGTGCTGGAGGCACGGACCGAGCTCGTTGAGCCGTGCGGTGTGCGCCGCTGTGGAGTAGCCCTTGTGCTCGGTGAAGCCGTACCCGGGATGTTCCCGGTCCAGCTCCGCCATGATCCGGTCGCGCTCCACCTTCGCCAGCACCGAGGCCGCGGCCACGCACGCGGCCACGAGGTCCCCCTTGACCACGGCCACGCTCGGCGAGGGAAGCCCCTGCACGCGAAAACCGTCCGTGAGCACGTAGCCGGGGTCGACGGAGAGCCGTGCCACCGCGCGGCGCATCCCCTCGAGGTTGCACGTGTGGATGCCGTGCGCGTCGACCTCCTCGGCCGGCACGACCACGGTCGACCAGCTCTGCGCCCGCTTGGTGATGCGGTCGTGCAGCCGCTCCCGCTCCGCGGGGCTGAGCGCCTTCGAATCGGTCAGGCCGTCGAACTGCCGCGCGTCACCGGACCGCAGCGCGCACGCGGCCACGACGAGCGGCCCCGCGCACGCCCCTCGACCGGCCTCGTCGACGCCCGCGACGGGGCCGAGGCCGGTGCGGTCCAGCGCGCTCTGCAGCGCCCACGTCCCGCTGTCCCGGCGGATCACCGCGCGCGGTGGCCACGCTCCCGGCTTGCGTCCTGCCGTCGAAGCCAGCCTCGCCAACGTCAGTGCCGCTCCCGCTCCCGCTTCACTCCGCGCGTCACCACACCACCGAGCCTACGACCCGCCCACACGGTGGGGAACGCCGCAGCGGCCCCCGCGGCCAGCGGAGCGCCCCCCTGCCACGCCGGGGCGTCCATGGCCTGAGCCCGCTCCTGCGGGTTCGGCTCGGGGATGCCCTGCCAGCGCGTCGGTGGCAGCACGATGACCTGCGCCTTGCCGATGACGTTGTCCACCGGCACGGCGCCGTTCGCACCGCCGCCGCCCTGCAGCCGGGAGTCGGCCGAGTTGTTGCGGTTGTCCCCCATCATCCAGAGGTGTCCGGGTGGAACCGTCACCGGGCCGAACGACCGCTGGTGCGGTTCGCCCTCCCAGTGGATGTAGGGCTCCTCCAGGGGCTCGCCGTCGACCATCACCCGGTTCTGCGGGTCGCAGCACTCGACGGTCTGCCCGCCGGTGGCGATGACGCGCTTGACGAAGTCCTTCTCGCTGGGTGAGCCGAAGCCGATCAGCGATCCGATGTAGCGGACGGCGCTGACCACCGGGTTCGTCGGTTCAGAACTGCTGAGCTCGCCCTGCACCCAGGGTTGCGGGCCGCGGAAGACGACCACGTCACCCGGCTGCGGGTCGCTGAACCGGTAGGTGACCTTGTCCACGAGCACCCGGTCGTTGTTGCACCCGGGGCAGCCGTGCAGCGTCTCCTCCATGGACTGCGACGGGATCAGGTAGACCCGCGCCAGGAACACCTGGATGAGCACCGTCAGCACCAGGGCAGTACCGATGAGGATCGGCAGCTCGCGCCAGAACGAGCCCTTCTTCGCGTTCTTCCTCTTCTTCCGGTCCGAGCGCTCGCGCGCGGGGTCGTCCTGCTGCGACCCCCGCTCGTCGGACTCGGAGGGTTCCTCGGGGCCGGTCGGCCCACCGGAGCGCATCACATCGGCCACCGGCCCAGGCTACTGGACCGGACGGGGCCGCGGACGAACTCCCCCGCGCCGGCGCCCTGCGCCGCCGAGCACGCACACCCCGGCTGACGTGCGCATTCGCCCATTCCGGAACATCGTTTCGGGCGAAAAGCGCAAACCGTTCGCATTGTGATCACTCGAAAGTGGTCGCCAGCCGAGCCGCACCGCGGAGACGGGGGTCACAGCGCGGAGCGCGGGACGAGCCCGCCCCAGCTCAGCCCCGCTGGCCGCGGACCAACCACCCGGACCACTGCGCCGCCCGCCGGGAGGCGTCCCTCCGGGCACGAAGCCGCCCGACACACCACGACCCGGGTGCGCGCACACCCGGGTCGTTCGGCCGCAGCGGAGCCGGTCGGCGGTCAGGACTTCGCGAACTGCTTCTCCTTGATCTTCGCCGCCTTGCCGCGCCGGTCGCGCAGGTAGTACAGCTTCGCGCGCCGCACATCGCCGCGGGTCACGACCTCGATCTTGGCGATGTTCGGGGTGTGCACCGGGAACGTCCGCTCCACGCCGATACCGAAGGACACCTTGCGCACGGTGAAGGTCTCCCGAATGCCGTCGCCTTGACGACGGATCACAGCGCCCTGGAAAACCTGAGTCCGTTCGCGCGAACCCTCGATGACGCGGACGTGGACCTTCAGCGTATCGCCGGGCCGGAAATCCGGGATATCGGAACGCAGCGACTTGGCGTCCAATGCGTCCAAGGTATTCATCGGTCGTCCGTCCTCATCCGTGTCGATGGCACCCGTGTTCTCGCATGTGACCCAACCGCACGGTGGGCAACCGTCTGACACGGGGTGAACTTGTGCTCAGCACGCCGGGAACAGTTCCCGGCGGCAGCAACCCTTCCAGTGTGCCACGCGCGGATTACCACCCTACCCCGGGGTGGACTTCCGGCGCGGCGCAGCCGGGGGACCGTCCGCTACTGCCCCTGCTCCGGGGACTGCGGGTGGCCGCCCCACCGCTGCCCGGCGGGCGGCTCGGTCGATCCGGACCGCTCGGGTTCGGCCAGTCTAGCGAGCTGCGCCCGGTCGGCCGCATCGAGGTCCTGCGCGGAGAACCGCTCCAGCAGGTCCGGCCGCCGGTGGTAGGTCCGCTCCAAGGCCCTGTCCCGGCGCCAGCGCGCGATCGCGGCGTGGTTGCCCGAACGCAGCACGTCGGGGACGGCCCGCCCCCGCCACACCTCGGGGCGCGTGTAACTGGGCCCCTCCAGCAACCCGTCGGAGAACGAGTCCTCCGCCGCCGAACGGGGGTTGCCCAGCACCCCCGGCAGCAGCCGGGCCACGGCCTCGACCATCACCAGCGCGCCGACCTCGCCACCGACGAGCACGTAGTCGCCGAGGGAGACCTCCTCGACCGGCATGCGCGCGGCAGCGTCCTCCACGACGCGCTCGTCGATCCCCTCGTAGCGCCCGCAGGCGAAGACCAGCCACGGCTCCTGCGCCCAGCGCGCCGCCGTCTCCTGCGTGAACGGCCGCCCCGCAGGAGTGGGCACGACCAGGCGCGGCACCGCGCCCCGCTCGTCCGGGGCGCAGACCTCGTCGAGCGCCTCGCCCCAGACCTGGGGCTTCATCACCATCCCCGGCCCACCGCCGTACGGGCTGTCGTCGACGGAGCGGTGCACGTCGTGGGTCCAGCCGCGCAGGTCGTGCACGTCCACCCGCATGCGTCCCGCGTCGATGGCCTTGCCGAGCAGCGCTTCGCGCAGGGGCGTCAGGTAGTCCGGGAAGATCGTGAGGATGTCGATGCGCATGGTCGGGTCCCGCCTGCCGGGGCGGCGCCGCAGCGCCGCGCTGGTCGTGCCGAAAGCCGCTCGGGCCGCGGACCGGTGCCGTGCCGGGCTGATCACTCAGCGCCGAACAGGCCCTCCGGAGGTGCCACCACGACGTACCCCCGCTCCAGGTCGAGCTCCGGCACGATCTCCGCGACGAAGGGCACGAGCACCTCCGCCTCGTCCGGCGTGCGCACCGCGAGGAGCTCGCCGGCGGGGGTGTGCACGACCTCGCGGACCTCACCGAGCCGCCGGCCGGCCCGGTCGTCCACCCGCAGGCCTTCCAGCTGGTGGTCGTGGAACTCCTCCGGGTCCTCGGCGGCCTCGTCCGGGTCGACGTGCGCGACCAGCAGCACGCCCCGCCACTGCTCGGCCTCGTCGCGGGAGGCGACCTCCCGCAGAGACAGGAGCATCCGCCCGCCGTGGGGGCGGACGGATGCCACCGTCACGTTGTGCGCCGTCCTGCCACCGCGGCGCCGCGCCTCGAGCGCGCAGCCCGCGGCGAAGCGCAGCTCGGGGCTGTCCGTCAGCGGATCGACCACGAGCTCGCCGCGGATGCCGTGCGGTTTGACGATCCGACCGACGGCGAGCTCGAGGGAATCACGCCCGGCCGTGTCGCCGGTGGAGCTCACCGGTCGGTGTCCACCACGTCGACCCGGACACCGCGACCGCCGATGCCGGAGATCACGGTACGCAGGGAGGTCGCGGTGCGACCGCTCCGCCCGATGACCTTGCCCAGGTCATCGGGGTGCACGTGCACCTCGAGCGTCCGGCCGCGCCGGTTGGTCGAGGACTGGACGCGGACATCGTCGGGGTTGTCGACGATGCCCCGCACCAAGTGCTCCAGCGCGTCCGCGAGGACCGTGGTGGTCACTGCTGACCTTCCTCGGTGTCCTCCGCGGACTCGGAGGACTCGGCCGACTCGGCCTTGTCCTCCTTCTTGCCGCCCTTCTTCTTCGGCGTGACGGCCTCGACGCCCGGCTCCTCGTAGGCGGCGGCCAGGGCGGCCTCGAAGCGCTCCTGCTTGGAGGTCTTGGCCTCCTTGGCCTGGAGCTTGCCCTCCTCGCCCGGCAGGCCCTTGAACTTCTGCCAGTCACCGGTCACCTGCATGATGCCGCGGACCGGCTCGGTCGGCTGCGCGCCGACGCCCAGCCAGTACTGCGCCCGCTCGGAGTCGAGCTCGATGTGGCTCGGGCTCTCCTTCGGGTGGTACTGGCCGATCGTCTCGATCGGGCGGCCGTCCCGCCGAGTGCGGGCGTCGGCGACCACGATGCGGTAGTGCGGTTCGCGGATCTTGCCGATCCGCGCAAGCTTGATCTTCACAGCCACGGCTGGTGGTGCTCCTCAGCTCTACGTTCGTGCGTCGGCGAGCATGCCACTCCGCGTGGGGAGAACGGATGGAACGCTCGTAGGTCTACCAACCGCGGGCGGTGAGAGGGAACCGCTCGCGGTGAACAACTGCCCATTGTGCCAGACGGACCCGGTTGCCCTCGTCGGGATCCCCCTGTCCACGGCCCTCACGCGGGCAGCAGCCCCAGCGACACCAGCAGCAGCCCCAGCGCGGGCAGGAAGTTGTTCACCTGGTGCGCGACGACGCTGGCGGTCAGCCGGCCGGTGACCATGCGGGCGATGCCCACGGGCACCGCGATCACCACGAGCAGCCAGGTGCGCTCCGGTTCGAGGTGCCCGATCGCGAAGATCGCCGTGGTCAGCACCAGCACGTTCGGGCGGCTCCACCGCAGCCGTTCCATGGCGCCCCAGAGCAGTCCGCGGTAGATCAGCTCCTCGCACAGCGGGGCCACCAGCCAGATGTACAGGAAGATGACCACGGCCAGCGCGGGCGGCAGCTGCAGCTCGTCGAGCACCCCGGTGACCGCGGAGTTCCCCCCGGAGGGGCCGAACCGCGTCCACAGGCCGGTGGCGATCGTCGTCGTCACCAGGCCCGCGCCGCCGATCGACAGCCCCGTCACGATGTCGGAGCGGCGCCACCGCAGTCCGAAGTCGACGCGCGGTCCGTTGCCGCGCACGACGGTGATGAGCACCGCCACCCCGCCGGCCACGAGCGTGGGCAGCACCAGCATGAGCACGAGCTCCAGCTCGTCCGGGCTGGCCAGCAGCGCGGCCAGCACCACCGACACGAGCACGAACACCGCCTGCGCGAGGAAGAACGCGCCCAGCCCCCAGCGGTGCTCGCGCTCGGCGCGCTCGCTCCCCGCCGGCGGTGCGGAACCGCCCGGCCGCCCCGCTCCGCCCGAGTGTTCCGCCCCGCCCGACTGCGCGGGCCTGTCCGGACGCACGTCGCCGCTGGCTGCGGGTTCCTCCGGGGACGCGCTCACGCGGTGTCGCTCCTCCCTCCGGCGCGGCGGCAGGCCTGCCAGCCTAGCGATCAGCACCGCACCGGAGCGAGAACCCGATCGGTGCCGTTCACGACCCCGCGGTGGCGAAGAGGAGCAGCGCCGGGAGGAAGTTGTTCGTCGCGTGCGCGACGACGCTCGCTCCCACGCGGCCGGTGATCATGCGTGCCGCCCCGATGGCCAGCCCGCCGAAGAACAGCACCGGCGTGCGCCACATCTCCTGGTGGATCAGCGCGAACACGAGCGCGGTGAGCACGAGGATCGCCCAGCGGGGGATCCGGTGGTGCTCCAGCGCCCCCCACAGGGCGCCGCGCATGAGCAGCTCCTCGGTCAGCGGGGCGCCGATGAACGCGAACAGCGCGAAGACGAACAACCAGACCGTGCGGTCCCCGCCCATCAGCCGGCTGATCTCGGTGTCGGGCGGCGGCCCGCTCAGGCTGATCAGCACGATCGTCAGCAGCCAGGAGCCGAGCAGGGCGATACCGCCGCAGGCCAGGCCGATCTTCAGGTCCCGCCACTTCGGCACGATCCCGAAGTCGGAGCGCAGCCCGTGGCCGCGGCGCCAGGAGAACAGCGCGGGCAGCAGCCCGAGCAGCACGTTCGGGGCGAAGGCCAGCAGCAGGACCGGTCCGGCGTTCGGCGGCTGCGCGGGGTCGAAACCGCTCTGCTGGGTCCGCTGGACGAGCGAAATGATCATCCCGGCCAGGTAGTAGCCGCCGTAGCCGAGGAAGAAGGCGGCGAACCCCCAGGCCAGCGAACCCCGCCGCGCGGTTTCGAGCTGCGCTTGCCAGAACCAGCGGTGCAGGTCGCGGTCGCGCACGTCATCGGCCTCGCCCATCGCCGGCATGTTCCAGATGCCCGACCCCCCGCTGCTTCCGGCGTCCCCGCCCCCGGCGGAGCCGGCATCCCCCGCGGCCCCGGTACCTCCGGGGACACCGGTGTTCCCGGCCTGCGGGCCGGGCGGAGGCGCACCGGCGGGCCCGCCCGCGTCCGGAGTCGCCCCCTGCTGGTCCCGCGCGTCGTCGGATTCCTCGGAGGGCTGTCCCTCTCGCACCACTCGCACTACTCCTCGCTCGACCCACCGCGGACGCGCGCCCGGCACGGCGGCGTCCGCCGGAATCACATCCGACCCGCGCGGGGCGCGCATCAACGCAGCACGCGCCCCCGCAGGATGATGCGTCGCGGGTGGCGCAGCACGGCGAGGTCCTCGCGCGGGTCGGTGTCGTAGCACAGCAGGTCGGCCGCGCCACCGGGAACGCCGGCGGCGGCGCCGAGCCAGTCGCGCGCGGCCCAGCAGGCCGCGCCGATCGCCCGCTCGCGGGACATGCCGACGCGGTGCAGCGCGTGCAGCTCGTCGACGAGCGAGCCGTGGCTGATGCTGCCACCGGCGTCGGTGCCCGCGTAGACGGGTACGCCGGCCTCGATCGCCTTGGCCGCGGTGGTGTCCGCGCGCTCGTGCAGCGCCGTCATGTGCGCGGCGTAGGCGGGGTACTTCGTGGCCGCGGAGGCGAAGGCGGGGAAGTTCGCCACGTTGATCAGCGTCGGCACGAGCGCGGTGCCGTTGCGCGCCATCCGCTCGATGGTCCCGTCGGTGAGCCCGGTGCCGTGCTCGATGCAGTCGATCCCGGCGTCGAGCAGCCCGGGCAGCGCGTCCTCGCCGAAGACGTGCGCGGTCACCCGGGCGCCTTCGCCGTGGGCGGCGGCGATCGCGTCGACGAGCACCTCGTCCGAGAACACGGGAGCGAGGTCGCCCGCGGAGCGGTCGATCCAGTCGCCGACGAGCTTGACCCACCCGTCCCCGGCGCGGGCCTGCTTGGCCACGAGATCGGGCAGCTGCGCCTCGTCCTCGAGCTCCTCGGCCAGCGAGGGGATGTAGCGCTTCGGCTTGGACAGGTGCCGCCCGGCGCGGATGATCCGCGGCAGGTCCTCCCGCGCGTCGAGCGGGCGGGTGTCGCCCGGCGCACCGCAGTCGCGCAGCAGCAGCACCCCTGCGTCCCGCTCGGTCTCGGCCTGCTCGGCGGCCTCGACGAGGTCCACCGGCCCCTGCGGGCCGATGCCCACGTGGCAGTGCGCGTCGACCAGCCCCGGCAGCACGTAGCCGCCGCGGAAGACGGTTTCCGCCTCCGGGACCGGTTCGGCGCGCACCGCACCGCCGCTGATCCACAGGTCGCGGTGCTCACCGCCGGGCAGCACCGCACCGCTGAGGTGGAGCGCCGTCACTTCTTCTTTCCGAAGTTGAGCTTGGAGGGGTCGAACCCGGCGGGCAGGTCGTTGAGGCCCTGCTCGAGCTTGGACATGTCCTGGTTGCCGCCACCCGGCATGCCGCCGGGGAGGCCTCCGGGCATGCCGGGCATGCCACCGGGCATCCCGCGTCCGCCCTTCGGCGGCGTGGGGCCCTTGTTCTTGCCCTTCTTCCCCTTCTTGCCCTTCTTCCCCTTCTTGCTCTTCGTCGCGCTGCCGCCGCCGATGCCGTACTGGCCGGCCATCTGCTGCATCATCTTGCGCGCCTCGAAAAACCGGTTGACCAGGTCGTTGATGTCGCTGATCTGCACGCCGGAACCGCGCGCGATGCGCTGCCGCCGCGAAGCGTTGATGATCTTGGGGTTGGACCGCTCATCGGGCGTCATGCCGCGGATGATCGCCTGGACCCGGTCGAGGTGCTTCTCGTCGAAGTTCTCCAGCTGGTCCTTCATCCCGTTGGCGCCGGGCAGCATGCCGAGCAGGTTCTGCAGCGGCCCCATCCGCCGCACCGCCTGCATCTGCTCGAGGAAGTCCTCGAGGGTGAGGTCACCGGTGCCGAGCTTCTCCGCGGCCTGCTCCGCCTGGTCCTGGTCGAAGGCCTGCTCGGCCTGCTCGATGAGGGTGAGCATGTCGCCCATGCCGAGGATCCGGCTGGCCATCCGGTCCGGGTGGAAGACGTCGAAGTCGTCCACCTTCTCGCCGTTCGAGGCGAACAGGATCGGCTCGCCGGTGACCTGGCGGACCGAGAGCGCAGCACCGCCGCGGGCGTCGCCGTCCAGCTTCGTCAGCACCACGCCGGTGAACCCGACACCGTCGCGGAAGGCCTCCGCGGTGGTCACCGCGTCCTGACCGACCATGGCGTCGAGCACGAACAGCGTCTCGTTCGGCTCGACCGCGTCCCGGATGTCCGAGGCCTGCTGCATCATCTCCTCGTCGACGCCGAGCCGGCCGGCCGTGTCGACGATGACGATGTCGTGGTGGCTGTGCCGGGCCTGCTCGACGCCCTGCCGCGCCACGGCGACCGGGTCGCCGACACCGTTGCCCGGTTCGGGCGCGTGCACCGGCACGCCGGCGCGCTCACCGACCACCTGGAGCTGGTTGACCGCGTTCGGCCGCTGCAGGTCGCAGGCCACGAGCAGCGGGGTGTGGTTCTGCTTGGACAGCCACTTGGCCAGCTTGCCCGCCAGCGTCGTCTTTCCCGAACCCTGCAGACCGGCGAGCATGATCACCGTGGGCGGGTGCTTGGCGTAGTCCAGCCGCCGGGTCTCGCCACCGAGGATGTTCACCAGTTCCTCGTTGACGATCTTGATGACCTGCTGGGCCGGGTTGAGCGCCTGCGAGACCTCGGCGCCCTTGGCCCGCTCCTTCACGCCCTTGATGAACTCGCGGACGACCGGCAGCGCGACGTCGGCCTCGAGCAGGGCGATGCGGATCTCCCTGGCCGTGGCGTCCACGTCCGCGTCGGTCAGGCGGCCTTTTCCGCGCAGGTTCTGCAGGACCGAAGTGAGCCGGTCGGAAAGTGTGTCGAACACGGGGTCACAGGCTCCAGAGTCGATGCGTGTACCTCGGCACCCCTGAAGGATAACCGGCGTGCGCCAGTGCCGGACGCGGGTGGCGGTTCCGCGCCACCCGCGTCCGGCCGGAGGCCCGCGTCAGGAGGTGCTGTGCGGGCGGCGCGGACGCTTGTCGAACCGGCCCGCGCGACCCTCCTTGCGCGGTCCGGCGCCGCTCTTCCGCCCGCGGTCGGTGCCGCGGCCGCGGTTCGGCCGCCCGCCGCGCCGCCCGACGACCTCGTCATCGGCGCGGCTGATGTGCAGCCCGCGCCCGGCGACCTGGGTCCGGCCGAGCTTGCGCAGCAGCTGCTCGGGCAGGTCGGCGGGCAGTTCGACCAGCGTGTGCTCGGCGCGGATGTCGATGTTGCCGATGTGCTTGCTGGCGAGCCCGCCTTCGTTCGCCAGCGCCCCGACGAGGGCCTTCGGCGTCACGCGGTTCCGGCGCCCCACCTCGACCCGGTATGTCTCCTTGTCGGACTTGTTCGACTCGAAGTCCGGGGTTTCCAGCTCGTCGGAGGGGTCCAGCAGCAGGGGCCGGTCGCCCTGGGCCATGCTCGCCAGCGCCGCGGCGATCCGCACCGGGTCCGCGTCGTGCTCGCTCTGGTAGTCCCGCACCAGGTCCTCGAACACCTCGAGGTCCCCGCTGCCGAGCGTGTCGGTGATCTGCGCGGCGAAGCGGGCGAGCCGCTGCTTGTTGACCTCCTCGACGGTGGGCAGCTGCATCGGCGTGATCGTCTGCCCCGTGGACTTCTCGATCCCGCGCAGCAGCCCGCGCTCGCGCGGTGAGACGAACAGGATCGCCTCACCGGTGCGGCCGGCCCGGCCGGTCCGGCCGACCCGGTGCACGTAGGCCTCGCGGTCGCGGGGGATGTCGTAGTTGAACACGTGCGAGATGCGCTCGACGTCGAGCCCGCGCGCCGCCACGTCGGTCGCGACGAGGATGTCGACCTTCCCGTCGCGCAGCTGGCCGATCGTGCGCTCGCGCAGCTGCTGCGGCACGTCACCGTTGATGGCGGTGGCGCGGAAGCCCCGCGCCTGCACGTACTCGGCGAGCTCCTCGGTGAGCTGCTTGGTGCGCACGAACACGATCACGCCGTCGCACTGCTCCGCCTCCAGCACCCGGGTCAGCGCGTCGCGCTTGGCCGAGTCCCGCACGGACAGGTAGCGCTGGTTGACCGTGGCGGCCGTCCGCGTGGAGCTCTCCACGGTGACCTCGACCGGCTCGCGCATGTAGGACTGGCTGATGCGGCGCACCGCCGGCGGCATCGTCGCGGAGAACAGCGCGGTGCGGCGCTGGGCGGGCGCCGAGCTCAGGATCGTCTCGACGTCCTCGACGAAGCCCATGCGCAGCATCTCGTCGGCCTCGTCGAGCACGACGTGCTCGAGGCCGCTGAGGTCGAGCGTGCCGCGGTTGAGGTGGTCGATGACGCGCCCGGGCGTGCCGACGACCACGTGCGGGCCGCGGCGCAGGCCCTCCAGCTGCGGGCGGTAGCTCTGACCGCCGTAGATGGACAGCACGCGCAGGCCGTCGAGGCCGGTGGCGTAGCTCTGGATCGCGTCGCTGACCTGGATGGCGAGTTCGCGGGTGGGGCACAGCACCAGCGCCTGCGGCTGCTGCTCCGCCACGTTCACCGTGGACAGGATGGGCAGGGCGAACGCCGCTGTCTTGCCGGTGCCGGTCTGGGCCAGGCCCAGGACGTCGTTGCCCTCCAGCAGCGGCGGGATCGTGCGTTCCTGGATGGGGGTCGGTGTTTCGTAACCGAGCTCGACCAGAGTTTTCAGTACCTCGGGGTCGAGATCGAGCTCATCGAAAGTCGGCATGCTGGACGCGGGTCTCCTCGTAGGTCGATCAGGGCTGGATCAGATCCGAAGCGGCCCTACGCGGCACGTCCGGGGTGAAACAGCGCAGCGCGTCATCACGCAGTGCGCCATCACGGCAGTGCGTCACCACACAGTCGACCACGTGTCGACGCCACCCAGCACATCCCGCGGGTGGCCACACCACGCACCGGGATGAGCACCCCGTTGCCAGTCACTCGCAGCTCGATGATCTCAGCCGGAACGGCGGAATCTGCCCGCCGCACGGTCCACCAGCCTAACCAGGACGATCGCCGCTGCGCGCGCCACCCCGGGAAACGGGGACGAACGTCACCGCGAGCACTGCTCGGACACGTCCACGCGGATCCCGCCGTCGAGCTGGTGCCTGCTGAACGCGTGCACCCGCGGCCAGCCGCGCAGGCCGGCCCCGGTCGCGAGCAGGCCCTCGATGCGCACCGCGCGCCGCACGTGGCGGGCGAAGGACCACGCGCCGATGAGGCGGCCGCGGGCGCGCTGCCCGTCGAGCGCGTCACCGGGATCGACCCGCAGCCACACGAGCACCCGCTCCCTCCCGCTCAGCCGCGCGCACAACGCCAGGAGAGCGCGGCTGCTCGCCCGGGTGGCCGGCTCGTGCGCTGCGACGGGACCGCTGGCGACGAGGCACCAGCGGACGATGCGCAACCCGTGCAGCACGTGCACCAGGGGGCGGTACCAGCCGTAGCGCACCCAGCCGGGCAGCACCGAGCGCAGACGCTCGCGCGCCTCGTCCGAGTCGAGCACGACCGGTTCCCCGGGCGTTGCGCGCGCGGCTGCGCCGGCGCGCGTGGACAACCGGCCGAGCACGGTGCTCTTGCCCGCGCCGGGAATGCCGGCGAAGACGACGAGCGAGCGCCGGGGCACGCTGATGACCGGCGGGTCGGCGGCAGGCGCCGCGGAGGGGTCCACGACATCAACAGGTTACGCGTCGATCTTGGTCGCTCGCGCCCGACCACCGCCTCCCCCCGCGCCGCTGGCGGGTCGGTGCTCGAGGTTCCGTCATCCGGGGCGGGTGCTCGGGGGCAGCTGGGACGTGCAGGAGGTTCCTCCCACCTGCCCCGGCCGCCCCGTGCGCAAAACGACCTGACGCGCCACTAGAGGTACTGCTGCAAGGTGTCGGCGGCGAGCTGGCGGAGGCGGTCCCGCGCCGCGGGCGGCCCGGTCACGGTGATGCCGTCGGCGAACTGCAGCAGTTGGCGCACGTCCTCCACCTCGCGGCACGCCACCGCGATGTCCACCCGGTCGCACTGCTCGGCGGAGCGCACAGTCAGCCGGCTGCCGAGGATGCGCTTCGCGCGGTCGAGTTGGGCGGAGTCGAGCACGGCCTCGACCCGCAGCGGGGCGGGAGCTTCCCACTGCTCGGTGAGCTCCGCGGCGACGCGGGGCAACGTCGCCCCCGCGCGCAGGCGGCGCGGTGTTCGCAGCGCCCGCCACTCGACGAGGCGCTCGAGCGAGTACAGGCGGGGGAGCCGCCGCGGTCGGCGACCAGGTACCAGCGGCCGCCCTTGGCCAGCAGACCGTAGGGATCCACCGCCCGCCAGGCGGGCTCGGCCCCCTCGGAGCGGCGGTAGTGGATGCGCAGGCGCACTCCCCGGCGCAGGTCCCCGAGCAGCTCCGCCGGGGAGATCCCTCCCGGCCGGGGGCCGAACCACGGCGTGTTGTCGGTGGTGACGACCGCGCTCAGCGGCAGTGCGTCCTGCTCCGGTGGCCGCCGGACGGCTGCCACCTTGCTGCGGGCGCGCCGGGCCTCGACAGCGGTACCCAGTTGGTCCCGCTGCTCGTCGTCGAGGCCCTCCAGCGCGAGGTGGTCGCGTTCGGCCGGTGCGAGCCGCGATGCGTCCAGGGCTCCACCGGGCAGCAGTGCCACCCCGCCCCACCGGCCGCGCCGCACCAGCAGCGGAAAACCCGCCTCCTGCAACCAACGCAGGTCGCGCAGCACGGTCCGCACGGAGACCCCGAGCTCGCGGGCCAGCTCGGCTGTGGTCGTGGACTCGCAGCTCTGCAGCGCGATCAGCAGGGAGAAGAAGCGATCCGGCGGCACCACCGGAGGATCTCATCAATCATGCCGGAACTCGTCACCGATGACGCGCAGTCTCCGCGTGTCCGCACACCACGAACACGTGGAGGTCTTCCGTGCCACGCCCGAACATGTTCATCGTCCACGTCACCGACGCACCGGCGTCCGCCCGCTTCTACGCCGACCTGTTCGAGATGGCTCCCAGCTTCGAAACCCCCGGGTTCATCGCCTTCGACCTCGACGGCGGTGTCCAGCTCGCCCTGTGGAGCGGGGATCCGGAGCGCGCGGCCCGGACGCTGACGAGGACCGGCGAGCTGTGCGTGGCCCTGCCCGGTGGGCCCGAGGCGATCGACCGGCAGTTCCGCGCGTGGTCGGAGAAGGGCGTCGACGTCGTCGCGGAGCCGCGCGACGAGGTGTTCGGGCGGACCTTCGTCGTCGCCGATCCCGACGGCAACCTGATCCGCGTCGCACCGGTGGATTGACGGAGGTCGCGGAGCGGCCCTTCCCCCACGTGCGGGCCGCTCCGGCCTCTCCCCCTGATCCCCCTCGGCTCCCCTCGTGCACGGCGGCTGAGCAATCCCCGCCCGACCCCCAGAACGGGCGGGGATTCGCCCTGACCGCCCGGCCTTCCCTCTGCGCCGTGCACGAATGAGTCTGCCGGTCCGAGCGGGGGCGCCGAGACCGTGAACCCCCGTGTGTTGATCTAGGTAGAGATACGCATTCCGAATGCGTAGACACCGTCCGGACGCGCGGGTCCCACCCGGACACGCGCGACTCGCCCGGAGGCGCAGGCCCCACCGGACACGTGAGACCCGCCCCGGTGCGCGCGACTCGCGGAGGCGCAGCCCCCGCACCGGAGCGCCCCCGTGGGGAGCTGCCGAAGCGCACCGGCGCCCGTGCCAGACGGGCGACGCGGGCGCCGAAGATGTCGGCCGTGATCGCGGGCAACCCGCCCCTGACGTCGTGCGGACGGCTGCGCCGCGGACTGCGCCGGGCCCCGACACGCACGGCAACACCCCGCCCGACGCGCAGGGCCCTTGGGGAGAACCCGACCCCCTGGGGATAACTTGTGCTCCATTCGCGTGGGGACAACTCACAATTTTCATGAAAATTGCGCTCTCTGGAACGAGTCCAATCACGCGGGGAGCCGTGCCCCGGGTCAGGGGCGGCGGTCGGTCACGAGCTCGTTCCTCCGGTGACGGAGTCGACCTGCACCGGGCGTCCGGCGAACATCCCGGCGGCGAAGTGCCCGGCGCAGCACGCCCACAGCAGCACCAGGGGTGCGGTCCAGTTGCCCGACAGGTCGTGGATCAGGCCGATCAGCAGCGGACCGGCGGCCGCGATGAGGTAGCCGCCGCCCTGGGCCATGCCGGACAGGGCCGCCGTGGTGTCGCTGTCCGGCGAACGCAGCCCGAACAGGGTCAGCGCCAGGCCGAACGCGGCTCCCTGGGCGACGCCGAGCAGAACGACCGCCGCCCACACGCCGGCCGGTGCCGGGCCGAACACGACCCCGGTGAAGCCGAGGGCGATGAGCACGGCCAGGACGACGGCGATGAGCCGCTGGTCGCGGGTGCGGCGCACCAGCACCGGCACGCTCATCGACCCGACGGCCTGCACCGCGGCCTGCACGCCGAGCGCCAGGCCGGCCGTCCCCGCGCTGAACTCGCGGCCTTGCAGCATGCTCGGCAGCCACCCGAACACGACGTAGGCCATGGCCGACTGCAACCCCATGAACACCGTGACCTGCCACGCCAGCGGCGACCGCCACAGCCGCCCCGGGCGAGAGGGCAGCGGCGCCGGACCGGAGCGCCCGCGCAGCACGAACAGGCTGATCACCAGCGCGACCGCCACCGGGACCGCGAGCAGGCCGAGCGGGGCGCGCCAGGCCGATCCGGTGGTTTCGGAGATCGGCACGACGACGCTCGCGGCGACCGCACCGCCGAGCGTGAGGCACACCGTGTACACGGCGGTGATCACCGGAACGTTGTCCGGGAAGTCCCGCTTGATCAGCCCGGGCAGCGCCACGTTGGCCACGGCGATGCCCGCACCGACCACGACGGTGCCCAGCAGCAGCGTCGACACCGGTCCTGCCGCGCGCAGCAGGTTGCCCGCGACGAGCACCACCAGGCAGCCCAGCAGCACGCGCTCGTCGCCGAACCGCTGCCGCAGCTTCGGCGCGAGGAAGGCGAACGCCCCCAGGCACACCACGGGCAGCGTGGTGAGCACGCCGCCGAACGAGGAGGACAGGCCCAGGTCGCGCTGAATCCCCTCCAGCAGCGGCGCGACGGAGGTGAACGGCGGTCGCAGGGCCACCGCGACCAGCACGACGAGCACCATCGTGGCGATGACCGCGCTGGACCTCCGCCGCTGGTGGTCGTGCACTTCGGTTCGCATGCTCACAGCTCTCCTGCATTCCTCTCTGCGTGCGCGGCTGTGCCGCCGGTCGACCGGTGCGGCAGCCGGTGGTTCCGCCGCGCGTGCGCCCGGCGTTGCGTCATCGGTCCTCGTCGAGGGCACTGCGCAGGGAATCGAGTCCGGGCTCGATCACCGCCTGCGCGGCGCGGGCCGCGGCGTCGGCATCACCACCGGCGATGGCGTCCACCAGAGCGCGGTGCGCCTGCGGGCCGGATTCGACCAGCTCGTGCGCCGCGCGCAGGGTTTCGAGGCTCTCCCGCAACCTGCTCAGCAGGTACCGGTACATCTCCAGCAGCAGGGGATTGCCGGCGGTTTCCACCACGGCCTGGTGGAAGTCGACCTCGGCGGAGCCGAACTCGTCGGGAGTGGCGGCCTCGTCGCGCCGTTCCAGCAGGGCCCGCAGCCGCGCGATGTCCTCGTCGGTGCGGCGCACCGCGGCGAACCGGGCTGCGGTCACGTCGTAGCCGAGCTGGACCTCGAACACCTCGCGCACCCGCGCCAGGTTGAGCTGCCGCAGCATGGGTGTCGGGTCGGTCGCGCTGACGACGTAGGTCCCGGAGCCCTGGCGGCTCTCCAGCACGCCGAGGTGCACCAACGCGCGGACGGCTTCGCGGACGACGGCGCGGCTGACGTCGAGCTCACCGCTGAGCTCCTGCTCCGTCGGGATCCGCTCCCCCGGGCGCCACGCGCCGGCGGAGAGCTGCTCGGTGAGCCGGGCGATGACGTCCTCCACCGAGGAGCGCTTGCCCACGCTGCGCATGTCTCCCCCTGTTCGCGACTCGCACCCCGCCCCCGCGGACGGCTCGCCCTCCGCGGGGGCGGGTCGATGCCCTCACTCGACCAGGCTAGGAGAGTTGTCAGTCATCAGACAATTTTTGCCGCGGAGATCCCGGCCACAGCACATGCGCCCGCCCCGGCCGCGAGCAGGGCTCCGGCACAGGCGGGTGGACATGTCCCGAGAAACGTCCACCGCCACCGGGATCCGCAAAGCGAGCCGAGACTCGCCCTGGGGTCCGGGAAGCCGGGGCTCTCCCGGCGGGCCGGGAGAGCCCCGGCCGCGCCCGGGTCACTCCGGGGAGCGGGTCACTCCAGCAAGGCGTCGACGAACGCGCCCGGGTCGAACGGGGCCAGGTGATCCGGCCCTTCCCCGAGCCCGACGAGCTTGACCGGCACGCCCAGTTCGCGCTGCACCTGGAACACGATGCCGCCCTTGGCCGTGCCGTCCAGCTTCGTCAGCACGATGCCGGTCACGTCGACGACGTCGGCGAACACGCGCGCCTGGGCGAGCCCGTTCTGGCCGGTCGTGGCGTCCAGCACCAGCAGCACCTCGTCGACCTGGGCCTTCTTCTCCACGACGCGCTTGACCTTGCCGAGCTCGTCCATGAGGCCGGTCTTGGTGTGCAGCCGGCCGGCCGTGTCCACCAGCACCGCGTCGACGCCCGTCTCCCCGGCCCGGCTGACCGACTCGAACGCCACGCTGGCCGGGTCGGCGCCCTCGTTGCCGCGCACCACCTCGGCACCCACGCGCTCGCCCCACGTGCCGAGCTGCTCCACCGCGGCCGCGCGGAACGTGTCGGCCGCGCCGAGCAGCACCGAGCGCCCGTCGGCGATGAGCACCCGGGCGAGCTTGCCGGTGGTGGTCGTCTTGCCGGTGCCGTTGACGCCGACGACGAGCACCACGGCCGATTTGCCGCCGTCAACCGGGTCTCCGTGCGGCAGCGCCCGCACCGAGCGGTCCATGTCCGGGCCGAGCGCGTCGACGAGCACCTCGCGCAGCAGTGCGCGCACCTGCTCCGAGGTGCGCACCCCCCGCGTGGCGATCTCCGAGCGCAGCCGCTCGGTGATCTCCGTGGTGGTGGCCGCGCCGAGATCGGCCATCAGCAGGGTGTCCTCGATCTCCTCCCAGGAGTCCTCGTCGAGGTCACCGGCGCCGAGCAGACCGAGCAGGCTCTGCCCGAGCGTCGAGCGGGACTGGGAGAGGCGGCCGCGCAGGCGCTCCAGCCGCCCGCTGGTCGGTTCGATCTCCTCCCGTTCGGCCGCGGGAGCGGTGGCCTCGCCAGCAGCGGTGTCCGGCGCGGCGGCAGCGGGGGACTGCTCAACGGGGGTCTCCGGCTCGGCCGGGGCCTTCTGCTCGGCGATCTCCCGCTCGGTCGCGGCAGGCTCGGCGGGCTCCGGCACTGCCGGTTCCGCCGGGGCCGCCGCGCCGCTTCCGGCAGTCGCGGTCGTGCCGGCGGAGCCGGTGCTCTCCCCTGTCCCGGTCTCCTGCGCCTCGGTGGTCTCCTGCGCCTCGGTGGTCTCCTGCGCCGCGGGGGTCTCGGCCGCAGCGGTGTCCGCCTCCGCGGTCGCGGCACCGTCCGCGAGCGCCTGCTCCGACTCGCCCTCCGAATCGGCCGGGGTCTCCGGTTCCGCCGGAGCCTTCTGCTCGGCGATCTCCCGCTCGGTCACGGCTGGCTCGGCGGGCGCTTCCGGCGCCGTGCGCGCGTCCGGCACACCGGGAGCCCCGGTCGCCGTGTCGGGCAGGTCGACGTCGACGATGCCGCGCCGCTCGCTGTCCCGGGGTACGGCCGCCTCGTCCCCGAGCGCGGGTTCACCGTCCGCTTCGGTGCGGGTCTCCGCCGGCTGCTCGGGCTCGGCGGTGGCCGTCGAGGAACCGGAGCCCTGCTGCGGCGGTCCTCCGCTGGACAGACTGATGCCGCTGCCCGTGCGGTAGCCGGTGCGCTGCTGCGTCTCCGACGAGGAGACCTCGTCCCGTTCCTGCCGCTCGCCCAGGCTGATCCGGCGCCGGCGCGCCAGCAGCAGACCGGCGGTCACGGCGAGCACCAGTGCCACGAGGACCGCGGCGACGATCACGATCACGGTTGAGCTGGTCACGGCCTCCATCCTCGCACCCGCGACGGCGCAGCCCGGCGCGCACCCCGCAGCGCGGGCGACCGGCTACGACCGATTCCGCAGCGAAACGGGCGAAACGCTTGCGCCTCGCACGCCGTGTGGACTAGACCACGGGTCGTGGCCACTTGGCGAGCGATCGGGGTGCTGTCCGGCACCTCCCTGGACGGCGTGGACGTCGCCGCCTGCGCACTGCGCCTGCGCGGGGGGACGCTCCACCTGGAGCCGCTCGGGCACACCGAGATCGACTACCCGGACTCGCTGCGCACCGACCTCACCAGCGCCCTGCCGCCCGCCCCGGTGACCGCCGCGCAGGTGTGCCACCTGGACACCGCCGTCGGGCAGTGCTTCGCGCTCGCCGCGCGGCGCGGCGTCGAACTCGCCGGGGGCAGCGCCGACCTGGTCGCTTCCCTGGGGCAGACGCTGTACCACTGGGTCGAGCAGGGCACCGCGCTCGGCAGCCTCCAGCTCGGGCAACCCGCGTGGATCGCCGAGACGACCGGTCTGCCCGTGGTGCACGACTTCCGCGCCCGCGACATCGCCGCGGGCGGGCAGGGCGCACCGCTGGCGAGCGCCCTCGACGCGCTGTGGCTCGCCGACCGGACGGAGGTGCACGCCGCGCTGAACATCGGCGGCATCGCCAACCTCACCGTCGTCGACGAGGACCGCCTGCTGGCCTTCGACACCGGGCCGGGCAACGCGCTGCTCGACGTCGCCGCCTCCTGGTACACCGACGCCGCGCGGGACACCGGCGGGGCGCTGGCCGCCCGCGGGCGCGTCCGGCACGACCTGCTCGACCGCCTGCTCGCGGACCCGTACCTGAGCCGCAGGCCGCCGAAGTCCACCGGCAAGGAGCACTTCAACGCCACCTACCTGCGCGCGGCCACGGCGGAGCTCGAGGAGCTCACCCCCCACGACCTGCTGGCCACGCTGACCGAGTTCACCGCGACCACGATCGCCGAGGCCTGCGAGCGGCACCGGGTGGACGTGGTCGTGGCCTCCGGCGGCGGAGTGCGCAACCCCGTGCTCGTGCGCGCCCTGCGCGAGCACCTCCACGTGCACGGGCGGCGGCTCGTGCACAGCGACGACCTCGGCCTGCCCGCCCCGGCGAAGGAGGCCTACCTGGCCGCGCTGCTCGGGTTCCTCACCCTGCACGGCCTTCCCGGCACGCTCCGGGGCGGAACGGGCGCGCGCGGCCCGCGCGTGCTCGGCTCCATCACCCCGGGCGCGGGACCCCTGCACCTGCCCACCCCCGTCGAACCGCCCCGGCGGTTGCGCATCGGCGGCCTGCCCGAGGAGTGACCATGCGTTCGGTGGACATCGCGATCATCGTCGTCTACCTGCTGGCGATGCCCGCGCTCGGCCTGCTGCTCAGCGGACGGCAGCGCACCGCCCGCGACTACTTCGTCGGCAACCGCGCGCTGCCGTGGTGGGCGGTGTGCCTGTCGGTGGTCGCCACCGAGACGTCCACGCTGACGGTGATCAGCGTGCCGACGGTGGCCTACCTGGGCTCGTTCACCTACCTGCAGCTGGCGATCGGCTACCTGATCGGCCGCGTCGTCGTCGCGTTCTGGCTGCTGCCCCGCTACTACGCCGGCGACCTGGTCAGCGCCTACGCGTTCCTGGGGCAGCGCTTCGGCGGTGGGCTGCAGGCCACCGCCTCGGTGACGTTCCTGGTGACGCGGCTGCTCGCGGACGGACTGCGGCTGTTCGCCACCGCCATCCCGGTCAAGGTCATGCTCGACGCGTTCGGCCTGGGGACGTCCTACTGGCAGATCATCCTGGCGCTGGCCGCGCTGACCGTCGTCTACACCTACTTCGGCGGGATCCGAGCGGTCGTGTGGGTCGACGTGATCCAGATGGTCGTCTACGTGCTCGGCGCCCTCGCCGTGATCGGCTTCCTCGTCGGCCGGCTGCCGGACGGGTGGCTGGGCAGCCTCGCCGAGGCGGGCAAGCTCCAGCTGTTCGACCCCGGCGCGCCGATCCTCACCGACCAGTACTCCCTGATCACCGCGGTGCTCGGCGGAGCGCTGTTCGCGATGGCCTCGCACGGCGCCGACCAGCTGATGGTGCAGCGCCTGCTGGCCTGCCGCACCGTCCAGGACGGCCGGCGCGCGCTGATCTCCAGCGGCGTGGTGGTGTTCCTCCAGTTCGCCCTGTTCCTGTTCGTCGGCGCGCTGCTGTGGGTCTTCTACCGCGGGGCCTCGCCCGAGTCGATGGGCATGGCCAGCGATGACGAGCTCTTCCCCACGTTCATCGTCACCGAGCTGCCGCCGGGGCTGTCAGGCGTCCTCATCGCGGGCATCCTCGCCGCGGCGATGAGCACCCTGTCGTCGACGCTGAACTCGCTGTCGACGTCGACGGTCACCGACATCTACCGCAAGGTCACCGGCGGGCAGGACGCGCGCGTCCTGCGGCTCGGCAAGCTGTGGACGCTGGTGTGGGCGGCGGTGTTCGTCCTGTTCGGGGTGATGTTCACCAGCACCGACAACCCGGTCGTCGAGGTCGGCCTGGCGATCGCCAGCTACACCTACGGGGCGCTGCTCGGCGCGTTCGCCCTCGGGCTGTTCGTGCGCCGCGCCCGCCAGTCCGACGCGATCGCCGCGTTCGTGGTCACGCTGGCCGTGGTGGCCGCGCTCGGCTACGGCGTGCGCCTGCCCGACGGGGAGGGCGGCACCAGCAGCTTGGCCTTCCCCTGGTACACGCCGGCCGGCGTGGTCGTCACCCTGCTCGTCGGCACCGCGCTGTCGCTGCTGCACCCGGCGCCGCAGCGGCGCGGCGAGCGCTCCGGGACCGAGTGAGCACCCGCGGGACGCGACTCCGGGGTTGGGGAGCGCGCCGCGGGCCCGCGGGGTGCGGCCAGCCACCCGCCGCGGTAGCCGCGTTGGCTCCGGCGGGCCCGCGGCGGGCGCAGCACGCGCTCACTCCGCGGCGTCGTCCCCGCCGCCCGCCGAGCTGGTGCCCTCCTGCCCGGTATCCGAGGGCCCGGCATCCGGGGACCCGGTTCCCGCCTGCTCGACCGCGTCCGCACCGGTGCCCGCGGCCACCTCGACCGGGTCGGCACCCGCGGTCTGGCCGAGCTCCGCTTCCGAGCGCAGCCGCTGGGAGATCACCTCGGTGATGCCGTCGCCGCGCATGCTCACGCCGTAGAGCGCGTCGCCGATCTCCATCGTCGGCTTCTGGTGCGTGATGATGAGCAGCTGCGAGGTGGTGCGCAGCTGATCCAGCAGGGTGATCAGCCGCCGCAGGTTCGTGTCGTCCAGCGCGGCCTCGACCTCGTCGAGCACGTAGAACGGCGAGGGGCGGGCGCGGAAGATCGCCACGAGCATCGCCACCGCCGTCAGCGACTTCTCCCCACCGGACAGCAGCGACAGGCGCTTGACCTTCTTGCCCGGCGGGCGCGCCTCCACCTCGACGCCGGTGGTGAGCATGTCCTCCGGGTCGGTCAGCGTCAGCCGCCCGGACCCGCCGGGGAACAGCACGGAGAAGACCTTCTCGAACTCGGCGGCGACGTCCTGGAACGCCGAGGAGAAGACCTCCAGGATCTTCTCGTCGACCTCCTTGACCACGTCCAGCAGGTCCCGCCGCGTGGCCTTGAGGTCCTCCAGCTGGTTGGAGAGGTACTTGTAGCGCTCCTCCAGCGCCGCGTACTCCTCCAGCGCCAGCGGGTTGACCTTGCCCAGCTGCTGCAGGTCCTTCTCGGCGCGCTTGGCCCGGCGCTCCTGCTCGGACCGGTCGTACGGCACCGACGGCGGCTCGCTGACCTGCTCGCCGCGCTCCTTCGCCGCCTCGTACTCGGCCATCTCCGCCGCACTCGGCGGCACCGGCACGTCCGGCCCGTACTCGGCGACGAGGTCGTCGAGGCCGACGCCGAACTCCTCGACGATCTTGTTCTCCAGCTGCTCGATGCGCATCCGCTGCTCGGCGCGGACGACCTCGTCGCGGTGCATCGCGTCGGTGAGCTTCTCCAGCTCGCCGCCGAGCTCGCGCACCTGCTGGCGCGCCGTGTTCAGCGCCTGCTCGTTCTCCGCCTGCTTGCGCTGCGCCTCGTCCCGCGCTTCGGTGGCCGCCCGCAGCGAGGTGCGGATGCGGTCCGCGGCCTGCTCGGCGCCCTCCACCACGGCGCGGGCGACGCGGGCGCCGCGTTCGCGGGCCTGGCGCGCGGCCTCGGCTCGGGCGCGGGCCTCCCGCTCGTGGCGCGCGGCGCGGCGCAGCTGGTCGGCGCGCCCCTGCACCGAGCGGGCCCGCTCCTCGGCGGTGCGCAGGGTCAGCTGCGCGTCCACCTCCTGCTGGCGCACCTGGGTGAGCTCCTCGTTGAGCCGGTCCCGCTCGGTGGTGTCCGGCTCGGGCGCCTCCTCCTGCTCGGTCTGCACCGCGGCCAGCTGCTCCTCCAGGGCGGCCAGCCGCATCTGGGACTTCTCCCGCGACTGCTCCACCTCGGCGCGCTGCTTGGTCAGCCGCTGCACTTCGGCCTGGGCGGACTCGGCGGCCTTGCGCAGGCTGTTGATGCGCTCGCTGCTGCGGGCGCGGCGCACCTTGGCCTCGTTGATCTCCTCCTGCACCGCGCGCAGTTCCGCGTTGCGCGACTCCTCCTCGGCGCGGGCGCCCTCCAGCGCGGCCGAGTGCTGCTCCAGCCGGCGCTGCGCCGCGGCGAGTTCCTGCTCCGCCTCGTCCACGGCGGCGCGGACCTCGAGCGCGCTCTGCGCGTCCTCGGAGCCGCCGCTGGCCCAGTGCGCCCCGAGGACGTCGCCGGAGGTGGTCACCGCGCGCACCTCGGGGTGCCGCCGGACCAGGTCCGAGGCCGTGTCCAGGTCGTCCACCACGGCGACGCGGTCCAGCGCCCGCAGCACGGCCGGGCGCAGCGCTTCCGGGGCCGCCACGAGGTCGACCGCCCAGCGGGCTCCCCCGTCCAGCGCGGGCCAGCAGGAGCGGTCGGTGGTGGCCGCCTCCGAACCGACGAGCACCGCGGCGCGCCCGGACTCGTCACCGCGCAGCAGCCGCAGCGCGGCGGCCGCGTCGTCGACGCCCCGCACCGCGACCGCCTCGGCGACGCTGCCGAGCGCGGCGGCCAGCGCCACCTCGGCACCGCTCTCCACGGTCAGCAGCGCGGAGACGGCGCCGAGCAGGCCGGGCACGCGTTCGCCGGCCTGCAGCAGGGCACCCGCTCCGTCCTTGCGGTTCAGGCCCATGGACAGCGCCTCCACGCGCGCCTTCCAGGAGGCGATCTCCTGCTCGGCGGCGCGCTCGGACCTGGTGAGCTCGGCGACGCGCTCCCGCGCGGCGTCGCGTCCCCGGGTGGCGCTGCTCAGCCTCTCCTGCAGGTGCTCCTCACCGGAGTCCTCCTCCCCGGTGGCGTCCTCGGCCGCGGCGCGGGCGCGTTCGGCTTCCTCCGCGCGCTCGCCGGCTTCCTGCAGCGAAGCGGTGAGCCGCTCGATCTCGTCGGCGGTGGCGCTGAGGGCGCTGCGGGTGGACTCCACCTCACCGGAGAGCTTGGCCACCCCCTCGCGCCGGTCGGCGATCGCGCGCACGGCGGCGAGGTGCTCCTGCTCGGCCTGCTGGGCCGCGGTGTCGAGCTCCTTGCGCCGCTCGGTGGTGCGGTTCAGCGCCTCGCGGGCCTGCTCGGTCTCCTCGCGGAGCTCGACCTCCTGCTCCTCGGCCTCGTCGGCCTCGGTTTCGAGCTCCTCCGGGTCGCGCCCGGGGCGCTGCTCCTCGGTCGGCGCGGCGCTGAGGTGGCGGTGCCGTTCCTGGGCCAGCCGCAGCGTGCCGCTCAGGCGCTCCTCCAGCGCGGACAGCCGGTACCAGGTGTCCTGCGCCTCGTTCAGCCGCGGCGCGTCGGCCGCCGCCTGCTCCTCGAGCGACTTCTCCGTGGCCTGGGCGTGCTGCAGCTGGGTCTCCACCTCGGCCCGCTTGGCGCGGGCGGCTTCCTGGTCGGCCTCGTCCTTGGCGAGCTCCTGGCGGGCGGAGACGAGGTCGTCGGCGTGCAGCCGCAGCCGCGCGTCCCGCAGGTCCGCCTGCACCGTCTGCGCCTTGCGGGCGATCTCGGCCTGCTTGCCCAGCGGTTTCAGCTGCCGCCGCAGCTCGCTGGTGAGATCGGTCAACCGGGTGAGGTTGGCCTGCATCGCCTCCAGCTTGCGCAGCGCCTTCTCCTTGCGCTTGCGGTGCTTGAGCACGCCCGCGGCCTCCTCGATGAGCCGCCGGTGCTCCTCCGGTTTGGCCTGCAGGATCGTGGACAGCTGGCCCTGACCGACGATGACGTGCATCTCCCGGCCGATGCCCGAGTCGGACAGCAGCTCCTGCACGTCCCGCAGGCGGCAGGTGTCGCCGTTGATCTCGTACTCGCTGGCGCCGTCGCGGAACATCCGCCGGGTGATCGAGACCTCGGTGTACTCGATCGGCAGGGCCCCGTCGGCGTTGTCGATGGTGAGCGTGACCTCGGCGCGGCCCAGCGGCTGGCGCCCGGAGGTGCCCGCGAAGATGACGTCCTCCATCTTCCCGCCGCGCAGGGCCTTCGCGCCCTGCTCGCCCATCACCCAGGTGAGGGCGTCGAGCACGTTCGACTTGCCGGAGCCGTTCGGTCCGACCACGCAGGTGATGCCGGGTTCGAAGCGCAGCGTGGTGGCCGAGGCGAAGGATTTGAACCCTTTCAGCGTCAGGCTCTTCAGGTGCACGGCGTCGATCGACCTTCCCGCGTGACGAGGTGCCGCCGGTCACGGCGCTTCACCACCGGAAGCCTACCGGGTGACCGCCGAACCGGGCCCGCATCGGCTCCCGCGCGGCGCTACCGCTCGACGAACTCCGTCAGCCCGCCTCGGGGCTCAGCCCACTGCTCCACGACGTTGTCGACCCGTCCCGGGGTGTCGCCGGACCGCAGCGCCTCCAGCAGCTCCGCGCAGGCCCGCCGGGGTCCTTCGGCGACCACTTCCACGCGGCTGCCCGGCTTGTTGGCGGCGCTGCCGACCAGACCGAGCTCCAGCGCGCGGGCCCGCGTCCACCAGCGGAAACCCACGCCCTGCACCTGTCCGTGCACCCACGCCGTCACTCGCGCCTGCTCTGCTTCGGTCACATCCGCATCATGCCTGACCTCCCGCGGCGGCGGCACACCACCGCCGCACGGCGGGGTGCGCGGGGTGCGCTCGCCCGCATCCCGCGGACCTGCGGATCATCCCGGTTTTCCCGGTCGCTACGGTGTTGCTCCGACCACCCGAATCCGCGAGGACCGCGATGGACCAGGAAGACCCGGACTCCCGGCCGAGGCGCCTGCTCGTGCTCGCCGCCACCGGCGTGGGTGTGGCCACCGTTTTCGCCACGACGGCGGCGATGGTCGCCACCTCGCAACGCCCGGACGAGGCGGGACCGGACATCACGCTGCAACCGACCTCGGCAGTCGAGTCCAGCACCTCGTCGGGTCCGCGGCCGCCGCAGCCGCCACCGCCCGCGTCCTCGTCGTCCGAGAACCCGCGGACCACGACCGCGGGCTCGGAGTCCGCGGACGCGCCCGGGACGACCACGCAGGAGCAGCCGCGCTCGGAACCGGACGCGCCGCACCGCCCGCCCGCGCCGCCTCCGCAACCGCCGGACACCGGAACCAGCACGCCCGCACCGCCGCCGACCACCGAGGATCCGGAGCCGACGAGCGATCCGACACCGACCTCGGATCCGACGGAACCGAGCACACCGCCGACGAGCACGGGCACGACGGACCCTCCCGAACCGACGACCAGCTCGGAGCAACCGGCTTCGAGCAGCCCCTCGTCCGGGTGAACAAGCGCCGCGGTCCCCTCACCCCAGGTCCACGACGAGATCGGCCCGCTCCCTCGTCGGCGCGATCAGCGCGGCGTTGCTCTCGTCGCTGCGCTCGACCCACTCGCGCGCCTGCTCGGGGCTGCGGCCGTGCCGCACGTGCCGGTCGATGAGCCGCTGGACGCGCGCGCCGTCGTCGGGGGCGAGGAACCACGCCTCGTCGAGCAGGTCGCGGATCTCGTCCCAGGGCGGGCGGTCGAGCAGCAAGTAGTTGCCCTCGGTGATCACCAGCGGCACCTCGGGCGGCACGGCGATCTCCGCCGCGTAGGACTCCTCGACCGAGCGGTGGAACCTGGGGGCGTAGACGGTGCGCCGCCCCGGTTCGCGCAGGCGCCGCAGCAGCGCCACGTACCCGGCCGCGTCGAAGGTGTCCGGCGCACCCTTCCGGTCCTGGCTGCCCAACCGCCTCAGTTCGGCGTTGGCCAGGTGGAACCCGTCCATCGGCACCAGCGCCGCGTCCTCGCCCAGCGCGCCGAGCAGGAGCTTCGCGAGCCGTCCCTTGCCCGCGGCGGGGGCGCCCGCGATGCCGAGCAGTTCCCGCTCACCGCTCGCGGCGAGGGTCCGGGCGCGGTCCACGAGTGCGTCGAATTCGATCACGGCCCCAGGCTACGGGCGGCGGGCGCGGCGCGCGGGCCCGGCGGGGCTCGAAGGGACTCCGCGGATCGGCTGGCGTGGCAGGTCGGGTGGGGGAACCTCCGGCGAGGCCTCGCTGCGGGATCCCCGACATCGGGTAGCACGCCTCGAAGCCGTCAGATCTCGAAGCGGTAGCCGCGCCCCGGTTCGGTGATGAAGTGGCGCGGGCTGTCCGGCTCCGGTTCGAGCTTCCTGCGCAGCTGCGCCAGGTAGCCGCGCAGGTAGTGGGTCTGGCGGGCGTAGTCGGAGCCCCACACCCGGGTCAGCAGGTCCTGCTGGCTGACGAGCGCGCCGTCCGCGCGCACGAGGATCTCGAGGATGGCCCACTCGGTCGGCGTCAGGCGCACGGCGATCTCGCCGCGCGCGACCTTCTTCGCGTCGAGGTGCACCGCGAACGACGGGGTGCGCACGACGTCGGGGGTGCTGCCACCGCTCCCGCGCCGCGTGACCGCCTGCAGGCGGGCGAGGAACTCCCCGACGTCGAAGGGCCTGCTCACGCAGTCGTCGGCACCGGCGTTGAGCAGTTCCGCGCGCAGGCCGGGGCTGTCCCGCGGCGCCACGGCGAGCACGGGTGCGTCGCTGCGGGTGCGCAGCCGCGCCACGGCGCCCGCGTCCGTGGCCGCGCCGAAGTCGACGATGCGCGCGTCGGGCTCGGCCTCCTCGGGGGCGGTGGCGTCGAGCACCTCGTAGCCGTGCGGGGACAGCACGGCCCGGAACGCACGTGCGGCGTCGGGGGCTTCCGCGATGACCACGACCGTCGGCATACCTCTCCTTCGGTTCGGTGCGGTGGCTTCCCTTCCTATCGTGCGGAGCGCTGTGCGCGGCACCACCTCCGCAGCGGCGAGCGGCAGGCCCACGGCACCGCGGCGTTCCGGTGCGCACCGCACGCCCCTCCCCTCCGCATCGGGCGTGGGCGAGGTCACTCCGCCCTCGGATGGCCACCCCGGAAGTTCTTCGTTAACGTCACTAACAAGTTGTCCAGGGCAACGAACCGAGGTACCGACCGGCCGGTCGAAACGAGCACACAACCGGTACCAACGAGGGAGCGCACGATGTGCGGCATCTGCGGCTGGATCGATTTCCACCGCGATCTTCGCGGTGACACCCCGACGCTCGAGTCCATGTCGGACACCATGGCCTGCCGCGGCCCGGACGCCGCCGGCACCTGGGTGTCCCAGCACGCGGCCCTGATGCACCGACGCCTGGCGATCATCGACCTGCCCGGCGGCACCCAACCGATGACCTGCGACCCCACCGACAACTCCGCAGCAGGCGCCCCCGTCGGAACGCCCGGCCGCAGCGGCGACGCGGTCCGCGACGGCGAGGTCGCCCTCGTCTACAGCGGCGAGACCTACAACTTCACCGAGCTCCGCGAGGACCTGCGCAGCCGCGGGCACCGCTTCAGCACCGACAGCGACACCGAGGTCGTGCTGCGCGCCTACCTGGAGTGGGGCACCGAGCTCGCCGAGCGGCTCAACGGCATGTTCGCCTTCGCCATCTGGGACAACCGCACCGAGCAGCTCGTGCTCGTCCGCGACAGGCTGGGCATCAAGCCGCTGTACTACTACCCCACCGAGCGCGGCGTGCTGTTCGGATCGGAGCCGAAGGCGATCCTGGCCAACCCCGCGGCCGAGAAGACCGTCGAGGCCGACGGCCTGCGCGAGCTCCTCCTGCACACCAAAACACCCGGGCACGGCATCTGGTCGGGCATGCGCGAAGTGCAGCCCGGCACCGTGGTCGCGGTGGACCGCACGGGGGTGCGCGAAACCACCTACTGGCGCCTGGAACCCGCCGAGCACACCGACGACCAGAGCACCTCCACCGCGCACGTCCGCGAACTGCTCGACGACATCGTGCGGCGCCAGCTCGTCAGCGACGTCCCCCGCTGCGTGCTGCTGTCCGGCGGCCTCGACTCCAGCGCGCTGACCGCGCTGTCCGCCGAGCAGCTCCGCGGCACCGGTGAGGCCCTGCGCACCTTCGCCGTCGACTTCGTCGGGCAGACCGAGAACTTCGTGCCCGACCTGATGCGCGACACCCCGGACGGCCCGTACGTGCACGACGTGGCCGAGCACGTGCAGTCCGAACACCGCGACATCGTGCTCGACCCGGGTGCGCTGGCCGACCCGGCCGTGCGGCGCGCCGCCGTGCGCTCCCGCGACATCCCCGCCGGCCTCGGCGACATGGACCAGTCGCTGTACCTGCTGTTCAAGGCCATCCGCGAGCACTCCACCGTGGCGCTGTCCGGCGAATCGGCCGACGAGGTCTTCGGCGGGTACCGCTGGTTCCACGACCCCCGGGTGCAGCGGGCCGAGACGTTCCCCTGGATGGCGGCCGCCTCCGCGCACGTGGACGAGCACCTCCGAGCCCTGAACCCCCACGTCCGCCGCGCCGTCGACGCGGAGACGTTCCTCGCCGACTCCTACCGCAGCGCGGTCGCGGAAGTGCCCACCGTTCCCGGCGAGTCCGACTTCGAGCGGCGCATGCGGGTGATCTGCTACCTGCACCTCACCCGGTTCGTGCGGATGCTGCTGGACCGCAAGGACCGCCTGTCCATGGCGGTCGGCCTGGAAGTGCGCGTGCCCTTCTGCGACCACCGCCTCGTCGAGTACGCGTTCAACGCGCCGTGGTCGCTGAAGACCCACGACGGGCGGGAGAAGAGCCTGCTGCGCGGCGCCACGGCGGACGTCCTGCCGGAGTCCGTGGCCAACCGCGTCAAGAGCCCCTACCCGTCCACGCAGGACGCGAAGTACGCGGCAGCGCTGCAGCACCAGGTGCACGACCTGCTCGGCGGGCAGGAGCCGGCGTTCGACCTGTTCGACCCCGGCCAGGTGCGCCAGGCCGCCGAAACCGAACCGGCCGAGCTCAGCGCCGGCGGGCGGAACCTGCTCGAGCACGTGCTGGACTTCTCCACCTGGTTCGAGCTGCACGCCCCGACCGTGAAGGTCTGAGTCCGGTCTCCCGCGGGCCAGCCCCTCCCCCGCACCAGCTCAGCCCGCGCCGGACGCCCTGCTGGTAGTGCGCCTGCTAGGGTCTGTTTCATAAGTTAGAGCCATTCGTTGATGGCGGCGATGGTCACGGTGGCTTCGTAGCGGACGGCGAGTTTGTCGTATCGGGTGGCCACGGCGCGGTGGCGTTTGAGCCGGTTGATGCA